>NZ_JABXFD010000581.1 GCF_013372625.1 Actinomadura sp. BRA 177
TGTTTTTTTTTTTTTTAGCGCATAAGCCGGCATGCGAGTTGGGAGTCCGTCTCGTGGGCTCGGAGAGGTGTATAAGAGGCGGGCGCGGCGCTCGGCGAGCCGCACCTCCTCGCGGTGCCGGCGTTCGGCGAGCACCGCCGACAGCAGGATCTCCGGCCGCACCCCCGGCGGCGGGGGCGGGCTGATCACCTCGACGACCTGGCCGGCGATCCGCTGCCCCAGCGAGTCGCGCACCTCGGGCAGCAGCTCCCAGAACCGCGACAGGTACTGCCGGGCCGTCATCGCCAGCTCGTCCGACAGCAGCGAGATCTCCAGCGTGCGGGCCCACCAGGCGAGCTGCGGCGGCATCACCGCGACCGGGCCGAACAGCACCGACGCGGGGGCGCGCTCCTGGATGACGATCGTCCCGGCGAACAGGTCGCCGAGCCGCTTGCCGCGCCGGTTGCAGAACGAGGTGATCAGTGCGGGGGAGCCGTAGAACGTCCAGAACTCGATCACGCTGGCCAGCGCCCGGACGAGCGCCTGCCGGAACCGGACCGGGCCGCCGTCGTCGCCGACGACGCGCAGCCCGACGGCCATCTTGCCCAGCGTCCGGCCGCGCAGCAGCGTCTCGAACACGCACGGGTAGCCGACGAGGACGGCGACCGTGCCGAGCAGCGACAGCCCGACCGTCCACGCGTCGTCCGCGACGAGGGAGGTCATCGCCGTGACGTAGATGACGATGTAGAGCATCACCATCTGGAAGATCAGGTCGAGCAGGAAGGCGCAGCCCCGGCTGGCCAGCCGCGCGACGCGGATGTCGAGCGCGACGGCCTCGCCGGTCACGAGTTCGGCCATGTCCTGATCCTCCCATGCCGGCGGTAAGTCCATTTTGCCGGTTCGGTAAGCCGACACGTTAGTCTCACCGGGTGGACGTCGACGCCTATGTGGCCGCGCACAACGCCGACTGGCTGCGCCTGGAGCACCTCATCAACCGCGGGCGCAGGCTGACCGGTGCCGAAGCGGACGAGCTGGTCGAGCTGTACCAGCGGACGGCCACGCACCTGTCCGTCGTCCGGTCCAGTTCGCCCGACCCGCAGCTGGTGGGCCGGCTGTCGTCGCTCGTGGCGCGCGGCAGGGCCGCGGTGGCGGGCGCGCAGGCGCCGCTCTGGCGCGATGTCACCCGCTTCGCGACCGTGACGTTCCCGGCCGTCGCGTACCGGATGAAGTGGTGGTGGCTCGGCAACGCCGTCCTCGGCAACCTGCTCGCGCTCGCGCTGGCGATCTGGGTGGTGCACAGCCCGGAGGTGCAGGCGAGCATCGGGACGCCGGACGAGATCCGCGAGCTGGTCGAGCACGACTTCGCGAACTACTACACCGAGCATTCGGCGGCGTCGTTCGCGTTCCAGGTGTGGGTGAACAACGCGTGGGTGTCGGCGGTCGCGCTGATCTTCGGGATCCTGCTCGGCATCCCGACCGTGTACGTCCTGCTGATGAACCAGCTCAACCTGGGCCTGATCGGCGGGCTCATGTTCGCCAACGGCAAGGGCGACGTGTTCTTCGGGCTGATCCTCCCGCACGGCCTGCTGGAGCTGACCGCCGTCTACCTCGCCGTCGCGGGCGGCCTCAAGCTCGGCTGGACGATCGTCGACCCCGGCCCGCGCCGCCGCGGCCAGGCCCTCGCCGAGGAGGGACGCGCCGCCGTCAGCATCGCCATCGGGCTGATCGCGGTGCTGCTGGTGTCCGGCCTCATCGAGGGGTTCGTGACCGGCTGGGTGCACATCACCTGGCTGCGCATCGCGATCGGCGTCCTCGCGGAGGTCGCGTTCCTCAGCTACGTGATCGTCCTCGGCCGCCGCGCCACCCGCCAGGGCGAGACCGGCGACGCCGACCTCCGCCCCGACCTCGCCCCCGTAAGCGGCTGAACCGCCACACAAAGGCGTCCGGCGGACTTGAGGGGGCAGATAGTCGCGGTCAGGGCGGAGACTCATCCCGTCCGGGTGGGCGTCCACTGCGCAGCGCGTCAGGGGGTGTCGTGTTCGCCGCGCTTGACGGTATCCAGTAGTGCCCGCGCGGCAGAGACGGGGAGTGTGAACGCGGGGCCGTCCGGGTCCTCGCTGTCTCGCACCCCTACTGCGCCGAGAAGCTGTGCCAGCTCTACACACGCCCCACCTTCGGATGTGCTCCTGCTCGCCTTGCGCCACTTGATCATGCGATGCGTTGGGACGTGCCGGGTCAAGGCGCGTCCAGGTTTCCCGCTTTGGCGGCGTGTACGAGGCTCCGGAAGGTCTCCCGCGAGAGCGCGAAGGCCGGGCCGAGCGGGTCCTTGCTGTCCCGTACTCCGATGTTTCCTGGACGCTGTGCAACCTCAACGCAGTCACCGCCGGACGTGTTGCTGCGTGACGCCTTGCGCCAAACGATCATCGGTAGGTCTCCATAGCTCTTTCGAGGGCGGCCCGGGTTGAGCCGATTCCTTCCGCCGTGTCGCTGATGCGGTCGTACCTTACTGCGTACCTCTGGACGTCCCCCGGGTCGGTGACGAGCCGCCCGCGTTCGGGGGCGTCTGCGAATGCGACATCTCTATCTTCCACCGTCATGATGCGGAATGAGCCGTCCAGCCCGACATGGGTCCCTGAAGCCCGCTCGAGAACACGCAGGTTGACGTTTGGCAGGTCCGCGGCTGTGAGCAGGTGGCTGATCTGCTCATGCATCACGTCGTTACTCCCCACAGGCTGAGCGAGCACGGCCCAACTCAAGATGACAGTCAGGCGCGGGGGGTTGGACTGCCCGAACACGGCTTCCTGCCGAGCGAGTCTCGTGTTCACGGCGCGTTCCACGTCGTCCACCATCCCCGAAGAGAGTGCGGCCCGCGCGTAGTTCTCCGTCTGGAACAGCCCCGGGACCAGGAGCGCTTCCCACATGCGGTGACGTGTCGCCCGTGCCTCGTGCCACGTCAGCCCGGTGAACCAGTCGCCGTCATCGGACGCTTCGGCCCAGCGCACGAGCCGTGCGAACGGGATCACGGGCTTCCAGATTTCGTCCAGCTGCTCCGCGTACTTGATCGACAGGTGAATGGATGCGTTCTCGACCCGGGAAACATAAGAACGGTGGCATCCAATACTGTTGGCGAGCGCTTGGCCCGTCAAACCGGACAATTTGCGGAGGCGCAGCACTTCAAGGGCTATGAAGTGCCAGATAGAACGGTCCGGATCCAGTTCGTTACGCCCTGACACGGAATCCTCCGGAGGTTACTGAGGTTCGCGAACGTAGAGAAGGTATCCCGTCCAGCCTCATCCTGTGTGGCGTACGGCACAAATATCCAGCCGAGGCGCCGGGGATGACGACCGGGAGGGGAAATTCGATGATCGCGTTCAAACCGGATGTCGAGAAGATCAAGGTGGCGCGGGATCACGTCGCCGCGATCGCGGCCGGCTGGCCGGTGGACGAGTATCTGGTGCGGGTCGTGGTTTCGGAGTTGATCGCGAATGCGATCCGGCACGCGGTCACGGACGAGGTCCGGGTGAACGCCCGTTCGGACGGCCGCGTCTGCGTGGTGGAGGTCTGGGACGGCGACGCCACGCTTCCGGTGTCGTGCCGCCCCGGCCCGGACGCGGTGGGCGGCAGGGGGCTGATGATCGTCGGGGAGCTCGTCACCCGGTGGGGCGCCGTTCGCGATGACCGGGAGGGCGGCAAGACGGTCTTCGCGGAGTGGGCCGTCCCGTGACCTCGCCCGAACAGATCGCCGCCGACTCGCTTTACCAGCGCGCCATCCTGCGCGTGTACGGCCCGTGGCTTTCCTCGGACGTGCCCCCGGACCCGGAGCGCCGCCGGGCACTGGCGCGGGTCCGGCACGCGCGGCTCGTCCTGGCCATGCGCGGCACGCCTCTTCTCCCGGACCCGCCTGCCGAAGTCAGGTTCAACCAGATGGGAACCCCCCGATGAGTAGTAGGAATCGGCCGGCCGACAGGCCGACGATCATCCACGGCTGGGACTTCGGACCCGGTCAGCTCCTGAGCCCTGGTGACGTTGCCGCGAGGTGAGGGTGAAAGCGCTGCCGGGCGAGAACTGGGGGTACTTCGAGGCCGGCGACGGACGCGAGGGCTTCGTATGGCCATGCGGGGACACCAAGGCCGCGGCCGACGCACTGGACCTGCTGCTCAAGTACCGGCTCTTCCCGGGCGACGAGTGGATCGGGCCTCGATGAACCACGATGACACCCGGCTCTGCTTGGATGCAGGTCCGTCAACCGGTGCGGGACGCCGCTTCTCCCAGGCCGGAAAGCAAGTCGGAGTTGAACGCTTGCCATGAAGAGACTTCCACGATCGGACCGGTCGGTTCGATGCGCTCCAGGAGTTGTCGTCGGTGTTCGGGGAACCGTTGCCTGAACCTATTGAGTTTCCGGCCAGTAAGGCCGGACGCGGAGGCGAGCACTTCCCTTAGCCTGGCTTTCGGGTCTGCTACCGTTTCGACATTTCTCCACTTCGGCAAGTCAAGGTTCATGTGTCCGTTCGGGTTGCCTGCGACGCGTCTGATGCAAGCTTCGTCCAGCATGAGCCAGGCTTCGGTCATGCGAATCGGAACGACTGGTACACAAGGAACGTCGGGCATGACGGCCGCGACGGCGCGCTGTATCTCTTGGTGTCGTGGGCCTCGCCCGGCGTTGTCGGCATCCCGATGAATCGCGACCAGTTCATATTGGCCGCCCATGTCCCGGATCGCCTCCAGCTTTGCTTGGACTGTGCGCCGGGCAGGCTGAGGAAGGCGCTCCACCAGAGGGTCGGTCACGGCTACTCTGTATCCGTGGTCGCTTGCAATCCGTCGAATGTGGAAAGTGATTCCACTATCGCTGGTTCCTTCGCCGAGGAACAAGACGCGCAGAGTCAAGTCAACTCCAGGGTCGTCTGCGCTCCGGGTGGCGTAGTGAGGTAGGGGAGGATGTCCGCCTTGGTGACGGCGACAGCCTTTGAGTCTCTCGTGTCGCGCCACGTTCCATTAAGTGGTCGTAGCTGCAAAGCGTTGGCCATCGTACCGTCAGGTGTCGGCTGCGGGCCTTGCTCCGCAAAGAGTAGATCCTGCGGGTCGACGAGCTGGACGATTGCGGGAGAATGCGTGTTGACAATGACCTGCCGAAAAGGATTGTCCGGTCCGGGCGCCTCCTGGACATCCACCGCCAGATCCTCTACCAACTGGACCATTGCATTCAAATTTGCCGGATGGATGCCGTTTTCCGGTTCTTCCATGCACAGCAGACCTTCGACCGAAGGATCCTCCAGGAGCACGCAGAGGGCAAGGAAACGCAGCGTCCCCTCAGATAGGCTCCGTGCCGGAAGCGTGAAACCTTCCGATTCGACGAGTTGGACGGTGAAGAGCTCGCGGACATCGTCCTGCTCGACCCGCAAGTCCTTGACCGTGACACCGGCGAGATCGGCCAGCCGGCCCGCGACTCTCGCGTAGACCCGGTCAGGGTCGCCGTCTTCGTAGGCTATTCGAAAGAGAGTCGCCGCCAGGTGACGGCCGGTGGGATCCATGTTGCGCTGGTCGACATAGCGGTCCGCCGTCCGGAGCGCGGACGGTTCGAGTGCCAGCCGGCGCCAGGACTGCATCTCTCGGCGGGCGGCGAGGACGGTGGGGTCGTCGCTGCTCGTGACCGTGCTCACCACCGTCGCCGGTGCCCGTGACGCGGCAGCCGGCTTCGGTTGTCCTCTGCTTCCACCGTCCTGATGGATGCTGATGATCGGTTGGCCTTCGTCGTCTACGGAAGTCGAAATGAATGGGGCTTTGGCGCGGCGTCCCTGGAGAACCGCCTTGCGCCAGTAAGTGGCACTGTGCTTGAAACGCAGCCGCTCTGCCGCATCGCCCAATTTAATATGGTGAAGTCGTTCGGCGAGCAGATTGAGCCGCCCGATCTTCTCGATTCCGGAGGGGTGTGTGTATCCGAGTTCTAGTTCGTATCGGAGGAAAGTGATGGACGGCTCTGCCGAGCGTCCGAAGTCATCTTCGACTTCACCGGGGACGATCATCTCCGCAGCGAAGCGCATCGCATGGCTCGTGCTCGAGTAACCGTTCCAGAACAGGTCGCGTGGATCGCCGAGCCGTTCCCCGTGGACGCCTCTGACTTCCTGAGCCGCCGCAATGAGCGACTTGTCGGCCAGCAGGCTGATGAATTGGATGACATCGAATATGTTTGATTTACCTGCTCCGTTGACGCCCGCAATGCAGGTAAATGGGCCGAAATCAACCTGGAGGTCGAGAAGATTTTTGAAGCCATCGACCTCAAGCCTTGTCAGCATTGATCCTCCCCATGTTCGCCATGATACGGGGCACGGCCCAGCTCACGTCCGGGTCGCCGGGGCGATTAAAGGCGTCCGGCGGCCTTGAGGGCCAGGTAGGCGTCGGCCAGGGCGGGGGCTATCTCGTTCGGTGGGGCGTCCACGACTTCGACGCCGTGGCCGCGCAGTTCGGCGGTCAGGCGGCGGCGCTCGGCGCGGGCGCGTTCGGCGGCGGCCGCGTCGTACACGGACGCGAGGTCGCCGCGCGCGGCGGCCATCTCGCCGACGCGCGGGTCCGACACCGCGGCGATCATGACGAGGTGGCGGGCGGTGAGCTGCGGCAGCAGCGGCAGCAGGCCCTCCTCGATCGCGGCCGTGTTCAGCTCGGTCAGCAGCACGACCAGGCAGCGCTGCCGGACGCGGGCCATCAGCGTCGACACCATCCCGGCGGCGTCGCATTCGAGCAGCTCCGGCTCCAGCGGCGCCATCGCGTGCACCATCGCGGGCAGCAGGTCCGTGCGGGACGCGCCCTCCACGCGGGTGCGGACGCGCCGGTCGTAGGCGAGCAGGTCGACGCGGTCGCCGGCGCGGGACGCGAGCGCGCCGAGCAGCAGCGCCGCGTCCATCGAGCAGTCCAGCCGGGGGATGTCGCCGACGCGGCCGGCGGACGTGCGGCCGGTGTCGAGCACCAGGTAGATGCGCCGGTCGCGCTCCGGGCGCCACGTCCGGACGACGACGTCGCCCCGCCGCGCGGTGGCCCGCCAGTCGATGGACCGGACGTCGTCGCCGTCCACGTACTCGCGCAGCGAGTCGAACTCGGTGCCCTGCCCGCGGATCAGCGCGACGTGCGCGCCGGTCAGCTCGCGCAGCCGCGCCAGCTTGGCGGGCAGGTGGCGGCGGGACGGGAACGCCGGCAGCGCGCGCACCGTCCAGGGCGCGGCGCGGGACAGCTGGCGCGCGGCCAGCCCGAGCGGCCCGACGGAGCGGACGACGACGGTGACGGCCTTGCGGTCGCCGCGCCGCGTCGGCGTCAGCGTCATCTCGACGCGGCGCCGCTCACCGGCCGGAACGTCCACCTTGACCGTGCGGGGCGTGGCGCCCGCGCTGGGCGGCCACACGTCCCGCAGCCTGGCCTTGAGGCGCCGCCGCCCGAGGTTCTCCACGATCAGCGCCACCTGCGCCGTCTCGCCGAGCCGCACGCTGGTGTCGCCCGCGCGGTGGAAGCGCAGCTTCCGCACGTTCCCGGCCAGGACCAGGTCGGCGACGACGCCGAGCAGCAGGACGCCCCACACCGCGAACAGCCCCCACCAGCTCGGCGCGAACAGCGGGACGAGCGCGCCGAGCAGGGCCAGCAGCCCCAGGCGCCCGGTCAGCGCCATCAGCGCGGGGCCGGGACGTGGGCGAGGATGCCCTCCAGCACGCCGTCGGTGGTCGCGCCCTCCAGCTCCGCCTCGGGACGCAGCTGGACGCGGTGCCGCAGCGTCGGCCGCGCCAGCGCCTTCACGTCGTCCGGCGTGACGTAGTCGCGGCCCGACAGCCACGCCCACGCGCGGGAAGTCGCCAGCAGCGCCGTCGCGCCACGCGGGGACACGCCCAGCTGGAGCGACGGGGACTGCCGGGTGGCACGGCACAGGTCGACGACGTAGGCGGCGACGATGGGGTCGAGGTGGACGGTCCTGACCGCGGCCTGCCCGGCGGCCAGTTCGCCCGCGCCCGCGACCGGGTTCACCGCCGACAGGTCACGCGGGTCGAACCCGGTCGCGTGCCGCTGCAGCATGGAGATCTCTTCGTCCCGCGTGGGGACGGGCACGGTCAGCTTGACGAGGAACCGGTCGAGCTGGGCCTCGGGCAGGGGGTAGGTGCCCTCGTACTCGATCGGGTTCTGGGTCGCGCACACCACGAACGGGTCGGGCAGAGCGCGCGCGGTGCCCTCCACCGAAACCTGACGCTCTTCCATGGCCTCCAGGAGGGAAGCCTGCGTCTTCGGGGGCGTCCGGTTGATTTCGTCAGCGAGCAGGATGTTGGTGAAGACCGGGCCTTCGCGGAATTCGAATTCCGCCGTCCGGTTGTCGTACACCAACGAACCGGTCACGTCACCGGGCATCAGGTCGGGGGTGAACTGGACGCGCTTGAAATCCAAGTCGAGTGCCCGCGACAGCGTCTTGATGAGCAGCGTCTTAGCGGTACCTGGGACGCCTTCGAGCAGCACATGGCCGCGGCACAGCAACGCGATGACGAGGCCGGTCACCACGGAGTCCTGACCGACGACCGTCTTGGCGACCTCGCCGCGCAGCGCCGTCAGCGCCGCCCGGGCCGTCTCGGCCTGCCGCCGGGCCTCCTCGGACAGCGCGGCCGGCCCGCTGCCGGGCACGTCGTCCTTCCCGAGCTCTACAGGGGTGTTCAAGACTGCCGTACCTGCCTTTCCAGGTCGTCGAGGACGTCCGTGAGGGCGATGAGCCCGGCGTCGTCCAAGGGTTCAGGACCGTACAGGGCCGCCCCGACGTACGTCTCGTCGTAGGGCGTGCGGCGGGCGACCGCCGTGACGATCTCCTGTGCGGCGGAGGGATCCTGCGCGCTGCCGCGGGGCAGCCCGAGGAGCGGGACGAGCCGTTCGCGGGCGCCGGAGCGCAGCGCGTCCGAGGCGCGGTCGCGGGCGCGCCCGGCCCGGTAGAGGCGGGCGCGGCCCTCGACCGTCTCGGCGGACCGGACGATGACCGGCAGCGCCTCCGCCACGACGGGGCCGAGCCGGCGGGCCCGCCACAGCGCGACGAGCAGCACCGCGACCAGCAGTTCGAGGAAGAACAGCTTGACGCCGAACGGCAGCAGGTCGCCGAGCGACTGCTGCCCGGCGCCCTCGCCCGCCGCCGGCAGGTCCGGGACGAGCCACACCGTCGAGGTGCCGGCCCCGGCCAGGTTCATGGCCAGCGCGGCGTTGCCCTCCTCGGTGAGCCGCCGGTTCGTCAGCGGCGACGCCGACCCCAGCACGGTCACCGTGCTGGTTCCGTTCTGCACCTGGACGACCTGGGCGCCGCCGTGCCCGGTCCCGTAGCACGCCACCCCCGGACCGGTGATCTCGTAGGTCTCCGACTCGTGGAACGCGACCTCGCCGGCGAGCGACGCGACCGGCAGGGCGCAGCCGGGCACGGCGGTCTCCTCGAAGGTCGGGCCGCTGCGCCGCACCTGCGGGGCCAGCTCGTCCAGCGCGTACGCGGTCGGCCGGACGAGGAGGAGGTCCACCTGCGTGCCGCTCAGCATCCGCAGGTCGTCGTCGGTGAGCCGCTCGGTGCGCGTCACCACCATGACGCCGCGCGGATCGGCAGCGGCGAGGGCGTCCCCCATGGTCCGCGCCACGGTCACGTCCGAGCCGTTCTGCCGCAGGATCTCCGCGAGCGCCCGCGCGCCGTCCTGCTTCGGCGACTCGGGGTCGAGCGCCTCCGGCGACGTGGACGGGCGCAGCGCCGCCAGGATCACCGCGATCACGACCATCGCCAGCAGCGCCGCGACCACGCCGCGCGCCGACCGCCAGCGGCGGCCCGCGACCTGCCGCGCGGACGGCTCCGCCGGCGCCGCTTCGGGCGGGGCCTGGGTCACCATCGCGGGCCTCCCTCGTCGCCCGCGCCGGCCAGGCTGAGGTCGTCGGTCTCCAGCGGCTTCGGCTTCATCGCCCGCAGCCGCTCGTCCAGCTCCGTCATCCGCGCGTACCCCTCGGCCGTCCCCGGCCGGTCGCCGTACCAGACGTCGTCGAAGATCCGTACGCCCGCGGCCAGCTCGCCGGCCAGCTCGGGCACGGCCTCGCCCGCCTCGGCCGCCAGCTCGTCCGCCGTCCGGCCGGGACGCGCCGACAGCACCGCCCGCTCCTCAAGGTCGCGCGCGATCGCGCGGAGCCGCTCCCGGATCGCCTCGGCCCACTGCCCCGCCGCCGCGTGCTGCTCCGCCGCCTTCCGGTGGTCGAGGGCGGTGGACGGCGTCTCGTCCAGCAGCGGGTCCTTGCGGGAGCGGAGGTTGCGGCGGCCCCACATCAGCCACACCACCAGCCCGATCGCGACCAGCGCGACCACGACGATGATCGCGATGGACGTCCAGCCGCCGCCGCTGCCCTGCGACTCCGGGTTCGGCGCCCGGCTGAACAACTGGTGCAGCCACTCGGTGAACTCGTCCCACCAGCGCTCCAGCCAGGACGGCTTGTCGCGCTGGTACACCTGCTTCTCCAGCTCGCGGCGGGCCAGCTCGCGGGCCTGGTCGCGGCCGATCGGGTCGAGGATCACGGGTTCGCTCCCGTCCACGGATGTGCCGGCACCGGATCGGTCCGCCACAGGTCGATGAACCCGTCATCGTTAGCGGCCTGGTCGTCAGCGGCCTCGTCGTGGGCGCCGTTGCCCGCCGCGATCGCCGCGGCGGAACTCCCTCGCGTGCGCAGCTCCAGGTCGAAGCCCTCGCGGCGCATCCGCCGGTCCATGTAGAG
Source organism: Actinomadura sp. BRA 177 (assembly GCF_013372625.1). Lineage (GTDB taxonomy): Bacteria > Actinomycetota > Actinomycetes > Streptosporangiales > Streptosporangiaceae > Spirillospora. The sequence continues at coordinate 10,711 of NZ_JABXFD010000581.1, forward strand.
CAGCGCGATCACGCCCGCGTCGAACGGCAGCACCACCGACCAGCTCACGATCCGGCCGACCGTGTCGACCGCGAGCGCGCCCATCGTCGCCTCGCTGCCGGACGAGTCGCCGAAGAAGATCAGCTGCACGAACAGGAACGGGATGCGGAGCGCGAAGAAGCCCATGAACACGGTCACGAGCAGCGCCAGCAGCAGCGTCCCGCACGTCCGGAACCAGCGGCCCTTGGAGAGCGTGACCGCCCGGCGCAGCGCGCCCGTTACCGTCCGCCGCTCCAGCACCACCGCCGGGACCGCCTGGACGAACAGGATGTACAGCCACACCATCAGCGCGATGCCGAGCGGGAACCCGACGATCCCGGCGACCGCGCCGAGCGCCGGATGCGCGTCCACGGCGATCAGCGTGAAGAACGGCGCGGCCGGCAGGACGAGCGCGCCCAGCGAGATGCCCATGACGGCCGCGGCGGTGCCGATCAGCCGGCCGAGCCTCGGCCGGGCGTCCCGCCACGCCTGCCGCGGCGCGATCGGCAGCCCGACCAGCTCGCGGCCCAGGATCGGCGCCACCAGCCCCGCCATCAGCAGGATCCCGAACGCCGACAGGACGAGCCCCAGCACCGTCAGCGTGACCTGCGCGCCGAGCGACTCCAGCAGCACGTCCGGGGTGACCTCGTCGCGGGCGTCGTCGCCGATGAAGAAGTACGCGGCGACCGAGCTCGTCACCTGGATGACCGTGCTGATCGCGACCGACAGGCCCAGCGTGGTGCGCGGCCGGCGGCGGATCCCGGCGATCGCGCCGTCCAGCATCTCCGAGATGGACATGGGACGGAACGGGACGCCCCGCACCACGTCCGCGGCGTCGGCGACGTCGTCCCAGCCGTCCGGTCCCGGCATTCTCGGCTCCCTGCGGTTCCCTGCGATCTGTGAGCGGGTCAGGTCATCCTGTCATGGGCGGGATGTCAACCTTGCGTTGGTTTCAGGAGTCACCTGTACGATCCGAGCCGCCCACCCGATGCGGGGGAGCCATGTACGACGCAAACGCGGGTAACCTTGCACGCCAAGGTATATCTCTCCCTGGCAAGGTGGCGCCGGAGCATCGCGCCCCACTCCACCGAACCCCGATTTTGTGACGATGAGGGCCATGAGAGGACGTGTACTGGTCGTCGACGACGATCTCGCACTCGCCGAAATGCTCGGCATCGTGCTTCGGGGCGAGGGTTTCGAGCCCTCGTTCGTGCACGACGGCGACAAGGCGCTCGAGGCGTTCCGGGAGACCCGGCCCGACCTCGTGCTGCTCGACCTGATGCTGCCGGGGGCCGACGGCATCGACGTGTGCCGGCAGATCCGCGCCGAGTCCGGCGTGCCGATCGTCATGCTGACGGCCAAGAGCGACACCGTGGACGTCGTCCTCGGCCTGGAGTCGGGCGCCGACGACTACATCGTCAAGCCGTTCAAGCCCAAGGAACTGGTCGCGCGGGTGCGCGCCCGGCTGCGCCGCACCGACGAGCCCGCGCCCGAGACCCTGCAGATCGGCGACATCACCATCGACGTCGCCGGGCACTCGGTGAAGCGCGGCGACCGGCACATCCCGCTGACCCCGCTGGAGTTCGACCTGCTCGTCGCGCTCGCCCGCAAGCCCCGCCAGGTGTTCACCCGCGAGGTCCTGCTGGAGCAGGTGTGGGGCTACCGGCACGCCGCCGACACCCGGCTGGTCAACGTGCACGTGCAGCGGCTCCGCGCCAAGATCGAGAAGGACCCGGAGCGTCCGGAGATCGTCGTCACCGTGCGGGGTGTCGGCTACAAGGCCGGTCCCGCCTGAGTCCCGCGGACCCCCCATGAGAGCGGACCTGAGGAGGGCGAGGCGGTTCGCCCGACGGCGGCTGGGCGCGCTGCGGCGCGTCGTGAGCGGCGCCATCGGCACCGCCTACCTGCGCTGGCGCCAGTCGATCCAGATCCGCGTCGTCACGTCCACGCTGTTCATCTCCGCGATCGTGGTGGCGATCCTCGGCGCGTTCCTGATGCAGCAGATGTCGTCCGCGCTCATGGACGGCAAGGTCAAGGCGGCACGCCTCCAGCTGGACGACGGCCTGGCGCAGGTCCAGCGCGACCTGGGCAACTCCGCCGGGGACGGCAGCAGGCTCAACTCGACGATCGACCGGCTGAAATCGCGCAGCGGCCCGTCCGGGCTCTACGAGGTCTACATCCGCGACACCAACGAGCAGTACTTCGACGGGTACACGACCAACGAACTGCGTCCGGAGAGCGTCCCCAAGCGGCTGCGCGAAGAGCTGAAGACCGCGCCCGCCGGTTCGCGCGCCTACACCTACGGCAAGCTCTCTTACCTCGGAGGCAGGCCGGACGAACGCGGCCTCATCGTCGGCGGCCGGACCGGTCAGTTCGAGCTGTACTACCTGTTCCCGCTGACGCAGGAGCAGCAGACCCTCACCAACGTGAGCCGCTCCCTGGCCGGAGTGGGTGTCGTCCTAGTGCTGCTCTTGGCCGCGATCGCCTCGCTGGTCACGCGGCAGGTCGTCATACCCGTGCGGCTCGCCGCCCAAGGCGCCCAAAGGCTCGCCGCAGGACGCCTGGAAGAACGCATGAGGGTACGCGGTGAGGACGATCTGGCCCGCCTAGCCCGCTCCTTCAACGACATGGCCGCCAACCTCCAGGAGAAGATCGGCGAACTGGAGGACCTGTCGCAGGTGCAGCGCCAGTTCGTCTCCGACGTCTCCCACGAGCTCCGCACGCCGCTGACCACCATCCGGATCGCGGCCGACATGCTCTACGAGTACCGCGACACCTTCGACGACCCCGCCGTCGGACGGTCCGCCGAGCTGCTGCAGAGCCAGCTGGAGCGGTTCGAGTCGCTGCTCGCCGACCTGCTGGAGATCAGCCGCCACGACGCCGGGGCCGCGACACTGGACGCCGAGTCCCTCGACATGCGCGACCTCGTCCTGCGCGTCGTCGGCGACATACAGGGCCTGTCGGAGCGCAAGGGCAGCAAGGTCGTCCTGCAGCTGCCCGGCGAACCGTGCATGGCCGAGGTCGACCGGCGCCGCGTCGAACGCATCCTGCGCAACCTCCTCGTCAACGCCGTCGAGCACGGCGACGGCGAGGACATCATCATCTCCTGCGCCGCCGACCGCGACGCCGTCGCCGTCGCCGTCCGCGACCACGGCGTCGGCCTCAAACCCGGGGAGGGGCAGATGGTCTTCGACCGCTTCTGGCGCGCCGACCCGGCCCGCGCCCGCACCACCGGCGGCACCGGGCTCGGCCTGTCGATCTCCCGCGAGGACGCCCAGCTGCACGGCGGCTGGCTGCAGGCGTGGGGCGAGCCCGGCGCGGGCTCCCAGTTCCGCCTGTCGCTGCCCCGCGTCGCCGGCGCCGAACTCCGCGGCTCGCCGCTGCCGCTCGTCCCGCCCGGGGCCGGCGCCGCGCGCCCCCTCTTCGCCGAACTGGAGGTCGGCGAATGAGCGCGTGCACCCGGCGGGTCACCGGCCTGCTGACCCTCGCCGTCCTCGTCCTCGGCGGCGCCGGCTGCGCGAGCGTGCCGAGCGGCGGGCAGGTCGTCAGCGGCAGGCCCGCCGAACGCGCCGAACGCGTCGACGACCCGTACGTCCGGCTCATCCCGGTCAAACCGCGGCCCGACTGGGGGCCCGCCGAGATCGTCTCCGGGTTCCTCGCCGCGTCCGCCAGCTTCGACGACGGGCACAAGGTCGCCAAGACGTACCTGAGCGGCCAGACGTCCTGGAACCCGGGGCTGCGGCCCTTCGTGACCGTCCTCGCCGAACGCGTCACCGACCCGCACGTGATCAAGCAGTCGGGGAACCAGGCGACCGTCCGGATCACCGCCGACCAGCTCGGCACCATCACCGCCGACGGCCAGTACACCGCGTCCCCGAAGAGCCTCGACGCCACCTTCCAGCTCGCCAAGACCCCGCAGGGCGTCTGGCGCATCACCGGCCTGCCCGGCGACGAGAAGTCCGGCCTGCTGCTCACCAAGGACGACGTCGAGCGCGCCATGCGCACCGTCAACCTGTTCTTCTTCGCGCCGGACCGGCACACCCTCGTCCCGAACGGGATCTTCCTGCCCGTCGCGAACCGGCAGTCGCTGCCGACCCAGCTCGTCCAGGCCCTGCTCGCCGGCCCCACCTCCTGGCTCGCCGGCGCCGTCGAGAGCGCCTTCCCCGAGGGCACCCGGCTGCGCCGCGGCGTCCAGGTCGACAAGGAGATCGCGACCGTCGACCTCACCAAGCAGGCCCGCGGCGGCGACGTCGAACGCATGTCCGCCCAGCTCAGCTGGACGATGCGGCAGCTCTCCGAGATCAAGCGGTGGCGGCTGCGGATCGACGGGGAGACCGTCGTCCCCGACGGCATGGACGCCACCCAGCCGGTGAACGCGTGGCAGGAGAACTCGCCGGACGGCCGGCTCGCCGCGGACGGCGCCCACCAGAACGCCTACGTCGTCGGCCCGTCCGGGTTCCTCGGCACCCTGGAGGGCGACCGCGCCCAGCCCGTCGTGACGGGCCCCGCCGGCCGGCTCGCCCGCCCCGCCGTCGCCCCCGGCTACCAGGAGTTCGCCGGCCTGAGCAGCGACGCCACCCAGGTCCTGGCCGCCGCGCCCGTCACCGGCTCGCCCGCCCCGCGCGTCCTGCTCACCGCGCACGACGGCGCCCGCTTCACCGCCCCGTCCTGGAGCCGCGACGGCACCCTGTGGGTCGTGGAGACCAAGAAGGGCGAGTCGTGGCTGTGGGTGCGCCGCCCCGGCAAGGGCTTCGTGCGCGCCGCCCACTGGGGCCTCGGCGGCCGCGAGGTCCTCGCCTTCCGCGTCGCCCGCGACGGCGTCCGCGCCGCCGTGATCGCCGGCATCGACGGCCGCCCCCAGGTGCAGCTCGGCCGCATCGCCCACGACCCCGACGGCTCCCTGGACGTCGGCTCCTTCCTCCCGGTCAGCTCCGAACTCCAGGACGCCGTCGACCTCGCCTGGCGCGACTACGGCACCCTCGCCGTCCTCGGCCGCGCCAAACGCGACTCCCAGACCCTCCCGTTCCTCATGCCGATCAGCGGCAGCGCCATCACGTCCCTCGGCGTCGGCTCCCTCGGCGAACCCCGCACCATCGCCGCCGCCCCCGGCGCCCCGATCCTCATCGGCACCGTCTCGTCCGGCAAGGCCCAGGTCTGCCGCCAGCGCACCCCCACCAACTCCTACAGCCCCTGGATCTGCCCCACCCCCCCCCCCTCCCTCTCATCCCCCCCTGACGCCGCCCGCGAACCAGAGACGGCAGGACTCGGCGGACGGCGGCGTCGCGAAAAACAAAACAACAACAACACACAGCCACCTACGAAGAGAACACACAGACAAGAACCAAACACAAACACACAG
>NZ_JABXFD010000075.1 GCF_013372625.1 Actinomadura sp. BRA 177
GGATGTGTAGAAGAGCCGCTGCGCGTCATGCCGCGCGCGGGCCACCCGCCGGCCATCCATCCGGGCCACCGCGAGGCGGCGGCCGCCGGCGTCCACCGAGTCGCCCTCGGCGGGCACCCGGCGCAGCACCGCCATGATGTGCCCGGCGACCGTCTCGTACGGGCCGTCGGGCAGCCGGATGCCGGTCTCGGCGGCGAAGTCGTCCAGGTTGAGCAGGCCGTCGACCTCGACCACCCCGCCGTGCAGGCGCCGTGCCTGCGCGTCCTGCACATCATATTCGTCGCGGATGTCGCCGATGAGCTCCTCCAGGAGGTCCTCCAGCGTGACGATCCCGGCGACGCCGCCGTACTCGTCCATGACGATCGCCAGGTGGCAGCCCTCGCGGCGCATCTCCGACAGCGCCGGCAGTACCCGCTTCGAGGGCGGCAGGAACTTCACCGGGCGCACGAGATCGCCCACCGGGACGTCCTTCTCGGGCGGGTCGGGGGCCAGCAGGTCGCGGATGTGGACGAACCCGATCACCTCGTCGTGGGAGGCGCGGCACACCGGGAACCGCGAGTGCGGGCTGCGCGCGGCGAGCCGGGCGGCGGCGGACAGGACGAGCACCGCGTCCAGGAACACCACCTCGGTGCGCGGCACGAGGACCTCGCGCAGCGGCCGCTCCCCCGCCGCGAACACCTCCCCGATCAGGGTCCGCTCCTCCGCGGTGAGCTGCGTGTTCTCGGCCACCAGGGCGCGCATCCGCTCCGCGGTGATCTCCTCGCGCAGCGCGTCCGGGTCGCCGCCGGACAGCCGCACGACCAGGTTGGTGGAGCGCGACAGCAGCCACACCAGCGGGCGCACGGGGCCCGCGGGCGGCCGTGGCGGCGTCCGGTCCATGCATTCAGCCTTCCCCGATCAGCGTTCCGGATAGCCTGGAACGCACCCCGCCGTCCCAGAGTCTTTCTCGTGGAGGTCCCTCAGTGAAGCTGCTCGTCACCGGAGGCGCCGGCTACGTCGGCAGCGTCGTCTCCGCTCTGCTCCTGGAGGCGGGGCACGAGGTCGTCGTGCTGGACGACCTGTCCACCGGGCACGAGGACGCGGTGCCCGAGGGCGCCCGGCTGGTGCGCGGCACGCTGCGCGACACGGCGGCGGACGTCCTCGCCGGCGCCGGGTTCGACGGCGTGCTGCACTTCGCGGCCAAGTCCCTGGTCGGCGAGTCGGTGGAGAAGCCCGGCCTGTACTGGGACAAGAACCTCGGCGAGTCCCTGGCGCTGCTGGACGCGATGCGCGTCGCCGGCGTCCCCCGGATCGTGTTCTCCTCGACGGCCGCGACGTACGGGGAGCCGGAGTCGACGCCGATCCTGGAGACGGACCCGGCCCGTCCGACCAACCCCTACGGCGCGACGAAGCTGGCGATCGACACGGCCCTCGCCGAGTACGCGCGGCTGCACGGCATCGGCGGGGTGTCGCTGCGGTACTTCAACGTGGCGGGCGCCTACGGGCGGCTCGGCGAGCGGCACACCGTGGAGACGCACCTGATCCCGAACGTGCTGAAGATCGCGCAGGGCGACGGCGCGGCGGTGAAGATGTTCGGCGACGACTACCCGACGGCGGACGGCACCTGCGTCCGCGACTACATCCACGTGGTCGACCTCGGCCGCGCCCACCTGCTGGCGCTGGACGCCTGCGCGCCCGGCGCCCACGAGGTCTTCAACCTCGGCTCCGGCAGCGGCTACTCCGTGCGGGAGGTCGTCGAGGCGTGCCGCGAGGTCACCGGCCGGGAGATCCCGGCCGAGGTGGCGCCGCGCCGGGCGGGCGACCCGGCGGTGCTGATCGCCTCGTCCGACAAGATCCAGGAGCGGCTCGGCTGGAAGCCCGAGCGGGACCTGCGCACCATGATCGGCGACGCGTGGACCTTCCTGCGGTCCCGATGACCGACGGCTTCGCGGAGACTTACGGGCGCGCGCCGGACGGTGTCTGGCGCGCGCCCGGCCGGGTCAACCTGATCGGCGAGCACACCGACTACAACGACGGGTTCGTGCTGCCGTTCGCGCTGTCGCGCGGCGTCTCGGTGGCGGCGGCGCGGCGGGACGACGGCGTGATCGAGGTTCGGTCGCGGCAGGCGTCCACCGTCGTGACCGCCCCTGTGGACGGCCCGCCGGTCGTCTCCGAAGGGTGGCCGTCCGAGCATGCGTGGGCGGCGTATCCGGTGGGTGTGGCGCGGGTGCTCCAGGAACATGGGACGGGCGGCGCGTCGCTGCTGATCGACTCCGACCTTCCGCAGGGAGCCGGGCTGTCGTCGTCGGCCGCGCTGGAATGCGCTACTGCGCTGGCGCTCTGCGATCTGCACGGCGTCGAGATCGACCGTCCCGCGTTGGCACGGCTGGCGCAGCGTGCGGAGAACGAGCAGGTCGGGATGCCCTGCGGGCTGATGGACCAGTCGGCGTCCCTGCTGTGCACGGCCGGTCATGCGCTGATGCTGGACTGCCGCAGCGAACTGTCGTCCCAGGTCCCGTTCGACCCGGCCGCCGCCGAGTTGACGCTGCTGGTGGTCGACACGCGCGCCTCGCACACGCTGACCGGTGGTGAGTACGGCCGTCGGCGGGCCGAATGTGAGGAGGCCGCGTCCCTGTTGGGGGTGGACGCGCTGCGCGACGTCAAGGATCTGGCGGGTGCGCTGGGGAGCCTGCGCGACCCGGTGTTGCGGCGCCGCGTCCAGCATGTCGTCACCGAGAACCACCGGGTGGAGGCGAGCGTCGGCCTGCTGCGGGCGGGCGCTCTGTCCGAGTTCGGCGCGATGCTGAACGCGTCTCATTTGTCGCTGCGCGACCAGTTCGAGGTGTCGTGGCCCGAGGCCGACGTCACCGTCGACGTGGCGCTCCGGGCGGGTGCCCGTGGCGGCCGGATGATCGGGGGCGGCTTCGGCGGCTCCGTCATCGTCCTGACGCCTGCGGCCCGTGCGGAGAAGGTCCGCGACGCAATCACGGCGGCCTACGAGAAGCGAGCCTGGACGCCCCCGGAGTTTCTGGACGCGATCCCCTCCCAGGGCGCTCATCGGCTCAACTGACCGCGCGCAGGTCGGCGAGTTCCTTGCGGCCCTCCTCCGGACGGGAGGGGATGAGGAGGAGGGTGCAGGCCCGCTCTTGACGCGCTCTCCGGCCTCAAGGCCGGAAATTCGGCCTGTGCCGCTCCGTTGCGGGTGCGGCACTTCCGTGGCTTCCTGCTTCAACGGGCGTGCCCTCGACCGGAGTCGAGGGTCTTACTCGCCCTCCATCAGGCGTTTAAGGTCTCCGCCTCCCCCGGGACGCCCGGGGGTTTCCGTCCAGCGGCGACCGGCAGAGCATCACGTGGTGATGCGGCGTCCCTCGTCCAGGATGTTGCGGGCGGCGTTGACGTCCCGATCATGCTCGGCCCCGCACTCCCCGCACGTCCACCGGCGCACGTGCAGGGGTCTGGGGCCGTCCCGGTACCCGCAGCCCGAGCACAACTGCGAGGACGGGAACGCCCGGTCCACCCGCGCGAACGTGCGGCCGTGCCGGACCGCCTTGTACTCCAGCATCGCCGTGAACGCCGACCAGCCCGCATCGTGCACCGACTTGGCCAGCCTCGTGCGCGCCAGCCCCTTCACGCACAAGTCCTCGACATAGACCGCTTGGTTGTCGCGGACCAGCATCGTGGACAGTGTGTGGTGGAACTCGCGGCGCGCGTCGGCGACCTGCGCGTGCGCGCGGGCGACCCGGGTGCGGGCTTTGTCTCTGTTCTTGCTGCCCTTCTGCGTGCGGGACAGGTCCCGCTGGGCCTTGCGGAGCTTCCTTTCGGCGCGGCGCAGGAACCGCGGCGAGGTGATCTTGCGGCCGTCGGAGGTGACCGCGAAGTGCTCCAGCCCCAGATCGATCCCCACCTCGGCTTCGGCCGCCAGCAGCGGTTCGTCATCGGTCTCGACCACGAACGAGGCGAAAAACCTCCCGGCGGCGTCCTTGACCACCGTCACGGTCGCCGGGACCGACGGCAGCGCCCGCGACCACTTCACCTTCACAGGGCCGATCTTGGGCAGCGCGAGCCTCCCGCCCGGTGTAATGGACCAGCGGGCGTTGGCGGTGAACCGCACCGCCTGTCGCCGGTCCTTACGCGACTTGAACCGCGGCGCCCCTATTCGGGGACGTTTTCCGGCCAGGCCGTCGAAGAACGCCCGGTAGGCCGCCTCCAGATCCCGCAGCGACTGCTGCAGCACCACCGACGACACCTCACCCAGCCAGCAGCGGTCCGGCGTCTTCTTCGCCTCCGTCATCGCCGCCGACAACGCGGCCGCCTTCGGGAACGGCAACCCGGCCTCGCGGGCGTCCTCTCTGGCCCGCAACGCGTCGTTGTAAACCACCCGGGCGCACCCGAACGCCCGCGCCAGCGCCTGCTGCTGACCGGCGGTGGGGTAGAGCCGAAAGGAGTATCGGAGCTGCACATGACCATCCTATTACCCTCCGGATGTGGATGCGTACGCAACGTGCAGACCGCTCGGAGTCCGTTGACGCCGGATCAGTTCGACGGACGTCAGGAGGAGTCCGCGCAGGACCTCGGCCTCGCTCCTTCCCGTCCGGGGCGGAGGGGTGTCGCGGCGGCGCCTGCGGTCGGTGAGCAGGTCGTGGCTCCAGGCGAGCACCGCGCGCAACGACCGGTGCCGTTCCACCGATCCGCGGCCGCCGCTCAGCAGCCGCAGGACATCGTCCAGCGCGGACAGCAGGCCCGCCGCGCCCAGTGACGCACTGCGCGCCGCCGCCAGCTCGATCGCCAGCGGCATCCCGTCCAGCCGGCGGCACAGCTCGGTGACGTCGGCGCGGGCGGCGTCGAAGGCGGGATCCGCCGCGGCGGCCCGGTCGAGGAACAGCCGTTCGGCGTCGGACTCCAGCGGCAGCGGCGGGACGGGGACGGCCCGCTCGCCCGGCACACCGATCCGTTCGCGGCTGGTGGCGAGGATGGTCACGCTGGCGCAGCCGGACAGCAGCCGTTCGGCGAAGGCGGCGACGGTGTCCACGAGGTGCTCGCAGTTGTCCAGGACGAGCAGCGACCGGCCGCGTCCGAGATGCCGGGCGACGGCGTCCTCCAGCGCCTGACCTGGCCGTTCCGTCACGCCGAGCGCAGACGCCACCGCCTCCGCGACAAAGCCCTCGCCCACCGGCACGAGATCGACGAACGCGCCGCCCAGCGGGAACGAGGGCGCGGCCAACTCCGCGACCACGGCCGCCAGCCGGGTCTTACCGATCCCGCCCGCGCCCAGCAGGGTCACCAGCCGGGCGTCCCCGAGCAGGCCGACCGCCAGGTCCTTCTCGGCGGCGCGGCCGAAGAACGCCGTGCGCGGCGCCGGCAGGCCGGACAGGTGGCCGGGCGGCGGGTCCCGCCGCCGCGCCTCGTCCGCGAGGGCCCACCGGTCGGCGACGCCGTACTTGCGCAGCAGGGACGAGATGTGGCTTTCGACCGTCCGGACGGAGATGTGCAGCCGCCCGGCGATCTGAGCGTTGGACAACCGCGCGCCGAGCGCCGCGAGGACCTCCGCCTCGCGCTGGGAGATCTCGACCGGGCGTCCGTAGGCCATCACGCCAGTCTGACCGATCGGGGACCGTTTCCGTGGTGTCTCAGTGGCGGCACGGATGCCCGGACCCCCGCCCTGAGCGGAGGCTTGTTTCACACGAGATCGGAGGAAACCATGCGACGCATCATCAACTCGACGTTCGTCTCGATCGACGGCGTCATCAAGGACCCGCAGGACTGGCCGTCACTGGACGCCACCGACGACACCGCCGCGCAGACGGACGTCCTCTCCGGCTGCGACGGCGTCCTGCTGGGCCGGCACACCTACGACAGCTTCGCCTCGGTGTGGCAGGGCCGGTCCGGGGACCCGTACACCGACAAGATGAACTCGGTGTCCAAGTACGTCGTCTCGACCACCATGGACAAGGCGGACTGGGAGAACACCACCGTCATCGGCGGCGATGTCGTCGCCGAGGTCGCCCGGCTGAAGGACGGGCCGGGCGGCGACATCCTGCAGTACGGGTTCGGCAGGCTCTCCCACACCCTGATGGAACACGGGCTACTGGACGAGCTCCGGCTCTGGGTCCACCCGTTCTTCGTCGGGAAGTCCGGCGGCGACGGCCTGTTGTTCCAGGAGGGCACCCGGGCGATGTTCGACGTCATTGAGACGAAGACGTACGCATCGGGTGTCGTCCTGCTGTCGTATCGCCTCAAGGCGCAAAGGCGCGTCAGCTGAGCGCGGCTCGGATGTCCTCCAGCAGGCGGGTGGCCTCCTCGGCGGGGTCGGTCTGGTCGAGGGTGGTGAAGCCGTCCACGGCGGCGGACGCCTGTGCGGCGGCCTCGTCGAGCCGACCCACCTGCGCCAGGATGCGGGCCTGCTCGAAGGAGGTCAGGGCCGTCTCCCAGATCCGGGCGGGCTCGTTGTCCGGCGGCAGGCCCGCCAGCGCGGCGCGGGCCGTCTCCATCGCGGTCACCGCCCCGTCCGCCTCGCCGCTCCACATCAGGCACATCGCGGCGCGGCGGCGGGTCCGGACCACGCCGTACGGGTCGCCGGTCTTCTCGTACGCCTCGGCGGCCTCCGCATATCGTTCGGCGGCCTGGGCGTCCATGTCGAGGCCCGTCAGGACGTCGGCGGCCTCGTTGAGGAAGTGCGCGACGGCATCGTCCTGCCCGTGCCGCGCGGCGTCCTCGGCGAGGCCCTGGAACAGGGTGGCCGCGTCCTCTTCGCCCAGCTGCTTCTGCGCGTGCGCGAGGATCAGCCGGCAGCGCCGCCCCTCGTCGTCACCGAGGTTCGGCAGCGCCTCCTCGGCGGCCTCCGCCGCCTCCAGGGCGCGGTCGGTGGCCAGGTAGGCGGCGGCGAGATCCACCCGCAGCTCGACGGCCTGCTCGTGCCGCCCGCCGGCCGTCCACTCCGCGATGGCCTCCACCAGGTCGGCGACTGCGTCGCCCGGAAAGTCGGCGGCGAGGTAGGCGAGCCCGCGCTCGGAGTGCGCCGCGGCGCGCATCGGCGACCCCGCGGGCACCACGCCGATCACCTCGTCGAGCAGGGCGAACGCCTCCTCGTGCGGGCCGCCCTCCCGGCGGGCCAGCGTCCGCGCGAGCAGCAGCGCGGGCGAGGCGGCCTCGTCTGGATCGTTCTCCCGCGCCGCCTCGATGGAGCGGCGCAGCGCCGCCTCCGCGTCATCGCCCCGGTCGGCCATCAGGAGCGCCTGCCCGCGCAGGAACCACGCTTCGGCGGCGTGGGCGGGCGTGTCGTCCAGGACGATCCGGTCCAGCACGGCGAGGGCGTCGCCGGGACGGTCGAACCTGAGGTGCACGGTCGCGAGGCGGAGCAGCGCGGACGCGGCGTCGCCGCCCTCCCCCGGCTGCGCGGCGAAGTGGTCGGCCGAGGCGATCACCTGCTCCAGCCCGCCCTCGTCGCCGAGATCGATGCGCATCGCGCCGAGCCGGCCCAGCGTGCGGTGCCGGCGCGTCTCGTCGCCCAGCTCGCCGAACCGCCGGGCCGCCTCGTCCCAGCACTCTGCGGCCTTCGCGCCGTCGCCCTCGACGGCGTGCTCGATCCCCTGCGCGTCCAGGCGGCGGGCCTGCTGCAGCGGCGTCGGCTCGGCCGCCGTCCCGGCGACGGCGTCGAACCGGCGCCAGGCCGCCAGCATCCCGGGCAGGTCCCTGTTCTTGCGGCGCTGGTCGGCGGTGTCGAGGAGTTCGTCGAGGTCGTCCACCGAGGCGAGATCGTCCTGCGGGACGGGCTCCGGCTCCGGCGCCTGGGGCGCGGGGCGGCGGTGGTGCGCCGCCAGCGGGACGAACTCGGCGACCGGCTCGGCGGCCAGCGTCGCGCGCACCTTGTCGCCCTGGTGGGACGTGCCGTTGCGGGCGTCGAACCGCGCCGCCAGCGCGGTCGCGCGTTCCGCCAGCTCAGCGCGCAGTTCGTCCAGCGGCACGTCCGCCGCGCGTCCGTCCGGGCCGGGCCGGCGGATGGTCGCGGAGCCGTGCCCGGCCGCCGTGACACGGTCGAGGACGAGGGCCGCCGCGGCGGAGAACTCCATGTCGGCGTGGGCGCTGGGGGTGCGGTCCAGCCATCCGATGTGGCGCTGGAGGATCTCCAGGCCACGGGCCTCGTTGCCGGTGACAGCGCAGAACTCCAGGTGCTCGGCGATGTCGCTGAGGTCGGCGAGCCGCGTCCGGTGCACCCGGTAGGCGCGGCGGTGCGCGTCGGCGGCCTGCTCGGCCCGGTGCGTCCGCAGGTAGACCGGCAGCATCGCGGTCTGGATCGACTGCGGCTGCTCGTTGCAGTTCAGCTGCGCGCTCAGCACCGGCGCGGCGACCTCGAACGCCTCCTCGTGGCGTCCCGCCTCAATGAGGTGGCGGGCCATGCCGGTGGGGTCGCAGCCCTCGCAGTCCGACAGCTCGTCGCGTTCGGCGGCACGCCACTTCAGGTACCACTCGTCGGCCGTCCCGTCGCCGACGTGCCGGGCGACCACGTTGCGGTAGTGATACACCGCCTGGAGGCTGTGCCCGCCCGCCTTGTAGCGGCGCTCCATGTCGTCCAGCACGGCATAGGTGCGGTCTAGCGGGATCTCAGGGAAGAGGGTGAGGGAGCTGACGATCGCCTTCATCTGCCACAGCAGGCCGTGCGTTTCGTCGAACCGGCCGGGGTCGCGGTCGTGGTCGGCGAGCGTCCGGCTGAACGTCGCGAACGCCTTCGCGGGCTCGCCGCCATACCGGTAGGCATCGGTCAGCCTTACGCGGACGTGAAACGCCAGCACCTCGTCACCGGCCGCCTCCGCGCGGCGCAGCGCGTCCTCGACCAGGACGGTACGGGCCTCCCCGTAGGGCAGTTCCTGCGACCGCGCCATCAGCGCATATACGTCGTCCGTGCTCACTTGGGGCCCTCCGGGGAGTGGACGGCCCACTCCAGCAGGCCGATGAAGGAACGGTTCAGCACCGCCGTGTCGGCGGGCCGCAGCGGATGGTGGCCGAGCAGCAGCGCCTGCCCGTACAACGCCTGGACGGCCAGCTCGACCGGCCCGCCATCGCCGAGCGACGTGATGCGCCGGGCCAGCGGATTACGGTAGTTCAGCACCAGTTGGGGACGTTCGACGCCTGCCGGGCTGACGGCACCGAGAACGTCCGCCCACAGCTCGTCGGCCTCCTCCTTCGCCCGCGTCAACTCCTCCCGGAACTGCGCGTCGCGGCTGGTCAGATACAGCGCGGGCAGGGAGGCCGGGTCGAAGTCGCGGACGACCACCTCGCAGCCGAGCCGCTCCACCGCCCGCTGCGCCGCCGCCAGGAACGGCCGAAGCGCCAGCTCCGTGCCCGGGTCGACGACACCGAACGTGGTGGTCAGCTCCGCCGCGTCCAGCCGGGCCAGTCGAATATCGGGATCAAGGTCGGGCAGCCGCTCGATGATCTCCGTGTCGTGCACGTAGCCGCCGTTGACCAGCCCGACGCCCTGCGCGCCCGCGACCGCCGACAGCCGCCGGAACTCGTCCACGGTCGCGGTGAACCGGCCGTCCGGATGCCGGCGGCGGAACTCGTGCAGCGTCATCGGCCCGGCGGACGTCTCGTACTCCAGCCACCGGTCGACGATCCGCAGCATGTCGTCGTCGTGCAGCGCCATCGCCTTCACGCCGAGCTGGTGCAGCCGCAGGAACGCGCGGAGACTCGCCGGGTCGGTCTCGGCCAGCTTCACCAGCCACTGCCGCAGGACGTCCCCGAGCCCTTGCCGCGTCGATTCGAGCAGTTCGTCCTCGTAGAGGGCCTCCCGGCTCGCGGTAGGCCGCAGCTCACCGGCGTCCACAACACACCGCGCGAAGAACGCCCACTCGGGAAGCAGGCCCTCGACGCTCTCGGCCAGCAGCATCCGCTTGAGGTAGACACGGTGCGAGGCGCGCGCGGTCGGGCTCACCGGTGCGGGCAGGATGAACGCGACACCGGTCAGGCCCGCCTCGGGCACGTCCAGATCAACGACGTCGAACGGCGTGAAGCCGTAAAGCTCCTCGCAGTACTGCTCCAGCGCCCGCCGCCGCCCGGCCGGATCACGATAGGGCGCCTGCCACGGCGGCCCGTCCCCGGTGATCGGCACACCATCGACGACCAGCTCAACGGGCAGCAGCGACCCATAAGTACGGGCGAGCTCGGCAACGACCGACGGGCTCAGCAACTCCCCCGCACCCGGACGGGCCTTGAGCGTCACCGTCGTGCCCGGCTCGTCCCGTTCACCAGGCTCAACCTGGTAACTGCCCCCAGACCGCCCCGTCCACCTGACGGCTTTGCCACCCTTTGCCGACCGCGTAACGACCTCGATCTCGTCCGCGACGAGAAAGGCCGACAGCAGCCCGATACCGAACTGCCCCAGGAAGTCGTGCCGCGCGAACCCCAGCTCGTCCCGCTTGGACGACCGCCCGATGGTCGCCAGCAGCGCATGAACCTCGTCCTCGGTGAGCCCGACCCCATCGTCATGAACCCGGAGCGTCCCGCCCCCGGTCTCGATCTCCACGCGCCCACCGGCACCCCGCGCCGTGATCGCGTCCACCGCGTTCTGCAGCAACTCCCGCAGATAAACCCGCGGGCTCGCGTAGAGGTGGCGGCTCAGCAGATCCACCACACCCCGCAGATCCACCTGAAACGCCTGCTCCGCCACCATCCGCCTCCTGATCACCTTTCCGAGCGATCACACCCTAGCGACCACTACCGACGCCTTCAGATCATTTCCGACCGCTACCGTGCGACCAGCACACACCTTGTGGAGGAAGCATGCCGCTCGCCCTTTCCGCCCTCTGGCGCGGAACCCGGACGCTCGGCATCGTCCTGCTCGGCCTGGCGGCGGCCTCGGCCGCCTACCTGTGGTGGGGCATCGCGAACGCGGCACTGCTCGCCATCATCGGCTGCCTCGGCTCAGCCGTCGCGCTGGGCCTCCTGTACGACACCCGCCGCCCGCTCCGCTTCAAATCCGTGCCCCTGACCCTCGGCTACCTGGCACTATTCGCCGTCTACGCCGTCGGCGTCATCGCCGCCCGAGACGTCGCAATGACGCTGGTCGGCACCGACACCGACGCAACCGTTGCAAGGACCTGGACAACGGGCGGCACCAAGGGCAAACCGCAACACCGCTGCACACTCCACCACCCCGACGGCACCCCAATCCCCCGCGAACTAGGCACCAACTGCGAGGGCCACTCAGTAGGCGACACGATCCCCATCGTCCTCGACCCGGCCGGCCACTTCGCCCCAATCAGCGGCCCCAAGTCGGACATGGACACGGTGGGGGAACTCCAGGTGACAGCAACCGCCGGGTTCGTCCTACTCCTCTCCATCGCCCTCGGAACCCCGCCCAAGCGGGCCAGACAATGACCTCCGTAGAAACCAGTGGCGCCACTTCCTAATGACTCGCGACGGGTTCATCGACTGGAGCAGGAACGAGTTCGCGGTCATCGACCATCCGCGATGGACTCCAGGCCCAGCGCACGCCCTAGTAGGGACGGGGCTGCGCCTCCCAGGCACCCGCGCCCGTCTCCTCAACGAACCGGCGAAGCCGCCACAGGTCGTCCAGGCTGAGGGACCCGAACCCGTCCTCGTCCTTGACCACGGCAAGCAGGAACGCCCAGGAACCTCCTCCATACCCCGGATCAATCGACGACCTCGAACCGCTGGAACCGCTCGCCTGGAAGGACCTGCTCGGCCCTCTTGTTCTTCATCGCGACCAACCCCCGAGCGTCGATGTACGCGAGGTACGTGACGCCGCGCAGGTATTGGACGACGACCAGGAGAAGCAACCCGCCGAGCAAGACCGCCAGCACAGCAAGCACGAAGCGCCAGCCGTTATCCACCGCCACTGCTCCCCAAGCACAGAGCGCACACAGGAACGCCAGCATGGAAAGCAGCATCGGCGCATCCTGCTCGGGTCCTGGAGGACGACCCGGAAATCCTCGGCACCGTTCAGCAGTCGAACTTCTTGCCGATACCAGCGCCCCAGCGCAGTAACCGCCACAAACAATCCCACATAACCGTCGTCCACACGTCCGGCGCCGAACTACAGAACGACGCCGTCCTTGACGCGCTAGACATCGCCGTGCCGGACGGGCAGATCACCGCCCTCCTCATGGCCGCCGCCGCACTCAACGGGCTGCTGTCAGAGTCCGCCCGCAGCACCGGCCACGTCCTTATCAACGGCGCCCCCGTCCGGGACCAGCGGTAGTGGCGTCGGCTACGCGGCCGCGTGCCACAGGCAGGCGTCAAAGCCTTCTCCTCGGCAGAGACCGTGGGTGGACACGCAGTTGCGCGATCTGAAACGCCAGCCCGGGCGATGGACCATCGACCAAGCGTGCGCCGCCGCCCGCTACCCCACCGACTGTTCGCCTCCTACCCCGACCAGCACCCTGCCGGCAGGCAGCCCGTGATCAGGCCAGGCTCAGTTCCGATCGGCTTGCCGCGCCACGCGCTCAAGCCGATTCCGGTAGTCCTCCCACCAAGACTTATCACCAGGCGCCATGTTGTCGTTGTCGACCCGCAACCCCACGGCTCCGTCGATCAGTTCCCGGACGATGTCGGCGTGACCGGCATGCCGATCGGTCTCAGCGATCACGTGCACCAGGATCCGGTGCAGTGTCACCTCACTCCGCTCGGCCGGCCAGTGCGGCACTTGGCCGATCGCATCCAGCGCCAGCGCGTCGATCGTGGCGTCAGAGTGCGTCCACGCCCGGCGATACAGTCCAATGATCTGATCACGGGACTCATCGGCCGTCGCCCACATGTCCGCGTTGATCTCGGCGTCCTCGGCGAACCAGGGCATGTCCTCGCCGGACGGCCGATTGAAAGTATCGCCAAAGTAGACCAATTCCATGCTGGCCACATGCTTGACCAGCCCCAGCAGGTTGGTTCCGGTCGGCGTCACCGGGCGACGGATCTCGTACTCCGAGAGCCCCTCGATCTTCCATACCAGGGCGTCGCGCCCAGCCTGCAGGTAATGCTGAAGGTCCGCCTTGGGATCCGATCCAATCACGCCGGGCAGTCTGCCACCTCACACCGACTACCCGGCAAACCATGACCCGCGCCCGGGGGAACACAAGGGGGTGATCGTTATCCCAGATTCGCACCAACGTGCCCCGTCTGGCTGACCACCCTGCGCACACGGACAAGCTTCGCCACCACCCCCCCCAATAATCAAATCAACGGACGTCACCGCACGTCCAACCGCCGGAAACAGCCAACCCGCCGACCCTTCCCGGTCAAATCACTAGGCGGCTTGGAGCCAGGGTGGTGGGCGGACGATCACGGCGTCGGGTGGCGCTGCGACCCGGTAGATGTGGCGTCCATCAGGGCCTCTGACGATGCGGATTCTTGTGGGATTGGCGTGTTTCCAGCGGTTGTGAAAGCCGCAGCACAGGGCGAGTTGGTCGATGTCGGTGGGGCTGCGGCCGAGGGCCCAGCCGTGGACGTGGTCGACCTCGCACAACGTCCCAGGCACTTCGCACCCTCGGACCGCGCACGTCGAATACAGGCTTTCGAGGACCTGGCGTTGCGCGCCGGTAGCGAATCGGACTCTGTGGCCGAGGTAGAGGGGCAGGTACCCCTTGCCGAGCAACAAGGGGGAGACTCCGGCGGCCATCGCAATGCGGCGCGCCTGCTCGGCCGGGATCGGCGTCCCGTCGGTGAGCCGGGCAGGTGCGGTGCCGCCGGTGAGGGTGTCCAGATCGCAGATGACGGTGACCTTGGTGGCCTTGTGCCCGCCCGACAGCACCGAGGTCACCGCCGCCGCCATCCGCTCCGACAGGACGCGCCGGTCATCGGTCCCGGCCGGTTTGGCGAGCGGCCCGAGGGTCCCGTCCCAGATGGCGGCGTCCTCGGCGTTGAGCCATCCTTTGATGTAGCGGCCGCCGTCCAGGGAACGGGTGGAGTCGATCCAGGAGTGTTCGTAGCCGCGCCGGGCGTCCTCGGGGACGGGTTCGCTGCCGTCGCGTTCGCTGATCACGTCGCGTATGCGGCGGCCGAAGGAGGCGACCTTCCCGGCGGAGCAGCCCTGGTCGACCATGCCCAACAGAATGTTCTCGGCGACCCGGCAGTCCGCATCGTCCAGGCGGGTGACCGCGTCGGCGATGGTGGCGGCGTACCCCACGGACAGCTCCCCGGTAGCCCACCGCCTCGACACGTCCGTGAGTCGGTGCCGCTGCCGCGCCAGCGTCAGCCGTTCTTTGGCACGGGCTTCGCGCATCCCGAGCCGGGACCGCAACCACGCCCGCGTGGAGGGAAACCCCCACCGCTGCACTTCCCGACCCGCGTCGACTACGCCGACAAAACCAGCAAGCGCGGCCTCTTGCATATCACCGGCCGCAGCGAGGCTCTCCGCAAACTGGATGCAGGCCACCGCAGATCCCGGCGGGTTACGACGAGCAAGCTCAGCCGCGATCGCGGACGCAGCGTTCACCAATTCCATGGTGGACGCCTCAGCAAGGTCGACCGCAACTGAACCCACACTTAAATTTTACCCGATGGGCCGCGTCATTACGCCCCTGAAACGAGGATTCCGTTCGTTGATTTTTATCCCGTCCGCCATTTTCGCAAAATGCGGAATAGCGGTCGAACAGGGCATCTCAGGAAGTTGTGATGGTCGCCCCGCAGCCGTCTTTCACTGAACGACACGACCACCGGGTCGCCGCCCGTGTCCCCGTCCAGCCCATGCCAGGACGAATACAGTGAGCATCGGCCTACGGGCAGGTATCCATGGGTGGACCGGCCGCCGGTCAGGTGCGTGCCGCGCCCCCGCCGTGATGGCGTATCGCGGGCAAGGTCGACGAATGCGCCATCGCATCCAACATGCGCGCAGCAAAGGCCTCGGCGGCCGAGGCCCTGATCTCTTCGGATTTCATCCACCGGAGATTTTGGGCTGGTCTCTCTGAAGTCCCACCGACGACCCGGCAGTGAAAGGCCAGTGCAACAATCCCTCGTTTCAACTCCAATCGCGCACGCCGCCACCGCTGAGCCGCCATCCGACCCCCGGTCGTCGCTATGAGGTCGACGCACGCGTGCAGCATTTCAGCCGCAGACTGCGGAGCACCCGTGCCGGACGTGCGCAGCCGCGCAACCACACGGTCGGTCAGGACGATCGCACGCTGGACGATCTCACGTGACTTCCTAGAGTCTCGGCTGACTCGGTCAGGTGACGCTCGGCGCCCTCCGCCTCACCCAGGAACATCCGCAGACACCCTCGAAGCCACGCAGGCGCGGCCCTTATTAAACGAGGCCGCCGTCGGGTCGCTTGATCGTGCCGCCATCCAGGTCGTGCCGTCGTACAGGCGCGCCCCGCGCGGCCATCTCGGCTTGCAGCGCGTGTTCCCGCGCCCGCATGAGGAGGCCTTTCGCCGCGGCGCGAGTCCTGAACGGCCGTGTCGGCGATGCGGCGGGCGCGTCCGGTATCACCAGTGGAGTAGTAGACGACCATCGTCTGGCTTGAGCGGGTCAGCGCCCGCTCCGACAGTCTCGAATGCCAGATGGGCGGCCGACTCGAAGGAACGTGCGGCAACTGACCGCAGCTAGGAACCCAACTGCGGAGGATGCTCACCGAGCAGCAGATGGCGGCATGCCTCAACGGCGGCCGCCTGGGCTAGGTACAGGCACACGAACGGTACTGTGCCGATCCGCCGGTCGACTGACCGACTCGACTCGGCCAGTGCGTCAAGCAGGAAGAGGCTCAGGGACTCCGGCCAGACAAGCGCGCCGGCCAGTTCGTCACGCACCGGCGCACTGAGTAAGCATTCAGCGCAGGCGCTTTGAGGCATGGCGAGATGGCGTTGCGTGAGCGCAACGCGGATGGGTGTTCAGGCGGTGGCCGGGTCGGGTGGCATCCAGGGCCGGCCCAGGAGGGCGTCGCGGGT
>NZ_JABXFD010000626.1 GCF_013372625.1 Actinomadura sp. BRA 177
GGGCAGGCGTCAAGGGGTCGGGGCCTAGGTCGTCGTGCAGGGCTTGGGCTATACGGCCGGCGAAGACCAGACCCTCCAACAGGGAGTTGGAGGCCAGGCGGTTCGCGCCGTGGACGCCGGTGCAGGCGGCCTCTCCGCAGGCGTAGAGGCCGGGGACGGACGTGCGGCCGTGCAGGTCCGTGCGGACGCCGCCGCTGGCGTAGTGCGCGGCGGGGACGATCGGGATCGGCTCGGTCACCGGGTCGATGCCGTGGTGCCTGCACGCGGCCAGGATGGTCGGGAAGCGGTTCTCCCACATCGCGGCGCCGAAGTGGCGGGCGTCCAGGAGCATGCAGGACGCGCCGGTCTCGTGCATCCGGGTCATGATCCCCTTGGCGACGATGTCACGCGGGGCGAGTTCGGCGAGTTCGTGCCGTCCGACCATGAAGCGGACCCCGTCGTGGTCGACGAGGTGGGCGCCCTCTCCCCGGACGGCCTCGGAGATCAGCGGCTGCTGCCCGGTCGCGTCCTCGCCGAGCCAGAGCACGGTCGGGTGGAACTGGACGAACTCCAGGTCGGTGACCTCGGCTCCGGCGCGCAGCGCCAGTGCCACACCGTCGCCGGTCGACACCTCGGGGTTGGTCGTGGCCGAGAACACCTGGCCGAGCCCGCCGGTGGCGAGGACGACGGCGCGGGCGCGGACGACACCGACGCCGCCCGGCTGCCCTTCGCCCATGACGTGGAGGGTGATGCCGGCGGCGCGTCCGTCCGCGTCCTTCAGCAGGTCGAGCACGAGCGCGTGCTCGATGACCTCGACGCCGGAGTCCTTGAGCGCGGCGCGGAGGGCGCGGCTGATCTCGGCACCGGTGGCGTCCCCGCCCGCGTGCGCGATGCGGCGCCGGTGGTGGCCGCCCTCGCGGGTCAGCGCGATGCCGCCGTCGCCGGCGCGGTCGAACGCGGTGCCCAGCTCGATGAGCCCGCGGACGGCGTCCGGCCCTTCGGTGACGAGCGCCCGGACGGCGTCCTCGTCGCACAGCCCGACGCCCGCGACGAGGGTGTCGGCGAGGTGCTCCTCGGGGGTGTCGTCCGCGGCGAGCGCGGCGGCGATCCCGCCCTGCGCCCAGCGAGTCGACCCGGCGTCCAGGAGGGCCTTGGTCACGAGCAGCACCCGCCCGTGCGGACGGCACCGCAGCGCGGCGACCAGGCCGGCGATGCCGGACCCGACAACGACGACATCGGCCTCGGCGACCCAGCCGGGCTCCGGGGCGTAGAGAACGGAAGGGATCATTGGCCCTCCTCCGGATTCGGTTCTCGTCATTATGACTCTAACCC
>NZ_JABXFD010000619.1 GCF_013372625.1 Actinomadura sp. BRA 177
ATTATGATTGTTATTTTGGTTTTTTTTGCATAATTTATGATATGTGCACTCGATTTATATTCGGTTGATTTTTTTTTTTTCAAGCAGAAGGCGGCATACGTGTTGGTAGGCCGTCTGTTGGGCTCGGAAATGTGTATAAGAGACAGAGGTAGAGGGCCTCCGCGCCTGCCTCGTGTTCGCCGTCGACTATGACCGCGTCGAAGGAGTCGGGGGTGGGCGGGAGGACGTCCGGGATGCGCCAGAGCGGGAGGATCCAGGCGGGGACGTCGGCCAGCGCGGCGGCGGACGTCCAGGCGCGGGCGGTGGTGAGAGCCGTGCGGGCGGCTTGCAGTTCCTCTTCGGCGGCGGCCAGGTCGGTGCGCGCGGCCGGGGGCGGGGCGGTGGTTCCCTGGCGGGCCCAGGTCCAGGCGTCGTCCCAGCGGCGGGTGCGGGTGTGCCAGACCTCGTCGCCGTCGGTGGCGATCATGAGGTTGGCGAGGTCGGGGTGGACGGCGCGGACGCGGGCGAGGAGTTCATCGCAGCGGATCTGCAGGGAGCGTTCGTGGCGGGCCTCGGCGAGGGCGCCGAGGGCGCGGCCGTAGGCGGCGGCGTCGCGGGCGTTGATGGCGGCGACGGCGGCGGCCACTTCGGGGGGATCGTCGGCGTCGACGGGGCCGATCGAGTCGCGGAGGGCGTCGAGGTCGGCGGTGGCGCGGTTGACGCCGAGCCCTTCGAGGGCGTTGCGGAGGGCGGTGGCGTAGGCGTGCCACTGGGTCGGGTGGCCGAGCGGGATGTTGAAGCCGTTGCGTTCGAGCAGGCGGCGCGTCGAGTCGACGGCGCGCATGGCCTCGCCGATGCGGGCGAGGCGGGCGTGGGCGCGGACGAAGCGGGTGACGCGTTCGGCGGGCGGCAGGTCGGCGGGGAAGGAGATCCCGGCGGCCTCCCACACGTACTGGAGTTCGCGGCAGGTGATCCGCACCATGAGGTCGGTGTGGACGAGGTCGAGCAACTCGGGCGTGGTGGGGGCGGCGCCGTCCACGGTGACGGTGGTGAGGAGCGGCTCGGCCTGGCGCTGGGCGGCGGAGCGGAGCGGGCCGCGTTTCAGCGTGCCGCCGCCGGCGAGGTGGGCGCGCAGGTCCTGGGCGGCCGCGGCGAGGCCGCGCAGGTCGGCGTCGGCGGGCAGGTCGATGCGGTGGGCGCCGAGTTCGGCGAGGGCGCGCTCGGCCCACTGCGCGCGGGACGTCATCTCCGCGACCCGGGACCAGATGAGCGGACGGCGTTCGGCAAGGGCGTCGCCGAGTGCGCGGACGGCGAGGTCGGCGGCGTTCCAGCCGTCCGGGTGGCCGTCCAGTCCGAGGTCGTGGAGCGCGGCGGACACGATGGACGCGTCGCCGTCGAGGCGGGCGAGGAGGGTGACGTCGCTGTCGCGGAGGCGCTGGGACAGGTCCGTCTTGGCGCGTTCGGCGCGTTCGGCGGCGGCGATCTCCGCCTCGATCAGCGTGCGGACGTAGGCGGCGCTCGGCAGCGCGCCCGGGTCGACGTCGCGCTGCGCGGTGCGGGCCTTGCGGTCGGTGCTCTCCTCGGCGAGGAGGACGACGAGTTCGGCGGCCTCGGAACGGGAGATCGGCGGCGTGGGCGGCATGTCCGGCCGGACGGGCATCCACGACAGTTCGGGCTCTTCGCCGCGACGGTCCGGTGGGGGTTCGTCCGCTTTGTGGTGGAGTTCGGTGACCCGGCGGACGGCGGCCTTCTCACGTTCCGCTGCCGCGTCGACGTCGGGGTGGGCCGCGCGGATCGCGTCCGAAACCTGGGCGGCCGTCGCCGGGTCGGTCGCGGTGAGGGCGGCCAGGCCGGACGGGAGGGCGGCGCGGAGCGCGGCGGAGGCGGCGGGCCCGGACGTGGCGACGAGGACGCGGTGGCCCCGCGAGAGGAGTTCTACCAGGAGGTCTGGCACTGTTTCCGGCGCGCGCTCCGGAACGTGCATGACCTGCGGTTTCTGGGACGGGGAGACCAGGCGCGCCAGTCCGTCGGGGACTCCGCGCGACAGCAGGCTCAGCAGCGTGGCGTGGTGGTCGGCGATGGCGGCGCGGCCCGGGGGCCGGACGACCAGGGCCGGCGCGAGCCGGATGCGGGGCGCGGGCGAGACCGTGTCGGTGTCGGGCGTCCAGTCCTCGCGGTAGTCGGCGGGGGTGGTGATCGCCGTCTGGCACCATTTCCGGAGGACGTCCCCGACCGATGCGTTCAGCCCGAAACCCTGTCCGGCCTGCACGGCGTCCGCGATCCAGCCGGCGGGCCGGAATCCGGGATGCCCCGACAGCAGGTCCCGGTCGCGCAGGGTCGTGTGCCCGGCGAGCACGACGTCGATGCGTTCCGTACGGTCGTCCACCACGATCCGGACGGGCGTGCTCAGCAGATGGTCATGGACGGCCGGACGCCACGAAAGCAGGCCCGTCGCCAGCACGACCTCCTCGTCGGCCAGGTCCCGCAGGATCCGGTACCAGTTGCGGAGCGCGAGCCACCCGTCGAACTCGTCCAGCACGACGGGCGGTGTGAGCGGGATGACCGGGACGCTGAACAGGATGTCGCCGGGCCCCGCGTCCGCCTCCACGTAGACGTCGCCGGGCAGGCCCGCCAGCCAGTGGACGTGGTCGTGGTCGGCGAGGTCGCGGGAAGGGCGCCGCCGGGCCCGCGCCAGGTCGCGCAGGAACCCCAGCAGCCGGGCCGCGTACTCGGACTCGCGCGCGGCGGCTCCGCCGCCGGACCCGCCGGACGGGCCGGACCGACCGGGCCGGCCGCTCCGGCCGGGACCCGGGGCCTGCTCAGGCACCGCGGCTCCTTCCCTACCCACGAGGGGACGGACACCTTCATACCCGGCGGTCCCCGCATAGGCGACCGAACGGCAGAAAAGGTCCGATGGTGGTGCCCCGATCTAACACCCACGGGCGGACCCGGTCGAGCACTATCGATGATCTTGGGCTACCGCGCGGACGCCATGGTGCGGTTCTCGTTCGGCATCATCACCCACAGGACAAGGTAGACGACGAACTGCGGACCGGGCAGCAGGCACGACAGCACGAAGAGCAGCCGGACGGTCCCGGAGCTCAGGCCGAACCGGCGGCCGAGGCCGGAGCAGACACCGGCGATCATCCGGTCGTTGCGCGGACGGTAGAGGCCGTTCATGGGTTCTTCTCTCCCCGATTCGTCGAGCGGTGAACACGGCCGCGGGTTTTCGCGGCCACGTTCCCCACGCTACGAACCGGACGGCACGCCCCAAATCCATCGTCCGACCGGTTCCCGCGCCATACTCCGGGATTAGGGGACGTCCCCTAGGGGCGGCCTACGGCGCGTTGTACTCGGCGACGAGCTTCGGCAGGTCGACAAGGTCGTCCAAGACGAACAGGCACTCGCGCAGCGCCTCGTCGTCCTCCTGGATGTGCCCCCAGGGGCCACGCCGCAGGAACGCCATCCGCATCCCGAACTCCAGGCCGGGACGGACGTCGTTGTCGATGCGGTCCCCCACGTAGAGGACGCGGTCGGGCAGCACGTCAGCGAGCTGGGCGCAGCGCTCGAAGAACTCGTGGGACGGCTTGCGGACGCCCCATACGTCCGAGATGCCGACGACGTCCGCGTCCAGGCCAAGCGCCGCCATCTGCGCCGCCGCCTCGACCGGCTGGTTGCCGGCGATCCCGATGTAGAGGCCCTGGTCGCGCAGCCCGGACAGGCACGCCCGCGCGTCCGGATACAGATCGTCCGGCCCGAACCCGTTCGGCACGCCCGCCTCGGCCCGCCGCCGTTCCTCCTCCGCGAGATCGAACCCAGGCCGGAAGTACTCCAGGAGGTCCATGTGGCTGCCGCCCAGCGCGAGCACCGCGCCGAGCTTGCTGAGGAACGTGTGCCGCGGCACCCCCAGCCAGTCGGCCCACCGCCCGTAGATCTCCCCCTCATTGATGAGGGTCTCCCCAATATCGAAGAAAACCGCCTGAATGGGCCGGGGAGTCGACACGCGGCCGTCCTCGCCTAGCGGCTCGTCCGTCCGCGGTAGGCCACCCGCGGCCCCGCGCTTATGACCCGCGGCCTCGCCCTGATGGTCCGCGGCCTCGCGCATATGGCTCGCCGCCTCGCGCTGGTGGGGGGAGGGGTTCACTTTGCCGCCAGGTTTTCGGTGGTGCCGGGGGTCAGGCGGCGGAATTCCTTGCCCAGTTCGTTGCCGGCCCTGGTCACGGCGGTTTCCATGACCTTGAGGCCGATGTCGTTCAGCAGGCCGTCGTGGATGACGAAGGCGCGGTCCGGGTTGACCTCGCGGGTGTAGGAGAACAGTTCCGGGATCTTCAGCCAGGGGGCGTTGCCCGGCAGGCACAGGGTCGGGACGGGCTCGGACGGGACGGTCAGCGCGTCGCCCGGGTGGAACACCTCGCCGTCCACGAGGAAACCGACATTCGGGATGGGCGGCACGTCCGGGTGGAGGATCTCGTGGTCCTCGCCGTAGACGTGGACGTCGAAGCCGGCGATGGTCACGGCGTCGCCGTGGCCGACCTGGTGGACGCGTCCGCCGAGGTCGGTGAGGTTCTCGGCGACGACGCGGGACGTCCAGACCTCCAATGAGGGGCGCGAGGCCATCGCGGCGCGCAGGGCGTCGGCGTCGAAATGGTCGAAATGCTCGTGGGTGATCAGGACGGCGTCGGCGGTCGCGAGGGCGCCGGACGCGTCGCTGAACGAACCGGGGTCGATGACGATCGTGCGGTCGTCCTCGCTGATCTGGACGCAGGCGTGCCCAAGCTTCGTTAGACGCATCCGGCCATGTTCGCACGTCGGGGGCGGCGGCCCCATTGACCGGCCCCCGGCTCGTTGATAGAACACGTTCTAGTCTCGGCGCGGTCCAGCGACAGGAGGCAGCGATGCCCGTTCCCGACCAACGCGACCCCGAGGTCACCAGAAGCGCGCTGGCGGGCTGGCTCGGCCGGCACCTGCCCGGCGTCCGGATCCCCCTCGTGGACACCCCGCAGACCAGCGGATTCTCCAATGAGACGCTCATGTTCGACGCCGAGTGGACGGACGGCGGCGAGACCCGGCGGGAGCAGTTCGTCGCGCGGGTCGCGCCCAGCAGCTACCAGGTCTTCCCCGAGCCCCGGTTCGCCGACGAGTACCGGCTGATGCGCGTCCTGGACGAGCGCACGTCCGTCCCGGTGCCGCCGATCCGCTGGTACGAGCCGTCCGCGGACGTGCTGGGCGCCCCGTTCTTCGTGATGGGCCGCATCGACGGCCGCGTCCCGACCGACATGCCGCCGTACCACACGGGCGGCTGGGTGACCGAGGTCGAGCCGGCGGAGCGGGCCGCGATGTGGTGGTCCGCGCTGGAGATCATGGCGGCCCTGCACCGGCTGGACGTCCAGGATCTCGGCCTCGGCTTCCTCGACCAGCCGAAATGGGGCGCGCCCGGCCTCGACCAGCGGCTGAACTACTACGAGCACTACCTGCACTGGGCCTACCCGGGCCCGCAGGAGACGGCGCTCAGGGCGCTGGCCTGGCTGAAGGCCAACCGCCCCGAGGAGCCGGACGAGCCGGTCGCGCTGTGGGGCGACTCGCGCATCGGCAACGTGATCTTCCAGGCGGGCGTGCCGAAGGCCGTCCTGGACTGGGAGACCGCGGCGCTCGGCGCCCCCGAGGAGGACCTCGCCTGGTTCATGTTCCTCGACCGGCACCACAGCGACGGCATGGACGCGGCCAGGCTGGACGGCTTCCCGTCCTACGCGGACACCGTCCGGCGGTACGAGGAGCTGCTCGAACGCCCGATGCGGCACATGGCGTACTACGAGGTCCTGTCCGGCTTCAAGTTCGCGGTGATCATGGCCCGGATCGGGCAGGCGATGATCGACTTCGGCTGGATCGACGAGACGTCCGACTTCCCCTACAACAACAACTGCACGCGGTTGCTCGCGCGCGTCCTGGAGGCCGGCCGGTGACCCTCTCCCCGCTGGACGACTACCCGATCCACCAGGCACCCGAGGTGATGCGGCACGTCACCACGTCCGACCGCAACTTCTACGACCGGTACTACTTCAACGTCCACCCCTGCTCGGACGAGATGATGATGCTGATCGGCATCGGGCAGTACCCGAACCTCGGGGTGATGGACGCGTTCGCCGTCGTGCGGCGCGGGCCGCTGCACAAGGTCGTCCGGGCGTCGCGCGAGCTGGGCGACGACCGCATGGACACCACGGTCGGCCCGTTCCGCGTGGAGGTCATCGAGGGGCT
Organism: Actinomadura sp. BRA 177; assembly: GCF_013372625.1. Lineage (GTDB taxonomy): Bacteria > Actinomycetota > Actinomycetes > Streptosporangiales > Streptosporangiaceae > Spirillospora. Next base: position 6,232 of record NZ_JABXFD010000619.1, read on the forward strand.
GAAGCGGCTCAGGGTCGTCCTGGACGAGAACGAGCACGGTCTCTCGTTCGACCTCACCTGGGAAGGGTCGATCCCGGCCACGCTGGAGCCTCCGCACTACCTGCGCTGGCAGGAACGGGTCGTCTTCGATTCGCGACGCCTCGCACAGACCGGACGTTGGACGGGCACCATCACGGTGGAAGGCGAGACCATCGAAGTCACGCCCGACCACTGGTGGGGCTCGCGGGACCGGTCCTGGGGCATCCGTCCTGTAGGCGAGCCAGAGCCGCCGGGCATCCAGGTCAAGAACGCGGGCACGTTCTACTGGCTGTACACGCCGATCCAGTTCGAGGACCACTCCATCCTCTGCATCGTGCAGGAGGACGAGAAGGGTCGCCGCATCCTGGAAGAGGCCACCCGCGTCTGGCCCGACCGTGAGGCCGAGTATCTGGGACGTCCCGAATACCGCCCCGAATACACCGAAGGCACCCGCGACGTGGTCACCGCCACGCTCCGGTTCGCGCCGCCCGGCGGGGAGCCGTTCGAGGTGAAGGCGACGCCGATCCTGCCCGTCCACCTGATGGTCGGTACCGGGTACGGGCTGGAACCCGACTGGAAGCACGGCATGTACCAGGGACCGGACCTCAAGGTTCAGGGCGTCACCTACGACACCCGCAAACCGGACGACGCCGCCCGCATGTGGGGCATGGTCGACGCGGTCGGCCGGTTCGAGTACCTGGACGGCGCGCAGCCCACCGCCGCGGTCACCGGCTACGGCCTCTACGAGTACTGGGCTCTCGGCCCGCATCCGTCCTTCGATGAGTGAACGATCTGCAAGACTGAAGGCCGTGACGAACCCGCCTTCGCCCGACCCCCCGGACGCGGGACGGCCGTCCCGTGCAGAACTGGACCGGCAAGTGCGCGACCGTTACGGAACTTGGCGCGACCAGCCGCGCGGCCTCGCGTGCGCGGTCATCGCCGCCTTCGCGATCCTCACCACGGTGGCGTTCGTGTTCGCCGTGATCGCCGTCGTCGGGGCGATGCACTGACGGCACGAGACCCCGGGGCGCCTGGCAGGCGGTCCCGGGGTCTCGTCCCACGCGTCAGGTAGGGGTTCCCTCCGTCCCCTCCGCGATGGTGAACGCCACGTCGCCCTGCGGGTCGACCTGGGCGTCGAGGGTCTTGTCGTCGAGCATCTCGGCGACGGTGGGCTCCAGGTACACCTTGGCGCCCTCCTCCTCGACGACCTGGTCGCCGGCCTCGGGCGCCGGGGCGACCGAGAGCCGCAGGGCGTCCGAGCCGTCGAGCCCGGACTCGATGCGGATGCCGGTCTCCGGCGGAAGCTCCGGGTTCGCGGTCACTGTACGAATGACCTGGACGGCACCGCTGGTCAGGGTGAGCACGATCAGCTCCTCACGTCTCTGTCGTTCTCGTTCCGGATCTGCCCCACCCTCCCCGATCGGCATCGCGGCAAACATCGGGACGCGGCCGGACGGTGACTAGCCCGCCGAAGGCGCGAGCGCCCGCACCGCCTCCGCCTGGTTGAGCCCGCCGCCGGGGACGACGGCGAGGACCGGCGTGGTCAGGCCGTTGTCCACATACTCGCGGACGCGGGCGCGGCACGCGTCGGGCGACCCGTGCACGATCAGGTCGTCGACGACCTCGTCCGGGATGACCTCCAGGGCCTTCTTGCGGTCGCCGGCGGCCCACGCCTCGTTCATCGCTGCCAGCGCCTCGCCGCGTCCGAGCCACTCATGGAACGCCTTGTAGACGGGCACCGTCATGTACGCGGCGATCATCCAGCGGCCGATCGCGCGGGCCTCCTCGGCGTGGTCGGTCGGGCAGACGAACAGCCGCGCGATCAGCTCGGGCTCGTCGCCCAGCTCGCCGCGGACCGTCCGGACGTCCTTCGGCGCGAGCCAGTTGGTGATCGCGCCGTCGGCCTCCCGCGCGGCGAGCCGCAGCATACCGGGACGCAGCGCCGCGAGGACGATCGGCGGCGCCACCGCGGGCACGTTGTCCAGCTTGAAGCCCTTGACGGTGAAGGTGTCGTACTCCTCCTTCACCTTCTCCCCCGCGAGCGCCTTGCGCAGGAACCGCAGCGTGTCGCGGACGCGCTTGTACGGCTCCTCGAACGGGATCCCGTTCCACCGCTGCACGATCGTGTCGGACGAGGTGCCGATGCCGAGCACGAACCGTCCGGGCGCGAGGTCGGCGAGCGTCGCGGCCTGCTGGGCCAGCAGCGCGGGACCGCGCGTGTACACCGGGACGATCGCGGGGCCGAGGCGCAGCTCCGGGCCCCACTGCGAGGCGAGCGCCAGCGGGGTGAACGCGTCGGTGCCGTTCGTCTCGGCGGACCAGGCGTCGGTGTAGCCCAGCTCGGGCAGCTCGGCGATGAGCTCACGGTGCTCGGCCAGCGGGAGCCCGGTCAGCGGAATGGTCAGTCCCCAGCGTGACATGCGCGTCCTCCTAGGCGATCGACGGGCGGATGGTGGAGCCGCCGTCCACGACGAGGGTCTGCCCCGTCATCCAGGACGAAAGGTCGCCCGCGAGGAACACGGCCGCATTCGCGATGTCCTCGGGCTCGCCAAGGCGGGCCAGCGGCATGTACTTGCTGATCTCCTCCTCCTTGCCCTCCCAGAGCGCGCGCGCGAGGTGCGTCTTGACCAGGCCGGGCGCGATGCAGTTCACCCGCACCTTGGGCGCCAGCTCCATCGCGAACTGCCGGCTGAGGTGGATGACCGCGGCCTTGGTGACGTTGTAGTAGCCGATGCCGTGCTCGGTGACCAGGCCGCCGATGGACGCGATGTTGATGATCGAGCCGCCGCGCTCGGCCATGCCCGCCTTCAGCGCGAGCTGCGTCCACGCCACGATGGGGAACTGGTTGATCTCGACGGTCTTCGCGGCGGCGGCGGGCTCGATGTCGGCCATCGGCCCGAAGTAGGGGTTCGTGCCGGCGTTGTTGACCAGGATGTCGACGCCGCCGAACTCCGCGACGGCCGCGTCCACGCACGCGGCGGCCTCGTCGGCGTGGGCCACGTGCGCCGCCTTGGCGAGCACGCCCACGTTCGGGTGCGCCGCGCCGATCTCCTTGGCGACCTCGTCGAGCGACTCCTGCTTGCGGGACGAGAGCACCACGTTGGCGCCCTCGGCGGCGAACGCGGCCGCGATCGCCTTCCCGATGCCCCGGGACGCCCCGGTGACCAGGGCCGTCCTTCCCTCAAGACCAGTCCGCATCCGCGCGCTCCTGTACTCGCTCGCACCCTGTGGGCGGCAATGGGCAGAATCCGACTCGGTTCACTGTAGCGAAGTGACTGACGAGTCAGTTAGCTGGCCCGGCGGGCCGCGCACCCGCCCCCGTCCCGCTCACCGTCCCGCTCACCGGACGCGCATTCTTTCTAACGATTGTTTGGTTGTTACGCTGCGCCGGACGACACGAGGAAGGGGCCGCGTGACCACGACCAAGGAGCGCCGTCCGGCCGTCGAGGGCTGGTTCACCACCGCGGACGGCGACGTCCGCCTGCTCGGTACCCGCTGCTCGTCGTGCGGAACGCCGTACTTCCCGCGCAACGAGCTGGCCTGCCGCAACCCCGGCTGCACGGGACCGAAGGACGGCTCGGAGCTGGAGCCGTACGCCCTGTCCGCCCGCGGGCGCGTCTGGTCGTACGCCGACGCGCGCTACAAGCCGCCGCCCCCGTACGTCTCGCCCGACCCGTTCGTCCCCTACACGGTCGCCGCCGTCGAACTCGACGCCGAGCGCATGGTCGTCCTCGGCCAGGTCGTCCCCGGCGTCACCGTCGACGACCTGGAGGTCGGCATGGAGGTCGAGCTGACCGAAGGCGTCCTCTACGAGGACGACGAAGCCGAGTACACGGTCTGGATGTGGAGGCCCGTCCGATGAGTCGCGACATCGCCGTCCTGGGCGCCGGGATGCACCCGTGGGGCAAGTGGGGACGCAACTTCGTCGAGTACGGGCTCGCGGCGGCGCGGGAGGCGCTCGCCGACGCCGGGCTGTCGTGGACGGACGTCCAGTACGTTTCCGGCGCCGACACCATCCGGAACGGGTACCCGGGGTTCATCGCCGGTGCCACGTTCGCGCAGGCGCTCGGCTGGTCGGGCGCGAGGGTGTCGAGCTGCTACGCGGCGTGCGCGTCCGGCGCGCAGGCCATCAACACGGCGCGCGCGCAGATCCTCGCGGGCCTGTGCGACGTCGCACTAGTCGTCGGCGCCGACGCCGCACCGAAGGGCTTCTTCAAACCCGTCGGCGGCGACCGCCCTGACGACCCCGACTGGCTGCGGTTCCGCCTCCTGGGCGCGACCAACCCCATCTACTTCGCCCTCTACGCGCGCCGCCGGATGGCCATGTACGGGGCCACGCTGGACGACTTCGCCGCCGTCAAGGTGAAGAACGCGCGGCACGGCCTGGCGAACCCGAACGCCCGGTACCGCAAGGAAGTGACGGCGGAGGACGTCCGCGAGTCCGCCGTGGTCGCCGACCCGCTGCGCCTGCTGGACATCTGCGCGACCAGCGACGGCGGCGCCGCGCTCGTCCTGACGTCGATGGAGTTCGCGCGGCGGCACGGCGTCTCCGACCCGGTGCGCATCCCGGCGGTCTCGACGGTGACGCCGACGTTCCCGAAGACCGTCCTGGACCTGCCCGACTTCGCCACGGACTCGGCGATGACCGCCGCCGTCCCGGAGCGCCCGTTCCGCTCCGCGATCGCGCACGCCGCCTACGAGGAGGCCGGCCTCGGCCCCGACGACCTGTCGCTCGCCGAGGTGTACGACCTGTCCACCGCCCTCGAACTCGACTGGTACGAGGACATCGGGCTGTGCGAGCAGGGCGGCGCCGAGGAGCTGCTCCGCTCCGGCGCCACCGCGCTCGGCGGCCGGATCCCGGTCAACCCGAGCGGCGGCCTCGCGTCCTTCGGCGAGGCGATCCCGGCGCAGGCGATCGCGCAGGTGTGCGAGCTGACCTGGCAGCTGCGCGGCCGGGCCGAGGGCCGCCAGGTCGAGGACGCGCGGGCCGGCATCGCGGTGAACCAGGGCCTCTTCGGCCACGGGTCCGCCGTCATCGCCGTCCGCTGAGGGGTGTGGGCTCTCCGCGCGGCATGAGACGATCCGCACGGCGGCGTATCGTGAGCGCGGGGAGCGGTGATGGACCGGGACGGCGTGGGCGAACTCCGGCGGCTGCCCTCGGGCCGGCACCGGCTGTCCCGGGACTACGTCGCCGGCCACCAGGTGTCGCGCATTCTCGCGGCGGTCGTCGAGATCGCCGGAACCGAGGGGTACCGCGGCCTGACCGTTGATTCCATCATCGCCAATGCGGGCGTTTCCCGGGCCACGTTCTACGTACATTTCAAGAACAAGGACGACGCCTTTCTGCAGGCGTACGACCGCGAGGTCGGGCAGATGATGGACCGCGTCGTGGACGCCTACCGGGACGAGCCGGACGCGGCCAGCCGGGTCCGCACGGGCGTCGGCGAGTTCCTCCGCTACCTCGCCGCCCATCCCCGCGCCGCCCGGATGTGCGTGATCGAGTCGCTGTCGGCGGGGCCGGTGGCGGCGGCCCGCCGGGACCGGACGCTTGCCGCGTTCGCGCAGGTCGTGACCGACAACATGCACGAGCTCTTCCCGCACTACCCGAGCCCGGAGCTGCTGGCGGAGACGGTCGTCGGCGGCATCTACCAGGTCGCCTACGCGCGGATCTCCCGGGACGAGACCGACCGCCTGCCGGAACTGCTGGACGGCCTGCTGCACACGTTCGCGCTCCCCGACACCGACCGCTGGGGACCGGACGCGCCCCCGCGCACCTAGGCACGGGCACCTCCCCGGATTGGCGAAAAGCACGCAATTTCGGGACACGCCATCGTGTTCCCTGTGCCTGCCGGTGGTCCGGTTGAGGCCATGCCGCCGCCCCTCCCCGCCGGGGCCAAGGGGTGTTCGTCCAGTTGAAGCCCGCAATGCCGGGGGCCGCGGCGGGCCGATCGAGTCGTGGCCGGATCCGGCCAGCGGGAACTCCAGCCGAAATGACCACGGAGTCAGCTCCGCGGGCGGCGGCCCGCCGCCCGCGCACGCTGCGCGTTCGGCGGCCATCGCCGCGCACGGTGACGGCCGGCACACCGCCGCCGGGCCCCTATTCGGACACGATCCGAGTCCATAACCCGAAAGCTGAAACCCGGTCGAGCGCACCGTCCAAATGGCCCACCCCTTGATAAACGCCTTCATTCATGGTTCCGTCCCGGGTGCCGCGACGTTCGGTTCGCGCGGTCACGGGCCCGGACCGTGCGGACGTCGTGCACATGTCTCCCACCCCCGAAAGAGGCAGCATGAGAAAGCTCGGCAGAATCGCCGTTCCCATTCTGGGATCGGCCGCCCTGGTCGCCGGGATGGCCGGTACCGCGCTCGCGGCCGGCACCATCACCTCCGGCGGCGCCCCCTACACCGGCAGCGTGATCGCCACCAACCTCGGCAACGTGACGCTGGCCGGGAACAGCTTCCTCGGCCCCGTCATCAACTCCTGCACCAGCGCGAGCCTCGGCACCTACACCCAGTCCGACGGCACCGGCGGGCGGCTCGACAGCGTGTCGCTCTCCGGCTGCACCAACAACCGCGGCGGCACCACCACCATCACCGCGTCCGGCCTGCCCTACACCGGCGGCCACGTCGACTACGCCCCCGTCGCCGGCGGCCGGGACGGCAAGATCGTCATCGACGCGCCGAACGCGGCCGTCGACATCAAGGCCGTCCTCGACCTCCCGGCCTGGGGCCTGATGGGCGTCGAGTGCCACTACGGCCTGACGACGACGTCACCGCTGAACATCGACGTCTACAACCCGTCCAACGCCAACAAGCCCGTTCCGTCGAACTCGCACGGGCAGGGCAAGCTGGCCGGCCAGTCGCTGCAGTTCATCTCCGGCGCCTCGATCTGCCCGGCGTCGGCGTCGGCCAACGGCAACTTCCAGATCGTCACCGACCCGGGCGGCGCGAACCTGGACCTCGGCCCCTGATCCGCGTCCTCTGACCCCGTTCCCGATCCGACCCGCCCCACCGGGACGGGCCATCCGCGACGATGGCCCGTCCCACCCGCAGCCGGGAGTCCCCTTGCGTTCCAGCCTCCGCCGCCGGCTTCCGGCCGGCGCCGCCGCTCTGGCCCTCGCCGGCAGCCTGCTCGGCGCCGTCCCCGCCGCGCCCGCCGCCTCCGCCGACACGCTGCCCGACTTCGACTTCGCCGCCTGCCCGGACCTGCCGGCGGGCGCCGACCCGCAGTTCTGGCAGTGCAACATCGCCGTCACCTACGGCGGGACGTTCAAGCTCGGCGGCATCGAGACGACGATCGAGTCCCCGATCACCCTCACCTACGCCAACGGCTTCGACCCGATCACCTACGAGTCGAAGACCGTCTTCGGCTCGTTCAAGGCGAGCAAGTTCCTCGTCCAGCCGGGGCTGTTCGGCGACCCGTTCGTCACGGCCATCTACGCGCAGCCGAAGTACGCGGGCGGCCTCAACACCGACGGCGGCAAGGTCAACCTGAACCTGTCGGTGAGCGTGCAGAACCCGCTGCTCGGCAGCCGCTGCACCATCGGGTCGAGCTCCGACCCGATCGCGCTGAAGCTCGGCATCGGCGCCACGGACCCGCCGCCGCCGAACGAGCCCATCCACGGCGAACCGCCCGTCGTCGTGGGGACGAACCCGGTCGTGCTGAAGACGACCGTGGTCGACAACGCGTTCGCGGTGCCGAAGTCGGACAAGTGCGGCCTCGACCTCGGCCTAAAGAACTGGCTGGTCAACCTGTACGCGGGGCTGCCGTCCGCCGCCGGGAACAACACGGCGGTCTTCCAGCAGTACGCGAGCTTCAAGCCCTACACCGAACTCTCCTAGCCCGGCCCCACGCGCCGGACCCGCGCCGCACCTCCCCGCCGGTGCGGCGCGGATCCTCGATCCCTCCCAGGAGTTGACACGATGAGCACACCCTTCATGCGGCGCGCCGCCGCGGCGGTGGCCGGCACGGGCCTCACGGCCCTGGTCCTCACGGGCCTGTCCGGACCGGCGGCCGCGGACGTCCCGCCCGGCCTGGACTTCGACGACTGCCCGGCGGTGAGCGAGCTGCCGCCGGACGCCGACCTGACGTTCTGGCAGTGCAACGTGACCGTGATCAGCGGCGGACGGCTGCAGATCGGGTCCATCGACCAGGAGATCACCCAGCCGATCAAGATGACCTGGGCGACCGGCTTCGACCCGATCACGTTCGAGGGCTACAGCGTCTTCGGCCCCATGCGGGCCGAGCCGCAGCGGGTCAAGGGCGGCGTCCTCGGCATCGAGGGCACCGACGTGATCCCCATCCTGCAGATCAGCGCGCAGCCCGAGATGGCCGCCGACCCCGAGCTGGCCCCCGAGGGCCAGATCGCGCTCCGCCTCCGCCTCAAGATCAAGACGATCAACCCGCTGCTCGGCGACACCTGCTACATCGGCGGCGCCAAGGACCCGATCGTGCTGAACCTGACCTTCGGCACCACGGCCCCCCCGCCGCCGAACCAGCCGATCTCCGGCACCCCCGCGCACCCCGTCGGGGACGGCGTCATCGGCTCGACCCTGGTCGACAACGCGTTCGCGGTGCCGAAGTCGTCCGGCTGCGGCTGGAACGGCATCCTCAACGCGGTCGCCGACTTCCGCGCCGGCCTGCCGTCCGCCGCCGGCAAGAACACGGCGATCTTCGAGTCCTACGCGAAGTTCGCCCCCTACACCTCGCTACCGAACAGCACCGCCTGACTCAGGCCCCCCCGCGCCGTCCGGCCCGCCCCCGCCGCGGCCCGGACGGCGCGTTCAGTCGGCGGTACGGGCGACGCGAAGGGCGTAGGCGATCATCGGCGCCTGCAACGGCAGGCGACCGTAGGCGATCGCCCGCAGCGGCAGCGGACGCCGGCGCCAGTCGCGCGCCATCTTCACGTTGGCCGGGAAGACCGCGGCCATCAGCGCCGCCGTGGCGAGCGCACCCGCCTTCCGCGTCCGCGGATACGCGACGGCGGCGGCGCAGCCGAGTTCGGCGACGCCGCTGAGGTAGGTCCAGGTCCGCGCGCGGCCGGGCAGCCGCTCGGGAATGAGCGCGTCGAACGGCCTCGGGGCGATCATGTGCAGCGCGCCCATGCCGGCCATGACCCCGGCCAGCCTCCGGGACGAATCGGTCATGACACGCAGTCTGACACATCGGACACCGCGTCCAATAGTGACGGCGATGTGACACAAGTCACCACACCAAACCAGTGTGACCTGGGGCGTAGCGGTCACGTGTCAGATGTCACCGTCTCGGCGGGTTCGCGAAGTTTCCGGACGAGGTTAGCTTTGTACTGACCAGTCAGTACAAATTTGCCCTCCCGGAAGGTCGCGATGACGCCCGAGCACAAGACTCCGGGGACGGCTGCCGCGGCCGGGGGGACCGCCGCGGCCGTCTCCGGACCCGGCGCGACCGGTTCCGGGGCCGGCGGGGGCCGCCCCGGAACCGGCCCTGCCCCCTCCCTGGCTCTTAGACACATCTGACGCCGCCGACGAAGAGGGTAGTGTATATCCTGGTGCTCGGCGCATCCTTGAAAAATCAAGAATCAGTGATAACATAGCAAACATACAACCATCACATCAAACG
>NZ_JABXFD010000716.1 GCF_013372625.1 Actinomadura sp. BRA 177
AGTTGTGTATAGGAGACCGCCGCCGCAGCGCCCACCCGGCCGTGAGCCCCGCCACGAGGACGGCCGCGAGAACCCCCGCCAGCACCACCAGACCACGAGCCCGCATGCGTTCTCCTCCACCCGCCCGCCCATTGAGGAGCTTGATCATCCCAGTGTCCGGGTTGTGCCGTACATGCATGGGACGGCCGTTTTCGTGGCCGAAACTGGAAGGCGGCTTAGCGACGACTGATCCGCCCCTTAAAAGGGCTTTAACGGTGCTGCCGCCGGGCGCCGGGCGTCCTACCTTCGGAAATGTCAGCGACCGCGGATACGGGCGGAGGCAGGAGGTGGCCCCGATGAAACGATCACCGCGACACGGGATCGGCCCGAAGGCCGCCGCCCGGCCTCCCGCGCGTCCATGGTCGGGCACCGACGCGGGGCCGAGCCCCGCGGTGCCGGATGCCGGGGCCGTGCCCCGTGCCCCCGTTCACGCGGACCCGATCCGGCCCTGCCGGCCGGCCCACCCGGCGCGCCCCACCTCCAGGTTCTCCCACGAGGGCGCCGGGCCGGCCGCGGCGGATCACACCCACCCCACCTCGGCAGGGGCGGTCCGCGCGAAGCGGTCTCCGGAGCACGGGGCACGATCCCTCAACGGTTGTGGGCTCAGCCCGCAACAACTTCAACGTTGCGATCGCGTCCGAAGGCAGATTCGAGCAAAGCGAGAATCTGATCGCGCAGCGAGCCGCTAGGCGAGTCGGATGCGATGCCAGCGATCGCCGCGTTTCTCGACGATGGAGGGCCCCCAGGGCCCGAAGGAGGAGAGAAATGCAATCAACTCGTCCATGCGAGGCGGACGGCCTCCAGGGACGGGTCGGTCAGGACGGCTTCGATGAGTGAGGTCGGGCCCACCACCTTCGTGCCCCACAGGTCCCAGTCGCAGTAGACGACCCAGGAGCGGTCCTCGGGCCACAGGTTGGACGGGCAGCTGCTCAGGCCGGGGTGGTCGTAGAGGGCGGCCGCGTCGCCCAGGCGGCCCGCGAGGACGGTGTCGTCGTCCCAGTCCGAGGTGACCAGCGGGCAGTAGTACGCCAGGCAGCGGGTGCCCGCGCCGGACGGGCCGTGCCGCAGCAGGATGCCGATCAGCCGGTACCAGCTCTCCCGGTCCAGGCAGCCCTCCGCGGGCGGCCGGACCGCCGCCGACCAGCTGCCCGCCGGATGCGCCTGGCGCAGGCAGCGGCTGCCCGGCAGCGCCCCGTCCGGGACGACCGGCTCACCGAAGCCGCGCGCCAGCTCCCGCCAGCGCAGCCGCCGCCACCCCGCGCCGGGGTCGCCGCTGCGGCCGATGTCGACGCCGGTGACGATCGCGCCCTCCAGCAGGTCCCCCATGTCGGACGGCCCGGTCAGCCCCGCCGCCGTCACCGACTGGTGGACATCGTCGTGCGTCGTGGTGACCAGGCCCTCCGCCCACACGTACATCGCGTGCAGGAGCCAGGCGGCGTCGGGCCGGCGCGGCGGCTCGAACCCGGAGTGGCGGTGGTCCGGATCCAGTTCGCGCAGCCACCGGGCGGCCTCCCCGGGAACGCGGGCCCATGCGTCCTCGATGTCCATAGCCGCATCCTGCCATCTCAGGGCGCCAGCAGGCCGCCCAGCCGGGCGGCCTGGACCTGCCACCGCCACTCGCGCTCGACCCAGGCGCGGCCCCGCTCGCCCATCGCGCGGGCGCGGGACGGGTCGGACAGCAGCCCGGTGAGCGCGGCGGCGATCCCGGCGACGGAGCGGCCCGGCACGACGAGGCCGGTCTCGCCGTCCAGGACGGCGTCGGGCGCGCCGCCGGAGTCGCCGGCGATGACGGGCAGGCCGGTCGCCGACGCCTCCAGGTAGACGATGCCGAGGCCCTCCACGTCCAGGCCGCGGCGGCGGGTCCGGCACGGCATCGCGAAGACGTCGCCCGCGTCGTAGTGGGCGGGCAGTTCCTCCCAGCTCACGCCACCGGTGAAGACGACGGAGTCCCGCACGCCGAGGGACGCGGCGAGGCGCTCCAGGTCCGCCCGGTAGGGGCCGCCGCCGACGAGCAGGAGCGCGGCGTCCGGCTCCCTCCGGAGGACGCGGGGCCACGCGTGGATCAGCGCGTCCTGGCCTTTGCGCGGCACCAGGCGGGACACGCAGACCGCGACCGGGCGGTCCGTCAGGCCGTGCCGGGCGCGGATCTCGTCGCCGCCGGTGTTCCGGTGGAAGACCTTCTCGTCGACGCCCGGGGCGAGCCGGGACATCCGCGCGGCGGCGGCCGGCGTCAGCGCCCGCGCCATCCGGGAGCGGGTGTACTCGCCGAGGTAGGTCAGCACGTCCACCTCGCCGCCGATGCGGCGGAGCAGGCGCCGCGCCACCGGCAGGGACGCCCAGCCCGCCTCGTGGCCGTGGGTGATCCCGACGAGGCGGTCCGCGCCGCGGCGGCGCAGGGCGGGGGCCAGCAGGCCGAGGGGCGCCGCCGCGCCGAACACCACCGAGTCGCAGCGCTCCGCGCGCAGCACGTCCGCGGCCCGGCGCAGCACGCCCGGCTCCGGCAGCATCAGCGAGCCCGGATGCCGGACGACCGGGAACGGCTGCCGCGCGTCGAACTCCGCGGCGCCCTTCCACGCCGGCGCGTACACGACCACCGAGCCGGCCGGGCGGCGGGCGGCGAGGCCGTGCACGAACGCCTGGATGCCGCCGGGACGGGGCGGGAAGTCATTGGTGACGAACAGCGTCTTGGTCATCGTCCGGCCAGGATAGGGAGGGGCCCGCCACCGCGGACGCGGTGACGGGCCCCTTCGCGTGCGATGCCGCGAGCGGTCAGTGCTTGACCTCCTGCGACGACCGGCCGCCCTCGATCTCCTCGTGCTCGCCGTGCGGGTGCTCCTCGACGGGGATGTCGTCGTAGGTCCATGCGCGGTTGAGCCGGGCGCGCAGGTGACCGAGCGGGCCCTTGGCGCCGGGCGCCGGGACGCCGCCGGCGTCGCGGTCCGGCGGCTGGAGCCGCGCGTTCTCCTTGGACAGGATGACGTGCTTCTCCTCGTCGCGAGCCGGCTCGTGCCGCTCGGAGAACTTGCCCTCCGGCGACATCATGATCACGCCGCTCTCCATGCCGTGCCCGATGATGTCGGCGTCCTTGCGCTGCAGCCCCAGGCAGATCCGCTTGGTGACGATGAACGCGATGATCGGGCCGGCGAAGAACGCGACCCGGAAGAACCAGGTCGTGGCGAACAGCGAGATGTGGAACTTGTCCGCCAGGATGTCGTTCGCTCCGGCCAGCCACTGCACCCCGTAGAAGGTGACGGCGGCCATGCCGACCGCGGTGCGGACCGGGGCGTTGCGCGGCCGGGTGTTGACGTGGTGGTGCCGCTTGTCGCCGGTCACCCACGCCTCGATCCACGGCCAGAGCGCCGCGCCGGTGAAGATGATGCCGAGCGGCACCAGCGCCGGGATCAGCACGCTCAGGCTGAGCGTGTGCCCCCAGGCGTTGATCTCCCAGCCGGGCATGATGCGCAGCGACCCTTCGAGGACGCCCATGTACCAGTCGGGCTGGGAGCCCGAGGAGATGGCGCCGGGATCGTAGGGGCCGAACAACCAGATCGGGTTGATCTGCGCGAACGCCCCGAACAGCGCCAGGACACCGAAGGTGAACAGGAAGTAGGCGCCCGTCTTGGCCATGAAGACCGGGTAGAACGGGTAGCCGTACACCTGCTTCTCGGTCTGGTTCTTGACCGGCATCGCGGTGTGCTTCTGCACCCACATGATCATCATGTGCGCGGTGACCATCCCGAGCAGCAGGCCCGGGATCAGCAGGATGTGCACCATGTACAGCCGCGGCACGATCTCCTGGCCGGGGAACTCACCGCCGAACAGGAACATGTAGATGTACGTTCCGACGATCGGGATGCCCTCGGCCACACCCTGGGTGATGCGCAGGCCGGTGCCGGACAGCAGGTCGTCCGGCAGCGAGTACCCGGCGAGGCCCTCCAGCATGCCGAGCGTGAACATGCCGATGCCGATGAGCCAGTTCAGCTCGCGCGGCTTGCGGTAGGCGCCGGTGAAGAACACCCGCAGCATGTGCGCCAGGATCGACGCCATGAACAGCAGCGCCGCCCAGTGGTGGATCTGCCGCATGAGCAGTCCGCCGCGGACGTCGAAGCTGATGTGCAGCGTCGAGGCGTACGCCTCCGACATGTGCACGCCCTTGAGCGGGACGTAGGAGCCGTCGTAGACGACCTCGACCATGCTGGGCTTGAACCAGAGCGTCAGGAACACCCCGGTCAGCAGCAGGATGATGAAGGAGTACAGGGCGATCTCGCCCAGCATGAAGGACCAGTGGTCCGGAAAGACCTTCTTCATGTTCCGCTTGAAGAAGGTGGTGGAGCCGAGGCGGTCGTCGAGGAACGTCAGCGGGGCCTCGACCGCCTTGGGTGCTGTCGCCTCGCTCATCCGCGCTCCCAGAAGCTCGGGCCGACCGGTTCGTGGTAGTCGCTCGTCGCGACGATGTACCCGTCCTCGACCGCCAGCGGCAGCTGCGGGAGCGGCCGGGCCGCCGGGCCGAAGATGACCTTCGCCGCGTCGGTGGCGTCGAACGTGGACTGGTGGCACGGGCACAGGATGTGGTGCGTGGTCTGCTCGTACAGCGCCGCCGGGCAGCCGACGTGCGTGCACACCTTGGAGTAGGCCACGACACCGTTGATGTGCCAGTTCTCGCGTCCCTTGGCGGGCTTGAACTCGTCCGCCGGGACGTTGATGAGGATCGTGACGGCCTTCGCGACCTGGGTGAGCACCTGGTTCTCCGGGACGTGCTCCTCCAGCCCCTCCGGCAGGACGGTGATCATCGAGCCGGGGGTGGCGAAGTCGCTGACCCGCAGCGGCTTGTTGGTGCCGTCCACCACGAGGCGGACGCCCTTCTTGCCCTCCGCCTGGGCCCGCTTGACCGCGTCCTCCCAGAAGGTGTGCCGCAGCCGCTTCTCCGGCAGCGGGCCGAGGTCGCGCAGCAGCACCAGCGGCGCCAGGCCGAGCGGCGCGGCCGCCAGCAGCAGGGTGCGGCGCAGCAGCGGACGCTTGGTGACGCCGCTGTCGTCGGCGCCCTCCAGGAAGTCCCGGGTGAACTCCGCCCGGGTCTCGGCGTCGGCGGCCAGCTCGTGCCGCTCCTGGACGATCGGCCTGCTGGTCATCAGCCGGCGCACCCAGATGGTGACGCCGATCGCCATCGACAGGAAGGCCAGCGCCATCGTCCCGCCGAGCCAGAAGTTGGTCTCGCGGGCGTCCCAGAGGCCGTGCATGCCGCCGTCGCGGCCGCTCCAGCCGATGAAGTAGGCGATGAACGTCACGCTCGCCAGGAACGCGAGCAGGAAGAACGCCGCGACGATGCGCTCGGCGCGCTTGGCCGACCGCTCGTCGAGCTGCTCCCCCACGCCCGCGGGCGCCGAGATGTCGTCCTCGGCGAGGAGGGCCTTCTCCCTCGCCGGGGACGGCGTGCCGATCACGCGTTCGCGCCGGCCGCCGTCCTCGCGCGGGCCCGTCGAGCCCGCTGTCTCCTTGTTGTCGTCGTCGCTCATGACTTCTTCAGCTTCTTCGGCTTCTTCGCGGTGATCCACATGGCCGCCATGACCAGCAGGCCGATGCCGACCAGCCAGGCCACCAGGCCCTCGCTCACCGGGCCGATGCGGCCGAGGCCGTTACCGCCCGGGTTGGGCTCCTCGCGGGTCTGCACGAGGTAGGAGATGATGGCCTGCTTGTCCTCCGGCGTGAGCGTGGTGTCGTTGAACACCGGCATCGCCTGCGGGCCGGTCAGCATCGCCTCGTACATCTGCGTGGGCGTGACGTCGTTCTTGGAGAGCGGCGGCGCGTACTTGCCGCCGGTCAGCGCGCCGCCCTGGCCGGTGAAGCTGTGGCACTGCGCGCAGTTGGTGCGGAACAGCTTCCCGCCGAGCGCCACGTCGCCCTTGGACGGGTCGACCGCGGACGCGGGCGGCACCTCGGGGCCGCCGCCGAGGGAGGCGATGTAGGCGCGCAGGTCGGCCAGGTTCTTCTCGGCCTGGGCCTTCTGCTTCTCAGCGGCCTCGCGCTCGGCCTTGTCCTCGTAGTCCGTCTTGATCGACGTGTCGAAGGCGGGGATCGGCTCCTTGCGCGGCACCTGCGCACCAGGGTTCATCGCGGGCATGCGGCCCGTGCTGACCTGGAAGTCCACGGATGCGGCGCCCACCCCGATGAGGCTGGGCGCGATCCAGTTGCCCTTGGCGTCCTTGGTGCCCTCGGCGTTCAGCCCGTGGCAGCTCGCGCAGTTCTGGTTGAACAGCGCCTGCCCGTGCTTCAGGTCCTCCGCGGCCTGCGCGGTGCTCTGCGCCTCGGCGCGGTCGGTCTGCGGTGAGAAGCCGGCGTAGATCACGCCGATCGCCGCCAAGGCCGCCAGCACGACGGCGTAGCCCGCCCACGGGCGCCGTCGCCATGCGGTGATCCTTTTCACGGAAATCCCCGTTCGGGTCATGTCGTCGGGATGGGGGTCAGAGGTCGAGCAGGTAAACGACCGAGAACAGGCCGATCCACACCACGTCGACGAAGTGCCAGTAGTAGGACACGACGATCGCGCTGGTCGCCTGCTCGTGCGTCCACCGCTTGGCGGCGTAGGTGCGGCCGAGCAGGAACAGGAACGCGACGAGGCCGCCGACCACGTGCAGACCGTGGAAGCCGGTCGCGAGGTAGAAGATCGAGCCGAAGGCGGAGGACTCGAAGGTCACCCCGTCGTGGTTGATCATGTTGGCGTACTCGTAGCCCTGGCCGGCGACGAAGTAGGCGCCCATGAGGAACGAGAGCACGTACCACTCCCGCAGGCCCCAGCTGGCCGGGTTCAGGATGCTGCCGTCACGTCCGACCTTGCCGGCCTCCGCCTTGAACACGCCCATCTGGCACGTCACCGACGACAGCACGAGGACCGTCGTGTTGATGGACGCGAGCATGATGTCGAGCTCGACGGGTGGCCATGCGCCCTGCCCGTGCTGGCCGATCGTCACGGAGCGGATCGTGAAGAACATCGCGAACAGCGCCGCGAAGAACATCAGCTCGGACGACAGCCAAACGATCGTCCCCACGCTGACCAGATTGGGACGGTTCGCCCGTGCGTGAGGTGTTGTCTCTATCGCGGATGCTGTCACGGGCAGCATTATTGCGTCCCCATCCCGTGAGTGGCGCATGACCCCCCACTTAGAGCTCCCCGAGCGTGTTGCCCTGGTCCGGGACCCGGTACCCTCACGTGCATGAGCACCGCCCCGGAGACCCCGATGAAGGTCCTCGTCTACAGCGACGACGCGAACACCCGCGCCCAGATCCGGATGGCGATCGGGCGCCGTCCCGCCGCCGGCCTGCCGAAGGTCGAGTTCGTGGAGATCGCGACCCAGCCCGCCGTGGTGGCGCGGCTGGACGAGGGCGACATCGGCGTCGCGATCGTCGACGGCGAGGCGCAGCCCGCCGGCGGGCTCGGCGTGTGCCGGCAGGCCAAGGACGAGGTGTACGACTGCCCGCCGTTCCTGGCGGTCATCGGCCGCCGCGACGACGGCTGGCTCGCCACCTGGTCGCGCGCCGACGCCGTCGTGAGCCTGCCGCTCGACCCGATGGCGCTCGCGAACGCGCTCGCCGGCCTGATGCGGCAGCGCCTGGAGAACCGCCTCACCGCCCTTTAGGAAACCGACCGCCCGGCAGAACGACCCGGTAGGGGACATGGACGCGCGCACCAGCTGGCCCGCACTGCTCAACGCCCTGCTGTCGGGCGACTCGCTGTCCAGCGAGGAGACCTCCTGGGCCATGAACAGCATCATGGCCGGGGAGGCCACGGACGTGCAGATCGCGGGCTTCGCGGTCGCGCTGCGCGCCAAGGGCGAGACGGTCGCGGAGGTGACCGGCCTCGCCGACGGGATGATGGACAACGCCACCCGCATCGAGGTGCCGGGGCCCATCGCCGACCTCGTCGGGACGGGCGGCGACCGCGCCCACACCGTGAACATCTCCACGATGGCCGCCGTGGTCGCCGCCGCGTCCGGCGTCCGGGTCGTCAAGCACGGCAACCGCGCCGCGTCGTCCTCGTGCGGCGCCGCCGACCTGCTGGAGCACCTCGGCGTCGCCATCGACCTGCCGCCGGAGGCGACCGCGCGGGTCGCGGACGAGCTCGGCATCACCTTCTGCTTCGCGCCGCTCTACCACCCGGCGCTGCGGCACGCGTCCCGGACGCGCAGCGAACTCGGCACGCCGACGGTGTTCAACTTCCTCGGCCCGCTGACCAACCCGGCGCGTCCCGCCGCGCAGGCGGTCGGCGTGTTCCACCCGCGGATGGCGGGCGTCATCGCGGGCGTGTTCGCCGCGCGCGGCTGCTCGTCGCTGGTGTTCCGCGGCGACGACGGGCTCGACGAGCTGACGACCACCGGCACCTCCACGGTGTGGGTGGTCCGCGACGGGACGGCGGCGGAGACGGTGTTCGACCCGTCCGACCTCGGCATCCCGCCCGCGCGGCCGGAGGACCTGCGCGGCGCCGACGCGGCGTTCAACGGCCGGGTGGCGCGCGAGACGTTCGCGGGCGCGAAGGGGCCCGTCCGCGACATGGTGCTGCTGAACGCCGCCGCGCTCATCACCGCCTACGAGGGGACGCCCCCCGCCGGCAAGCTCACCGAGGCCCTGGGCGACGCCTTCGGCCGCGCGGCCGAGGCCGTCGACTCGGGCGCGGCGAGCACCCTCCTCGACCGCTGGATCGACACGACGCGGCAGCTGAAGGGCTGACGCTCACACGACGTTCCGGGCGCCGCTGGAGATGCGCTGGGCGATGTAGATCGGGACGATCGACAGCACGATCAGGGCGGCGGCGAGGACGTTGACGACCGGCGCCTGGTTGGGCCGGAACAGGTTGTTGAAGATCCAGATCGGCAGTGTCGTGGCGCCGGGGCCGGCGGTGAACGTGGTCACGATGATCTCGTCGAAGGACAGCGCGAACGACAGCAGCCCGCCGGCGAGGAACGCCGAGCGCAGCGCCGGCAGCGTCACGTAGCGGAACGTCTGGAAGGTGTCGGCGCCGAGGTCGGCGGACGCCTCCTCCAGGCTCGTCCCCGTACGGCGGAGCCGGGCCAGCACGTTGTTGTAGATGGTGACGACGCAGAACGTGGCGTGCCCGACGATGACGGTGAACAGGCCCAGCCCGATCCCGAGCGGCTTCAGCACGACCTGGAAGGCGTTGCTGAGCGCGATGCCGGTGACGATGCCGGGCAGCGCGATCGGCAGGATGACGACGAGCGACACGGTCTCGCGTCCGAAGAACCGGTAGCGCGACACGGCGAACGCGGCCATCGTGCCGAGGACGAGCGCGATGGCCGTCGCGCCGAGCCCCGCCTTGACGCTGGTGAGGACGGCCTGCCGGGCGCCCTCGTTGTCCAGCGCCTGCGCCCACCAGCGTCCGGTGAACCCGGACGGCGGCCAGCCGAACGTCTTGTCGGCGTTGACGGAGTTGACGAGCACGACGAGCAGCGGCACGTAGATGACGCCCAGGCCGAGGCCCATGAGGACGCGCAGCGCGATCCGCGCGGCCGGCGAGAAGGTCATCACAGCTCCCTGAGCGCGCCGGTGCGGTGGGCGGCGGCGAGGTAGCCGAGCATCACCACCACCGGGATCGTGGCGACGGCCGCGGCGAACGGCAGGTTGTTCGCGGCGCCGATGTTGTCGTAGACGACGTTGCCGAGCAGCTGCTGCGAGCCGCCGACGATCTTCACGGTGATGTAGTCGCCGAGCGACAGCGAGAACGTGAAGATCGACCCGGCCACCAGGGACGGGAACACCAGCGGCAGCAGCACCGCGCGGAAGGTGCGCAGCGGCCGGGCGCCGAGGTCGCCGGACGCGTCCAGCAGCGAGTCCGGGAGCCGCTCCAGGCCCGTGTAGACGGGCAGGATCATGTACGGCAGCCACAGGTAGGCCAGGACGAGCACGGTCGCGGCGAGGCCGTAGCCGGGGCTGCCGAGCCCGACGGGCCTGAGCACCTCGTCGAGCAGGCCGCCCTGCTGCAGCATCACCCGCCACGCGTACGCCTTGACGAGGTAGGCGGCCCACAGCGGCGCCAGGATCGCGATCATCAGGTACGGCCGGTACCGCGGCCTGGCGACCTTGGCCATGTACAGCGCCATGGGGAAGCCGATGGCGGTGTCGATGAGGGTGACGGCCGTCGCGACGCCGAGGCTGCGCAGCGCGACCGTCCGGTAGACGGGCTCGTCCAGCAGCAGCTGGAAGTTGGCGAGGGTGAACCGCCGGACGACCTCGCCGGTGAACACGTCGGTCGTCCAGAACGCGGTGAGGAAGATGGCGGCGAGGGCGCCGAGGTAGACGACGACCAGCCAGGCGAGCGGCGCCGACAGCAGCAGCGACAGCCGCAGCCGGGGGCGGCGGTGCAGCAGGGCCGCCGCCCGGCGCCGGAGACCCGGCGCCGGGCGGGCGTCCTCCCCGCCGGTCAGGGCGGGGGCGGTCATCCCTTGATCGTGGTCCACGCCTGGGTCCACTTGGAGTAGTCGACGCACTTGACGTTGGTGCGCCCGTCGAGGCACTGCGCGATCGGCGTCGTCCAGAAGTGCACCTTGGAGAAGTAGTTCTCGTCGGTGGCGTGGAAGGTGTCGCAGAAGTTCTTGTCGGCGGTCTCCTTGCACGCCTTGGCGTTGGCCGGGGCCTCACCGAACCACTCGGCGACCTGCGCGTTCGCCTTGGGCGACACGATCCAGTCGAGCCACTTGTAGGCGCAGTTCGGGTGCTCGGCCTTGGCGGCGACCATCCAGGTGTCCGACCAGCCGGTGGAGCCCTCCTTGGGCAGCGTCACCTTCACCGGCGCCTTCTCCGCCTCGGCGAGGTTCGCGATGACCTGCCAGGTCGTCCCGAGGACGGAGTCGCCGCTCTTGAACGCCTGGACCTCCTTGGTGTAGTCGGACCAGTACTCGCCGATGAGGCCGCGCTGCGTCTTCAGCAGTTCGACGGCCGCGTCGAACTGCTTCTGGTCGAGCGCGTACGGGTTCTTGATGCCGAGCTCCGGCTTGGCGGACATCAGGTAGAGGGCGGCGTCGGCGATGTAGATCGGCGAGTCGTAGGCGGTGATCTTCCCCTTGTAGGGCGAGTTCGCGTCGAACACCGCGCCCCAGGAGTCGGGCGCCGTCTTCACCTTGTCGGTGCGCCACATCAGCAGGTTGGCGCCGCGGCCGTGCGGGATGCCGTAGGAGACGCCGTTCACCGAGTTCCAGGGCTGCATCTTCAGCCCGTCGAAGACGTCGGCGTAGTTGGGGACGAGCTTGGTGTTGACGGGCGCGACCGTCCCGGAGGCGATCAGCCGCAGCGAGGCGTCGCCGGACGCGGAGACCGCGTCGTACTCGCCGGTCTTCATCAGCGTGACCATCTCGTCGGACGTCCCGGCGACCTTGGTGTTGACCTTGCAGCCGGTCTGCTTCTCGAACGGGGTGACCCAGTCGACCTTCGGGTCGTTGGAGCCGTCCTCGGCGTAGCCCGCCCAGGCGACCAGGTTGACCTCGCCCTCGCCCGCGCCGAGCGACTGCTGCATCGGGACCTTCGGGACGGTGAACCCGCCCTGCCCGGCGCCGGACGCCTTGCCGCCCGAGTCGCCGTCGCCGCACGCGGCGGCCGTCAGTCCGATCGCCAGCGTCGCCGCAGCGGCGAGCGCCATGCGCGTGGACCACATGGGGAACTCCTTATTTTCGGGGGTTGGGGGTGAATCAGGAGGCGGACGCCGGCGCGGTGGCGCCCGCGCCGGTGCCCGGGACGTGGAACTCGTGCGCTTCGTGCCAGCTGATCCGGACGCGGGCGCCGCGGCGGCCCAGCACGTCCATGGAGGAGGTCCGCAGGTTCTGCTGCAGCGCCACGACCCGGTCCCCCGACTCCAGGTCGATGACGAAGCGGGTCACGGCGCCCGCGTAGACGACCTCGGCGACCGTGCCGAGGGCGTGCCGGTCCCCCGTGTCGGACAGACCCGTATCCGGCGCCTCCTCGCCCTCGGCCGCGACGTGAATTTTCTCCGGCCGGACGCAGACGCCGCCGATCCGGTTGGACGTCCCCACGAACCCCGCCACGAACTCCGTCGCGGGGCGCTCGTAGACCTCGGCGGGCGTGCCGACCTGCTCGATCCGGCCCCCGTTGAGGACGGCGACCCGGTCGCTGAGGGTCAGCGCCTCCTCCTGGTCGTGGGTGACGAACACGAACGTGATGCCGGCCCGCCGCTGCAGGCTCTTCAGCTCGACCTGCATCTCCTCGCGCAGCTTCAGGTCGAGCGCGCCGAGCGGCTCGTCCAGCAGCAGCACCTTCGGCTCGTTGACCAGCGCGCGGGCGAGCGCCACCCGCTGCCGCTGGCCGCCGGACAACTCGCCGGGACGGCGCGCCTCCATCCCGTCCAGCCGGACGCTGTGCAGCGCCTCCAGCGCCCGCCGGCGGCGCTCGGCGCGCGGCACCCGGCGCACCTTGAGGCCGTACTCGACGTTGCGGAGCACGTCCATGTGCGGGAAGAGGGCGTAGTCCTGGAAGACCGTGTTGACGTCACGGTCGAAGGGCGGCAGCGCGGTGACGTCCCGGCCGCCGAACTCGACCGTCCCGGACGTCGGGCGCTCGAAGCCCGCGATGAGCCGGAGCACGGTCGTCTTCCCGGATCCGGACGGGCCGAGCATCGAGAAGAACTCGCCGTCCCCGATGTCGAGGTCGACGCCCGCCACCGCCTCCACGGCGCCGAAGGTCTTGCGCAGATCGCGGATCCTCACCGCTGTCACCGGCATGACCGAAAACCTATGGATTCATAGGTTTCAGTTCAAGTGATGTTCCGGTATCACTGTGTGCGACACCGGGAGGGGGCCCATGAACAGCGCGCATCTCGTCGTGTTCGCTCCGGTCGACAACACCGCGCGGGTGCACGCGGTGGTGCGGCGGCTCAGCGACGCGATCGCGCTCGGCCTCCTCGGCGACGGCGAGCAGCTGCCGAGCGAGACCGACCTCGCGGCACATCTCGGTGTATCGACGGTCACACTACGCGAAGCGCTGATGGCCTTGCGTCAGCAAGGACTCATCGAGACCCGGCGCGGGCGGGGCGGCGGGAGCTTCGTCCGGGCCCCCGCCAGGCCCTTCGATCTGGACGAGCGGCTGCGTTCGCTCAGCGCGGAAGAGCTCCGCGACCTCGGCGACCACTACGCCGCCATCGCGGGCGCCGCCGCGCGCCTCGCCGCGCTGCGCTCGCTGCCCGGCGACGTCCGGCGGCTGCGCCGCTCGCTGGCGGAGCTGTCCGGCGCCGACGCGGGCGCCGGGACGTGCCGGCTGGACGGCCGGCTCCACCTGGAGGTCGCCGCCGCGTCCCAGTCCGGCCGGCTCACCCGCGAGGAGATCCGGCTGCAGGCCGAGATCGGGCCGCTGGTGTGGGCCGTGCACGACCTGCCGGACCGGCGCGGCCGGGTCGGCGCCGAGCACGCCGCCATCGTCGACGCCATCGGAGCCGCCGACGATGCGCGAGCCCGCGATGTAGCTGAAAGTCACGTGTTGGATGCGGTAGAACGTCTGATTGAACGACGGCTCGCACTCTGACCCCGAGGGGGACCCATGCCCGCCGAGCCACCGGCCGTCGGCGCGGCGGCGGCGCACGTCCGCGCCACCCTGGACGGCGTCTTCGCGACCGTGGCGCGGGTCCGCGACGCGACGGCCCGGTGCCTGGCGGACGTCCACGCCACCGGCCGCGCCCCCGTCCGCGCCGACCTCGCCGCGCTGCGCCCGCTGCTGCTCGCCCGGCTCGGCCCGCTCGTCTGCGGCCTGGGGTTCATCGCCGCGCCGCAGCTGCTCGCCGACGCCGCCTGGTACATGGAGTGGTGGCTGGCCGGCCCCGGCGGGCGCCCGTCCCAGCTGCTGCGCGACCTGAACCCCGAGAGCAGCGCCCTCTACGACTACACCCGCTGGGAATGGTTCACCGGGCCGGAGAGCGGCGCCGAGCGGACCGTCTGCGGCCCCTACGTCGACTACCTGTGCAGCGACGAGTACGTCCTCACGTTATCGGCGCCCGTGCACGTCGCCGGGACGTTCGCCGGCGTCGCCGCGGCGGACGTGTACGCCCGGACGTTCGAGAACGAGGTCGTCCCCGCGCTGCGCGAGATCCCCGCGCCCGCGTTCGTCGTCAACGCCCCCGGCCGCGTCATGGCGTCCAACACCGCGAGCTGGCCGCCGGGCGCCGTCTACCGGGAGAACCCCGCCTACTCCGCCCGCCCCTGCGGCGACCTGTCGCTCTCCCTCGTGACCGCCGGCTAGTCGGCGTCGGGGAGGCCGAGGGCGAAGGCCTGTTCGAGGTCGTGCTGGGAGTAGGTGCGGAAGGCGATGTGGGTCTCGGTGCCGACGACGCCGTCGACCTTGTTGACGCGGCCCGGGATCACGTCGTTCAGCTCCTCGTGCCGGCGCACCCGGACCATCGCCATGAGGTCGTGGTCGCCGGTGATGGAGTAGACCTCGCTGACGCCGTCCAGCGCGGCGATCGTCTCGGCCACCTCGTGGATGCGCGCGACGTCGGCCTTGACGAACACGATCGCAGTGACCACTTCACCCTCCCCCTCGAATCGGATGCCCCGACCCTATCGGGAGGGTCTCAGCCGCGGCTCAGCGCGGCCGGGCGGTTCGCCGGGCCGGCGCGGCGGGCCAGCAGCGCGAACGCCACCCCGGCCACGAAGCCGTAGATGTGCGCGGTGTAGGCCACGTTGCTCTTCTCGTCGCCGAGCGACAGCCACTGCAGGACGAACCAGTAGCCGAGCACCACCCACACCGGCAGCCGCACCACGATGACCGGCGGCACCCAGCTGACGATGCGGCCCCGCGGGTTGAGGATCACGTAGGCGCCCATCACCCCGGCGATGGCCCCGGACGCGCCGATGAGCGGGACGGTCGAGTCCGGCGACGTCCACGCGAACCCGTAGACGGCGACGAGCCCGAACGCCAGGTAGCTGAGGAGGTAGCGCCACCGTCCGAGCCGGTCCTCGACGCCCATGCCGACGACGAACAGCGCGACCAGGTTGCCCAGCAGGTGCAGCGCGCCCGAGTGCAGGAACATCGAGGTGAACGCCGACGTCCAGGGCGCCTTACTGAAGTCGGCGGGCCCGCACTCGTGCACGATGTCGGTCGGCAGCGGCTGCTGGTCGCCGGTCGTCAGCTCCTTGGGCACCGCGCCGTACTCGTAGGTGAAGTGCGCCGCCTTGCACTGGCGGACCCCGTCCTCGCCGTACCAGGCGGCGAAGTTCGACATGGGGGTGAGCAGGAAGACCACCACGTTCGCGGCGACCAGCAGGTACGTCACCCACGGGACGCGGCGCGCCGGCTGGCTGTCGTAGAGGGGCAGTGCCACAGGGTCACCTTAGTGGGCGGCCGGCCCTCGGATGGGACGGCTCGTGCCGCTCGTAGGCCTTGTCGATCCATTCGCGCAGCCCCTCCGCACCGTGCGCCGGGCACGTCCACGTGCCGTCGACCTCGACCAGCCGGACGCCGGGCAGGTCGAGCCAGCGCAGCACGCACTCCATCTCCTCGGCGGTGGCGCCCGCCGACGGGGGCGCGCCGAGCGCGACGCCGCCGGGCGCCTCCCCCGCGGGCGGGAACACCGTCTCGGCGGTGGCGATGAGCGCGTCCACGTACGGGCGGGGCTGGGCGCCCGGCGGGACGGTCCCGGCGGCGGCGAGCCGCCCGTACCGCACGACCGACCAGTTCCTCATAC
>NZ_JABXFD010000354.1 GCF_013372625.1 Actinomadura sp. BRA 177
AGATATGCTCTCTTCCAGTGTGGCAGGGGATGTGCATACGTGTCCGGTCGTGCGTGGTGTCGGCACGTCGGCCCCCGCTCCCACCGGCCCGCACCCATCCTCACGTTCCAGCGGAACGGCCGACGTGTGGCCGTGCGGGTGGGAGGGGGTGCCGCCGGGCGGACGGGAGCATGGCCGGGGCGAACGGGACGACGGCGAGGTCGCGGCGGAGTTCGCCCCGGCCCGTCCGGAACCGGCGCCGGGCGGGCGGGAGCTGAGCGTCAGACGGGTTCGGCGCCGCTGAGCAGGCGGTCCTCGATGGACCGGCAGCCGGTGAACACCGAGCCGAGGCCCTCCCGGTCGATGATCTCGCGGAGCCGGGCCGGCAGCGCGGGCAGCGCCAGGCAGCCGCCCTCGGCGGCCACTCGCCAGCGGATGCCGAGCAGGATCGGCAGCGGGTCGCAGCGGATCCCGAGCCGCTCGTGCATCCGCACCATGAGGTGCCGCAGGTTGCCCTCGACCAGCGTGGTCAGCGTCTCCCCCAGCCGCGGCACCGTCACCTCGTCCAGCACCCCGGACAGGTGGACGACGGTGTGGTCGCCGTCGCCGGCCTCCGTCGTGGTGATCATCAGCTCGGACCGGGCGGGCGGCGTCGGGGTGAGCCCGGCGTCCCCCGGGTGCAGGGCGCGGATGGCGTCGAGCACGTGCGTGGTGTCGACGTCGCCCGCCGTCCCGGCCGGGACGGGCGTGCCCGTCGCCGCCGCGACGTCCGGGAAGACCGGGACGAGCTGCGCCAGGCCGGTGAGGTGCAGCGCCCGCCGCACATGCGCGGACAGCGCGGGCACCACGGCGCGCAGCGGGCAGCCGAGCAGCTGCGCCCGCGTCTCGGCGCGGGCCAGCAGGACCAGCCCGGCGGCGTCCAGCAGCACCGCGTCACCGAAGTCGACGACCACGCAAGTCCGGCGCCGCCCGCCACCGGTGGCCATGGACAGGGCCCTGCTCACCCCCTCGCGGATGCCCGCGTAGTTCTGCCAGCTGATCTGCGCGGGCAGGCTCAGCACGATGAACCCTCGCCGGGTCTCGATGCTCAGGCCGGGCACGGTCGTGTCCTTCATACGTCACATCCCGATCGGGGTTCTGGCGGCCGCGCGCGCGGGCCGGGGCGGGGCGGTCAGGGTGGAGCCTGGCGGTCTGGACACCGTCGGGCCGTCCGGATAGGGCGGCCGGCCGCCCCGCACGACGCCCGTGAGCCGGGACGCGGCGAGACGCTCGATGGTCCGTTCCTCGGGCCGCACCCCGAGATGGGTGCAGCAGCACCACAGGTCGTCGACGCAGCGGCGCACGTTCTCAGCCGGAATGTCGGCGAAGCGAACGCGCAGCCGCGCCACGAGCTCATCGCGCGTCGGTACGACCGATGGCGACTTCTCCCAGCGCTCCACTGTCCCTCCGATCGCTTTGGACGGACGCTTTCCGTCCGAACGGATCAGAACCCGCCGGTCAGGCGGGTTCTGAGCTTGGAAACGACCTACCCGAGGGGTCCGCCAGAAAAAGCGACGAACCTAAAAACACGGACATGACACAACCGTCGCGCGGCAAGTCCTCCGGAGCCGCGGCGCCAGCGAACGAGCCGTGCACAGCCGGGTTTTTGCGCGACTTTCCCGCCCCGTGCCCGCACCGCTGCCGGGCGATGACCAACGCGGCGGCGGTCACGGACCGTACGGAACTTTTTACGGAAGGTTGCCTGTCGCGAACGTCGGTCGCACCGCCTGCGGGAATTGCTGATCTAGATGTCTCCAACACACCCGGGGTGACCCATGCACGGCCAGCCGAAGAACACCACCCGCAGCACGTCCGACCAGGTCACCACACCGAAGGCGGACATCAGGCCCATCGCGGACGCGGACGGGGCGCCGGCCGCCGGGGCGGTCCCCGACCCGTTCGACGAGGAGGCGCCGCACACCCCGCACTGGTTCAAGACGGCGGTGTTCTACGAGGTGTCGGTGCGCGGATTCGCCGACTCCAACAACGACGGCTACGGCGACCTGCGCGGCCTCATCTCCCGGCTGGACCACCTGCAATGGCTCGGCATCGACTGCCTGTGGCTGCTGCCCATCTACCAGTCACCGCTCAAAGACGGCGGCTACGACATCGCCAACTACACCAGCATCCTGCCCGACTTCGGGGAACTGGGCGACTTCGTCGAACTCGTGGAACAGGCGCATGCGCGCGGTATTCGCGTGATCGCCGATCTGGTGATGAACCACACCTCCGACCAGCACCCCTGGTTCCAGGCATCGCGCACCGACCCCGACGGGCCGTTCGGCGACTTCTACATGTGGGCCGACGACGACACCGGCTACCCCGACGCCCGCATCATCTTCGTCGACACCGAATCCTCCAACTGGACCTACGACCCCGTCCGCGGCCAGTACTACTGGCACCGCTTCTTCACCCACCAACCCGACCTCAACTACGACAACCCCGACGTCCAAGACGCCATGCTCGAAAACCTCCGCTTCTGGCTCGACCTCGGAATCGACGGATTCCGCCTGGACGCCGTCCCCTACCTGTACGCCCGCGAAGGCACCAACTGCGAAAACCTCCCCGAAACCCACACCTACCTCAAACGCGTCCGCGCCGAAGTCGACCGCCTCTACCCCGACCGCGTCCTGCTCGCCGAAGCCAACCAATGGCCCGGCGACGTCGTCGAATACTTCGGCGACCCCGCCGCCGGCGGCGACGAATGCCACATGGCCTTCCACTTCCCCGTCATGCCCCGCATCTTCATGGCCGTCCGCCGCGAACAGCGCTACCCCATCTCCGAAATCATGGCCCAAACCCCCAAAATCCCCGAATCCTGCCAATGGGGCATCTTCCTGCGCAACCACGACGAACTCACCCTGGAGATGGTCACCGACGAAGAACGCGACTACATGTACACCGAATACGCCAAAGACCCCCGCATGAAAGCCAACATCGGCATCCGCCGCCGCCTCGCCCCCCTCCTGGACAACGACCGCAACCAACTCGAACTCTTCACCGCCCTCCTCCTGAGCCTCCCCGGCTCACCCGTCCTGTACTACGGCGACGAAATCGGCATGGGCGACAACATCTGGCTCGGCGACCGCGACGCCGTCCGCACCCCCATGCAATGGACCCCCGACCGCAACGCCGGCTTCTCCCACTGCGACCCCGCCCGCCTCTACCTGCCCGTCATCATGGACCCCATCTACGGCTACCAGGCCGTCAACGTCGAAGCACAAGCCAACAACCCCGGCTCCCTGCTGCACTGGACCCGCAAAATGATCGAGATCCGGCAGCGCCACCCCGTCTTCGGCGTCGGCTCCTACGTCGAACTATCCGCCTCCAACCCCTCGGTCCTGGCCTTCACCCGCGAGATCAACGGCGGGGACACCAACCAGTGGGGCGGCATGGACACCGTCCTCTGCGTGAACAACCTGTCCCGCTTCCCGCAGCCGGTCGAACTGGACCTGCGGCGCTTCCGGGGCTCCACGCCGATCGAGTGCATGGGCGGCGTCCAGTTCCCGGCCATCGGCGACCTGCCCTACCTGCTGACGCTGCCCGGCCACGGCTTCTACTGGTTCCTGCTTCCGCCGGCGCCCGAGGAGACCGAGCCGGGTGAAGGAGTGATGTAGCCGTGCCGCCGCCCGACCATTCCCTCGTTCGGCTCCTGTCCGACTGGCTGCCCAGGCAGCGGTGGTTCGGCGGCAAGGACGGCCCCATCGACGACGTCTCCATCGGCACCGCCACCGAGCTGCGCGCCGGCGACCCGTCGCTGCACCATCTCGTCCTGGACGTCCGGCAGCACGGCGGCACCGACCACTACCAGGTGCTCCTCGGCGTCCGGCACGAGCTGCCCGACCGGCTGCGGCCCTGCGCGATCGGCCGGACGACCGGCGAGCCCGCGATCACCGGGCACGTCTACGACGCCGCGCACGACCCCGAGCTGACCGGGATCCTGCTCGACCTCATGGCGGACGAGACGGCCGTCGGGCCGCTGCAGTTCCGCCGCGCCCCCGGGACCGGCATCCGCACGGACCTGGAGGGCCTGCCGACCTCCGCCGAGCAGAGCAACACCTCGCTCATCTTCGGCGACGCCTACATCTGCAAGCTGTTCCGGCACCTGTCCCCCGGCGTCAACCCCGACCTGGAGGTCAACCTCGCGCTGTCCCGCCAGGGCTGCGAGCACGTCCCGGCCGTGCACGGCTGGATCGAGCTGAATCCGGGCGCGGACGGCGACGACGAGCCGGTCACGCTGGCGCTGCTGTCGGAGTTCCTCCGCACCGGGACGGACGGCTGGCAGCTCGCGCTCACCAGCGTCCGCGACTGGTTCGCGCAGCCGTCGCCGCCGGGACCGGCCACCGAGTTCACCACCAGCGACGCGGGGGACGCCGGCGGCGACTTCGCCGCCGAGGCCGAGCGGCTCGGCGCCGCCACCGCCGAGGTGCACCGCGACCTCGCCGCCGCGTTCGGCGTGACGCAGACGCCGCCCGGGGTGCTGCGCGACATCGTCTTCGGGATGAACGAGCAGCTCGACCAGGTCACCGCCGCCGTCCCGGACCTGCGCCCGCACGCGCACGCGATCCGGGAGGTGTTCGACCGGGTCGCGGCCGAGGCGGCGTCGCTGCCGTTCCAGCGGATCCACGGCGACTACCACCTCGGCCAGGCCATGCGCACCGACGCGGGCTGGTTCCTGCTGGACTTCGAGGGCGAGCCGGCCCGCGCCGCCGCCGAGCGCCGCGCCCTCGCGCACCCGCTGCGCGACGTCGCCGGGATGCTGCGCTCCTTCGAGTACGCGGCGCGGTTCCTGCTCGTGCGGGACGGCGACCTCCCGGCCGGCGCCGCCGACACGCTGGAGCAGCGCGCCCGGACGTGGGCGGAGCGGAACCGGGCCGCGTTCTGCCGCGGCTACGCGGCCGCCGGCGGGCCCGACCCTGCCGCGCACGCGGCGCTGGTGCGGGCGTTCGAGTTCGACAAAGCGGTCTACGAGGTCCGGTACGAGGCGCGGAACCGGCCGTCCTGGCTGCCCGTCCCGCTGAAGTCCCTCGCCAGCCTCGCGAGCTGACCCGGGCCCCGGCCCGGCGTCCGGTCACAGGTCGATCGAGTAGTCGAGGACGACGCGGTCGGCGGGCAGCACGATCTCCCGGCACACCTCCATCACGCCGTCGCGCGCGAGCATCCGGCGGGTGATGCCGAGGACCGGCACGCCGCCGGTCATCCGCAGCGTGTCGGCCTCCTCGGGGGTCGGCATGCGGGACCGGACGGCCTCCTCCACCCGGACCGGCGGATGCCCGAGGTAGGCGAGCTGCGCGAGCGTCCCGCCGGGCCACGGCTCGCGCGCCGGGTCGGAGACGGGCGTCTCGCCGACGAGGTCCCACGGCAGGTAGTTGACAGAGATCTGCTGCGGCTCCCCGCGCGCGTAGAAGACGAACCGGCGGCGCAGCAGCTCGGTGCCGGCCGGCAGCTCGAACAGCGCGCCCAGCTCGCCGTCCGCCCGCACCCGGGTGAACTCCTTGTCGAGCCGGTACTCCGCCCAGGAGATCTTCTGGTCGCGGGTGAAGGTCGTCTCGGGCACGGCCATGGGCCGCGTCACCGCCCGGTACCGGTCCATCGCGACGCGGCGCGCCGGCGGGATCACCTTGACGAGCGTGCCGCCGCCGCGGCGGGTCTCGACGAGCCCCTCCCCGCGCAGCAGCGCGACCGCCTGCCGGATGACGATCTCCGAGACGCCGTGGGTCTCGCACAGCTCCGCGATGGTCGGCAGCCGCGTCCCCGGCGGCAGGGCGCCGTCCCGGATGGCCTCCCGCAGCGTGTCGGCGATGCGCAGGTAGGCGGGTCGGTCCGGCACCGGCGTCACCTCCCAACTCGGGTTGCCATCCGTTCGAGCCGCGTTCGACCTCCCGTTCGATCCTGGTTCGTCCCTCCCCGTCATCCATACCTTCCACGCGCTATCCGCGAGGGCACGGTCCGCTTACGGACAGCTTGACACCTCTTAGACCAAGTAAGACTTTTGTATACAGAAGAACGGCCTCGGGGAAGGGACGACCTTGATGGGCGACTTCGAGGACTTGAAGGCGGCCATCGAGGGGGACTTCCCGGGCTGGCAGGTGTGGCGCAGCGACGCGGGACGCTGGTACGCGACCCGCAGCGGCGACCTCACCGACGCCGAACTCCAGGCGGGATGTGCGATGACGGTGGCCGCGGACGACCCGGCGGGGCTCCGCGGACTGCTCGCCGAACAGACCCGCGGGGGGTGCGGGGACAGGTGAAAGAGCGCCATGGGGAACGGCGCGGCCCGGTCCGCGAGCGGGGGCGGACCGGGCCGGGGCGCCCCGATACGTCAGGTACCTGTGTCGCTGAGGTGACACAGGAATGGAGCCCAGGGCGGTGGGGTCGGTGTCACCCCTGGGGCCAGCTGGACATTGCCCACGGGACGGGCCCGGCGGACGGAGCCCGGTAGGCGTGGCCGCACGGGCGGCGCCAACATTCGACGCGACCCCACGACGAAGAGTCGAGCCGCCCGTGCGTCCGCAACACCGTCCTCCAGCCCCCACCCACCACCATTCAACCGACGAGCTCCGCTCGACGCCCACGGCAAGCTTCAAGCTCCTGGAAACAGAGCGCCCCGGGATGTGAGACCGCCGCTTCTCGGGGCACCTCTACTGAGGTAAAGGCTCAGTGACGGGAGGCCATGAGGTCATGGCACGGGTGACGCGCGCGGAGATCGACCGGCTCGTCGGCGGCGACCACCACGATCCGCACGGCGTCCTCGGGGCGCATCCGGGCAAGGACGGCGTGACGGTGCGGGCGCTGCGGCCGCTCGCCGAGAAGGTCGAGGTCGTCCTGCCCAACGGGGACCGGTATCCGCTCCGCCATTTCCACCAGGGCCTGTTCCGGGCCACGCTGCCGGCGGACGCGTCGCTCGCGGACGGCGACGAGAGCACGGCGCCGCTGGCCGTCCCCGACTACCGGCTCGCCGTCACCTACGGGGACGGCGTCGAGTCGGTCCAGGACGACGCCTACCGGCACCTGCCGACGCTCGGCGAACTCGACCTGCACCTGATCGGCGAGGGACGGCACGAGGAGCTGTGGCGGGCGCTCGGCGCACGGCCCCGCTCCTACGCGTCCGCGTTCGGCACCGTCCACGGGACGGGGTTCGCGGTGTGGGCGCCGACGGCGCGCGGCGTGCGCGTGGTCGGCGACTTCAACCACTGGGACGGCCGCGCCTATCCGATGCGGTCGCTCGGCTCCACCGGCATCTGGGAGCTGTTCGTCCCGGGCGTCGGCGACGGCATGTGCTACAAGTACGAGATCCTCGGCGCGGACGGCGTGTGGCGCACCAAGGCCGACCCCATGGCGCAGGCCACCGAACGTCCTCCGGCGACGGCGTCCCGCGTGTTCACCTCGTCCTACGAGTGGGCCGACGGCGAGTGGATGGACGGCCGCAAGGACCACGACTGGCTGCACGAGCCCATGAGCGCGTACGAGGTGCACCTCGGTTCGTGGCGTCCCGGGCTCGGATACAAGGAACTGGCCGAGGAACTCACCGAATACGTGCGCGACATGGGGTTCACGCACATCGAGCTGCTGCCGGTCACCGAGCATCCCTACGGCCCGTCCTGGGGCTACCAGGTGACGTCCTACTACGCGCCGACGGCACGGTTCGGCGGCCCCGACGAATTCCGTCACCTCATCGACCGCCTGCATCAGGCGGGTATCGGCGTCATCATGGACTGGGTGCCGGCCCACTTCCCCAAGGACGAGTGGGCCCTCGCCCGGTTCGACGGCACCGCCCTGTACGAGCACGACGATCCGGCGCGCGGCGAGCACCCCGACTGGGGGACGCTCGTGTTCAACTTCGGGCGCGCCGAAGTGCGCAACTTCCTCGTGGCGAACGCGTCGTTCTGGCTGGAGGAGTTCCACATCGACGGGCTGCGCGTGGACGCCGTGGCCTCGATGCTGTACCTCGACTACTCGCGCAACGAGGGCGAGTGGTCGCCGAACATCTACGGCGGCCGGGAGAACCTGGAGGCCATCTCCTTCCTTCAGGAGATGAACGCAACGGTCTACAAGCGCAACCCCGGTGTCGTGACGATCGCCGAAGAATCGACGGCGTGGCCTGGCGTGTCCCGTCCGACCCACCTCGGCGGGCTCGGGTTCGGGTTCAAGTGGAACATGGGCTGGATGCACGACACGCTCGAATACCTGCGCCACGAGCCGGTGTTCCGGCACTACCACCACAACGAGATCACGTTCTCGCTGGTGTACGCGTTCTCGGAGAACTACGTCCTGCCGCTGTCGCACGACGAGGTCGTCCACGGCAAGGGGTCGCTGCTGAGCAAGATGCCGGGCGACGCGTGGCAGCAGTTCGCGGGGCTGCGCACCCTGCTCGCCTACATGTGGTCGCATCCCGGCAAGCAGCTGCTGTTCATGGGGCAGGAGTTCGGGCAGGGCGCCGAATGGGCGGAGGAACGCCCGCTGGACTGGTGGCTCCTGGAGAACGCCGCCGAGGGCGCCAACCATCTCGGGCTGCAGCGCCTCGTCCGCGAGCTGAACCGCGCGTACCAGGCCGAGCCCGCGCTGTGGACGCGCGACAGCGACCACGAGGGTTTCCGCTGGATCGACGGCAACGACGCGGGCGGCAACACCCTCTCCTACCTGCGCTACGGGACGCCGCAGGGCGACGGCGAACCGCCGGTCGTCGCGTGCGTCATCAACTTCGCCGGAAACCCGCACGAGAACTACCGGCTCGGGCTGCCGCGCGCGGGCGGCTGGCGCGAGGTCGTCAACACCGACGCCTACGAGTACGGCGGCAGCGGCGTCGGCCACATGGGCCGCGTCGAGGCGACCACCGACCCCTGCCACGGGCTGCCCGCATCGGCTGTGCTGCGCGTCCCGCCGCTGGGCGCGGTCTGGCTCGTTCCTGAATAAGGTGGGCGCATGCAGCGCCTGCACATCGTCCCCGGCCAGTTCATGGTGGAGCACCTGCCGCACGCGACGTTCCCCGAGGACGACGAGTGGATCGCGCTCGTGCGGGCCCCGGAGGGCCTCACCATCGTGCGGGGCGCGTCACCGTTCGCCGAGGTGGAACGCTGGGTCGGCTTCTACGGCGACACGGGCCACGGGCTCGGCGTACCCGGCATGCTGGCGGCGATCGTGGGGCCGCTCGCGGACGCCGAGGTGCCCGTCTTCGTCGCGTCCACGTACCACGCCGACCTGGTCCTCGTCCCCGAGCACCGGCTGAAGGACGCGACGACCGCGCTGCGCGACGCCGGTCACCGCGTGGAGGTCTAGAGGCGTTCGAGGAGCCAGCGCGGGCCGGTGACGGCGGCGCCGGCCGCCTCGCAGCGGGCGCGCAGCTCCCGGTCGGCGGTGACCACCAGGTGCGCGGTGTCGGGCCCGGCGTCCTGGACGAGGTCTACGATCCGGTCGTCACCGCTGCCGGGCGCCGCCACGACGTTCACGCCGTCGGACGGCTCGTCCGCGACCCGCCGCGCCGCGCCCTCGACGACCATGACGACCTCGGGGAAGCAGCGGTCGAACGGGACGGAGCCGGCGGGCAGGCCCCGCACGCCGCCGCCCAGGGCCTTCAGGTCGTCGCGGGGCCGCGCGTTGGCGCCCGCGCGGTCCTTCCACCAGCCGTCGGCGCGGGAGCCCACGACGTTCGCCGCGTCCACGACGAGGACGAGGCCCTTCATCGCGTCCTGCAGGCGGGGCCACGACCGGGCGAACGGCTCGAACAGCTTGCGGTCGGTGACCTCCTCCAGGCGCACCCATTCCGCCCTGCGCGTCTCCCGCGACGCGGCATCCACCGGGACGCGCTCGGACAGCGACCCCATCACGGACGTGTACATCCATCCGCCGTGGTCTTCGACGCTGGTGCCGTGCACGTTCACCACTCCGGTGTCGAGCGTGCACTCTTCGGACGTCTCGCGGAGCGCGCCCGTCACCGCGTCCTCGTGGCTGTGCAGGGCGCCGCCGAACATGCCCCACGTCCCGCCGCCGATCCCCCACCACGCGCGCTGCTGCAGCAGGATCCACACCTGGCCGCCGGCGTCGCGGTGGTAGGCCAGCAGGCCCGCGGCACCGAACCGCCCCCAGTGCGTGTGGCCCTGCCCGCAGCCGGACCAGCCGTCGCCGTCTCCCATGCGTCCGACCATAGCGCCGGGGAACCCGTGATGAACGGCATAGTGCCGCCCCCCTGATCACCGAATACCATTCGGAGATCACCGTGACCAGGGAGAGTGAGTTGAGCGTCGACGCGAGCGCGGAGGCCCTGCAGGAGGCCGCCGACCTGTGGAACACGCTGTCGGGCGCCGGCTTCATCCAGGCGATGATCGACAAGCGGCTTCCGGAGATCTCCGACATCAGCGACTACATCGGGCAGGCCGTGACGTCGGCGGAGCCGGGCCGGGTGGACATCGCGTGGACGCCGGAGGAGAAGCTCTGCAACCCGGGCGGCGCCGTCCACGGCGGCTACATCGCGATGATCCTCGACAACGCGGTCTGCCTGGCGGCGAGCAGCACCTGCGACCGCTTCATGCCGATGCTCACGCTCAACCTCAACGTCGACTACCTGCGCGGCGTCCGGTCCGGCGAGACGTACACGGTGACGGGCACGTGCCTGCACCCCGGCGGCACCCGCATGGTCTCCAACGCGCTGATCACCGACGGGCGCGGCCGTCCCGTCGCCCAGGCGACCGCGAGCGTGATCCCGAACAAGGCGTTCGCCCGCTGACGGTCGAGGGAAGGGCCCCGGGTGAACGCATAGGCTGGTGCCATGGTGGATCCCGGCACAGTGATCGACATGTTCAAACAGGCGCGCGACCGGCGGACCGCCCCGCTGATCCTCGAACTGGATCTCACCGAGGGGCTCGTGGAGACCGCGCCGTCCGACCCGATCTCGGCGATCCTGTCGATGCGCCGGACGAACCTGCGGGACGTCCTGGACGGGCTGCGCCGCGCCCGCTCCGACAGCCGGGTGCGCGCCCTCGTCGTGAAGATCTCCGGCGGCATCGGGCTCGCGCTCGTCCAGGAGGTGCGCGAGGCCGTCCAGGCGCTGCGGGACGCCGGCAAGCTCACCGTCGCGTGGGCCGAGACGTACGGCGAGGGCGGCCGCGGCACCGTGCCGTACTACCTGGCCACCGTCTTCGACAAGGTCTACCTGCAGCCGACGGGCGAGGTCGGGCTGACCGGCATCGCGCTTGAGGAGCCGTTCTTCGCGGGCGCCCTGGAGAAGGCGGGCATCCAGCCGCGGTTCGCCAAGCGGTACGAGTACAAGACCATGGCGAACACGTTCTTGGAGAAGACCTACACGCCCGAGCACGAGGAGTCGTCCCAGCGGCTCGTCACCTCGCTCGGCGAGCAGATCACCGCCGCGATCGCCGCCGCCCGCGGCCTGCCCGAGGACAAGGTCCGCGAGCTGACCGACCGCGGCCCGTTCCTCGCCGACGAGGCCCTGGAGGAGGGGCTCGTAGACCGCCTTGCCTACCGCGACGAGGTCTACGCCGACCTCCGCGAGGAGTGCGGCGAGGAGGCCCAGCTCCGCTTCGTCTCCCGCTACAACCGCAGCCACGGCCTCGCGAGCCGCATCCCGCAGCCCGGCAAGCAGGACATGATCGCGCTGATCAACGGGCAGGGCCCGATCCGGCTCGGCCGCAGCGGCCGCGGCGGCCCGCTGCCGAACTCCGGCCCCGCGATGGGCTCCGACACGATCGGCGCCGCGTTCCGCGCCGCCGTGAAGGACGACCGCGTCAAGGCCATCGTGTTCCGGGTGAACAGCCCCGGCGGCTCCGCCGTCGCGTCCGACGCGATCTGGCGCGAGGTCGTCCTCGCCCGCCGCGCCGGCAAGCCGGTGATCGTCTCCATGGGCAACGTCGCCGCGTCCGGCGGCTACTACGTGTCGATGGCCGCCGACACGATCGTCGCACAGCCCGGCACGCTCACCGGCTCGATCGGCGTCGTCGTCGGCAAGGCCGTGGTCAGCGGTCTGCTGGACCGCGTCGGCATCGGCCTCGGCGCCGTCGCCGACGGCGACCACGCCCGCATGCTGAGCGCCACCAAGGACTTCAGCGACTCCGAGTGGGAGCGCGTCAACGCGTCCCTCGACCGGATCTACGACGACTTCACCGCGAAGGTCGCCGAGGGCCGCGACCTGTCCCGCGACCGCGTCCACGACCTGGCCCGGGGCCGCGTCTGGACGGGCGCGGACGCCAAGGAGAACGGCCTGGTCGACGAGTTGGGCGGCATCGACACGGCCTTGGACCTGGCCCGCAAGAAGTCGGGCCTACCGGCCGGCACACCCATCCGCCTCTACCCGCACACGTCCCCTCTGGAGCGGCTCCGCCCGCCGGAGTCCAGCGAGGACCGCACCGCCGCGTCCGCCCGCTTCGACGGCTGGGGCTCCCTCGGCGGCCTCGCCGCCCGCCTCGGCCTGCCCGCCGCCGGCCCGCTCACCCTGCCCGGCACCTGGGAGATCCGCTGAACACCGACTTCGCCGAGGCCGTCGCGGGCTTCGCCACGGGCGTGGTCGTGCTGACCGTCCGCGACGGCCGCGACGACCTCGGCACCACGGTGACCTCGTTCATGTCGGTCTCCCTGGACCCGCCCATGGTGCTGGCGAGCGTGACGACGTCGTCCTACCTCTCCGAGGTCCTGAACCGCCGCCCCCGCTGGGCCGCCACGATCCTCGCCGCGCCCCAGCGCGCCCTGGCCGGCCGCTTCGCCGCCGAGGGCCGCCCCAGCGCCCGCATCCTCCTAGCCGCCGAACCCCACCACCGAGGCAAGCATTCCGACGCCCTAATCCCCGAAACCGGCAGCTCCGCCTTGGAATGCGAAACCCGCCAAACCATCGAAGCGGGAGACCACACCCTCTTCGTCGCGGATGTCCTCACAACGGACTACATAATCCGCAACCAAAAACCCCTAATAAGAGTCAACCGCCGTTATCTGGAGGACAAGTCTCGTGCCGAACCACGATGATGGCGACATGACCATGAACGAGCTCGAGCGGCAACAGCAGGAACTCCTGTCCTTGGAGGGATATCTCGCGCTCGACGAGGAGGTCCGGCGCGAGTCCGAGGTGGTCGAGGGGCATCTGGTCGCTCGCGAACCACGTGACCGACCGCACCAGAAAACTGCGTTCCGCCTCGCCAACGCCTTCGAGGCGGCGGTGCTCAAGTACAGGGCCGCGCACTCCAGTGGGCGCGCGCCATGTTACGAGATCAACACCGAGGTGCCGGTCCGGCTGTGGGACGTCCCGCTGACCGTACGCAAGCCTGATGCCGTAGTGCACCGCTGCCGCGAGCAGTTCGAGACGCTCGAGGCAGTGGACGCAGTAATCGTCGCCGAGGTGATCTCGCGCTGGTCGCAGTCACGGGACCGGATCCACAAAATGGGCGAATACGCCAAAGCCCTCATACCGCATTATCTGATCGTTCAATTCGACGAACGCGGCGCGACGATCCTTGAGCATTACGCCCTGGTGGGCGCGGAGACTTCCTACTCCAGGATCGGCATCACCCATCGGGACCGGGACATCTGGGCGCTCAATCTCACAACCCCGTTCGAGATTCAGATCGGGTGGCAGGACCTCGACGTGGCGCTGCCCGCCTGATCACCGCACGCGGTGGCCGGCCTTCCACACGGCGGCGGTTTGGGGGACGCCGGGGCGGTAGGCGAGGTGGATGTGGGACGGGGCGTCCAGGACGTGGACGTCCGCGCGGGCGCCTATCCCCAGGTGGCCCACGTCGGTGCGGCGGAGGGCTCGGGCGCCGCCGGCCGTGGCGGACCAGACGGCTTCGGCCGGGGTCATTCGCATGTCGCGGACGGCCACGGCGATGCAGAACGCCATGCTGGAGCTGTAGCAGGAGCCAGGGTTGCAGTCTGTCGCCAGGGCGACGGTGGCTCCTGCCTCTAGGAGGCGGCGGGCGTTGGGGTAGGGCTGGCGGGTGGAGAACTCGACGCCGGGGAGCAGGGTCGCGACCGTCTGGGACGAGGCCAGGGCGTCGATGTCGGACTCGCTTAGGAACGTGCAGTGGTCGGCGGACGCGGCGTCCAGTTCGACGGCGAGTTGTACGGCGGGGCCCTGGGTGAGCTGGTTCGCGTGGAGGCGGGGGCCCAGGCCCACTTTCACGCCTGCTTGCAGGATTTCGCGGGTCTGGTCTGCGTCGAACGCGCCTTCCTCGCAGAAGACGTCCACCCAGCGGGCGTGGGGGGCGCAGGCCGCGAGCATGTCGGTCGCGGCCAGGTGTGCGTAGGCGGCGGCGTCCCAGCCGGTGGGGACTACGTGGGCTCCTAGATACGTCACCTCGTCGGCTAGTTCGGCGGCGATGCGGACGGCGCGTTCCTCTTGGTCGACCGTGAGGCCGTAGCCGGATTTGCATTCGACGGTTGTGGTGCCTTGGCGCGCCATCTCGGTGATTAGGCGGCGCAGGTTTGCGCGTAGGTCGTCGTCGGAGGCGGCGCGGGTGCGTTCGACGGTGGTACGGATGCCGCCTGCGGCGTATTTCTGGCCGCTCATGCGGGCGGCGAATTCCTCGGCGCGTTCGCCGGCGAAGACCAGGTGGGCGTGGGAGTCCACGAAACCGGGGAGGACGGCTCGTCCGGCGGCGTCGAACGACTCGTCGGCGGCGGGGGCCTCTGAGGCCGGGCCCGTCCAGGCGATGGTGTCGCCGTCCATCACC
Organism: Actinomadura sp. BRA 177; assembly: GCF_013372625.1. Lineage (GTDB taxonomy): Bacteria > Actinomycetota > Actinomycetes > Streptosporangiales > Streptosporangiaceae > Spirillospora. The sequence continues at coordinate 14,685 of NZ_JABXFD010000354.1, forward strand.
AGGGCCGCGTCACGGACGATGCCGAGGCCGTCGCCGACGGCGGGGTCGTTGGTGACGAGTTCCCCGATGTTCGTGATGACCGTGCTCAATCAGGCTCCTCGGCGGTGACGGCGGTGATGGCTTCGGTGAGTGCGGCTGGGACGTCGTCGATGAGCAGGTGGCGGCCGTCGTGGACGATCGGGCGGCCGGAGACGACGACGTGCCGGACGTCGGCGGCTGTTGCGGCGAAGACGGCGGCCTCGGCGGCGTAGTCGGGCGCCGCTCCCGCCGTGCGGACGGAGTCGAGGTCGACGGTGACCAGGTCGGCGTACGCGCCGGGTTCCAGGCGGCCCGCTTCGGGCCAGCCGAGCCCGTAGTGGCCGTTGGACGTGGCGGTGGCGAGCAGTTCCCCGGCCGTCCAGTGGCCGCGGGCGCGGGTGCGGAGGCGTTCGTTCAGTTCGACCGCGCGGGCCTCCTCGAACAGGTCGATCACGGCGTGCTGGTCGGAACCGAGGCAGATCGGGGAGCCGGCTTCCGCCAGAGCGCGCGCGGGGCCGATGCCGTCGGCGAGGTCGCGTTCGGTGGTCGGGCACATACACACGCCGGTCATCGTGGTGCCGAGGAGGCCGATGTCCTCGTCGGTGAGGTGCGTCGCGTGGACGGCGGTGGTGAGCGCGCCGAGCGCCCCCGACTCGGCGAGGAGGCGGGTCGGGGTCATGCCGTAGGCGTCCTGGCACGCCTCGTTCTCGGCGGGCTGCTCGGACAGGTGGACGTGCAGCGGCGCGCGGTGCTCCTTCGCCCAGGCCGCGACGGCACGGAGTTGCTCGCGCGGCACCGCGCGGACGGAGTGGATCGCGGCGCCGACGCGGGCGTGCAGCCGGCCCGCCTTGTCCGTCTGCTCGTAGAGGGTGTCGACGCGGCGCACCCAATTGCCGGCGGTGCCGTCGCCGAAGCGCAGCTGCGGGCCCTTGAGCGGACGGCCGATGCCGCCGGTGAGGTAGCAGGTGTCGAGGAGGGTGATCCGGATGCCGGCGTCGGACGCGGCGGCGATCAGCGCCTCGCCCATCGCGTTGGGGTCGGCGTACGGAGTGCCGCCGGGTTTGTGGTGCAGGTAGTGGAACTCGCCGACGCAGCTGATCCCGGCGAGGGCCATCTCGGCGAACACGGCGGTCGCGAGGGCGCGGTACGACTCGGGGTCGAGCCGGTCGGCGACCTTGTACATCTGCTCCCGCCACGTCCAGAACGTCCCGGAATGGGCTTGGACGCGGGAGCGGAGGGCGCGGTGGAAGGCGTGGGAGTGGGCGTTGGCGAGGCCCGGCAGGGTGAGGCCGGGCAGCCGCTGGGCGTGGGGCGCGGAGGGGACGCCGGGCGCGATCGCGGTGATCCGCTCGCCGTCGGCCTCGATGAGGACGTCGGCGGCCACACCGTCGCCGAGCCAGGCGAACTGGGCATGCCACTGCATACCGGATCCTTACCCGCGCGCCAGGTCGTCCAGTACCGCGGTAAGGGCCTCCACTCCGGCCAGGCAGTCCGCCGGTTCGGCGAACTCGGCGGGCGCGTGCGAGACCCCGGTCGGGTTCCGGACGAACAGCATCGCGGTCGGCAGCCGCGCCGAAAGCACGCCGGCGTCGTGGCCGGCGCCGGTCGGCAGGACGGGCACGCCGCCCAGAGCCTTGCCGACCCGGTCGCGGAGGGCGTGGTTGAAGTCGACGATCTCGGTGTAGGACTCCTCGGCGAGGTCGACGCTCACCCGGTGCGGGCGCGCGGCGACGCGGGCGGCCTCGTCGACCTCCTTCACGGTGCGGCGGACCTCGTCGTCCCGCGGTCCCCGGACGTCCAGCCAGGCGGTGACGGACGAGGCGATCGCGTTCACCCCGCCCGGCACGACGCTGACCTTCCCGACCGTCGCGACCGTGCCGTTGCGTTCGGCGGCCTCGAGGGCGGCGATGACCATCCGGGCGAACGGGAGCATCGGGTCGCGGCGGTCGTTCAGGGCGGTCGTCCCGGCGTGGTTGCCCTCGCCGGTGAAGCCGAACCGCCAGCGGCCGTGCGGGACGATCGAGCTGGCGACCCCGACCGGCTGGTCCAGGGCTCTTCCTTGTTCGACGTGGAGTTCGATGTAGCAGGCGATGCGTCCGAGGAGGTCGTCGTCCGGGCCGATCGCCTGCGGGTCGAGCCCGGCGTTGTGCATGACCTCGGCGAACGTGTGGCCGTCGCCGTCGGTCAGTGCGCGCGCCCGCGCCGGGTCGATCGCCCCGGTGAGGAGGCGCGATCCGAGGCAGGCCACGCCGAACCGGGCGCCCTCCTCCTCGGCGAACGCCCCGATCCCGATCGGTCGTGCCGGCCGGACGCCGCGTTCCCTGAGCCCGTCGATTGCCGCGAACGCGGACACGATGCCGAGCGGCCCGTCGAACGCTCCCCCGCCGGGGACGGAGTCGAGGTGGCTGCCGGTCAGGACGGCGTCGCCCCTCGTCCCGTCCTCGGGGAACCACCAGGCGAACATGTTGCCGTTGGCGTCGTGCTCCACGTCGAGGTCGCGGCGGCGCGCCTCGTCCAGGAACCAGGCCCGGCACTCCAGTTCGGGCGGTGTCCACGCGAACCGGTGGTAGCCGCCGGTCGCCTCGTCCCGCCCGACCGGCAGCAGCGCCGCCCACATCTCGGCAAAGCTCATGACTGCATCGGGATCCGGACGCCGCGCTCGGCGGCGACCTCGGCGGCGCGGTCGTAGCCGGCGTCGACGTGCCGCATGACGCCGGTGCCGGGGTCGTTGGTGAGGACGCGCCGGAGCTTCTCGCCGGCGAGGGCCGTCCCGTCCGCGACGCAGACCTGGCCCGCGTGGATGGACCGGCCGATCCCGACCCCGCCGCCGTGGTGGATGGACACCCACGTCGCGCCGGACGCGGTGTTGAGCATGGCGTTCAGCAGCGGCCAGTCGGCGATCGCGTCCGAGCCGTCCTTCATGCCCTCGGTCTCCCGGTACGGGCTGGCGACGGAGCCGCAGTCGAGGTGGTCGCGGCCGAGCACGATCGGCGCGCTGATCTCGCCGCGCGCGACCAGGTCGTTGAACGCCTCGCCGGCCTTGTCGCGCTCGCCGTAGCCGAGCCAGCAGATCCGGGACGGCAGGCCCTGGAAATGCACCTTCTCCCCCGCCATCTTGATCCAGCGGGTCAGCGGCTCGTTGTCGGGGAACAGGTCGAGAATGGCCTTGTCCGTGCGGGCGATGTCCTTCGGGTCACCGGACAGCGCCGCCCACCGGAACGGCCCCTTGCCCTCACAGAAGAGCGGCCGGATATAGGCGGGGACGAACCCAGGGAATTCGAATGCGCGCGTGTAGCCGGCGAGCTGCGCCTCACCGCGAATGGAGTTCCCGTAGTCGAAGACCTCGGCGCCCGCGTCCTGAAATCCGACCATTGCCTCGACGTGCGTGGCCATGGAGGTGCGGGCCTTGGCGATGAAGCCGTCCCGGTCCTTGTCGCGCTCGGCGGCCATGTCCTCGAACGCGACGCCGCTCGGCAGGTACATCAGCGGGTCGTGCGCGCTGGTCTGGTCGGTGACGATGTCGATCGGCGCGCCGCGCCGCAGCAGTTCGGGGACGATGTCGGCGGCGTTCCCGAGCACGGCGATCGACAGCGGGCGCCTGGCTTCCCTTGCCTCCTCGGCGAGCCGCAGCGCCTCGTCCAGCGAGTCGGCCGCGACGTCGCAGTACCGGTGCGCGACGCGCCGCTCGATCCGGGACGGGTCGCACTCGACGCAGATCGCGACGCCGCCGTTCATCGTGACGGCGAGGGGCTGCGCGCCGCCCATGCCGCCGAGCCCGGCGGTCAGCGTGACGGTCCCGTTGAGGGTGCCGCCGAACCGCTTCTCGGCGACGGCCGCGAACGTCTCGTAGGTGCCCTGCAGGATGCCCTGCGTGCCGATGTAGATCCACGACCCAGCGGTCATCTGGCCGAACATCGTCAGGCCGAGCGACTCCAGCCGGCGGAACTCCTCCCACGTCGCCCACTGCGGGACGAGGTTGGAGTTGGCGATCAGCACGCGGGGCGCCCACTCGTGCGTCCGGAAGATCCCGACGGGCTTGCCGGACTGGACGAGCAGCGTCTCGTCCCCCGCCAGGTCGGACAGCGACCGGATGATGCCGTCGAAGGCGTCCCAGTTCCGGGCCGCCTTCCCGGAACCTCCGTAGACGACCAGTTCGTCGGGGTGCTCGGCGACCTCGGGATCGAGGTTGTTCTGGATCATGCGGAGGGCGGCCTCCTGCGGCCAGCCCTTGGCGGCGGTCAGCGCGGTGCCGCGCGGCGCGCGGACGGGACGGGGTCCGGACATGTCGGGCTCCTTAGGAGAGGGGGCCGGTGACGGCTTCGGCGGCGGCGACCAGCGAGCCGTCCCGCACGAGGGCGGTGGCGGCGGCGATCTCGGGGGCGAGGTAGCGGTCCGGGCCGGGCGGCGGGACGGCCTCGCGCAGCTTGGCGACGACGGCGCCGGTCGCCGGGCCGGGGCGCAGCGGGGTGCGCAGGTCCAGGGCCCGCGCGGCGGTGAGGATCTCGATGGCGATCACCTGGGCCAGCCCGTCCACCGCCTTGCGCAGCTTCCGGGCCGCGTTCCAGCCCATCGAGACGTGGTCCTCCTGCATGGCCGAACTCGGGATCGAGTCGGCGCTCGCCGGGGCCGCGAGCCGTTTCAGCTCCGACACGATCCCGGCCTGCGTGTACTGGGCGATCATGTGCCCGGAGTCGACGCCGGGATCGTCGGCGAGAAAGGCGGGCAGCCCTCCGGAGCGTCCCTTGTCGAGCATCCGGTCGGTGCGCCGCTCGGACATGGACGCGACATCGGCCGTGGGCACCGCCAGGAAGTCGAGCACATACGCGATGGGCGCACCATGGAAATTGCCGTTGGACTCGACGCGTCCGTCCGGCAGCACCACGGGATTGTCGATGGCCGACGCCATTTCCCTTCCCCCGACCATTTCGGCGTGCTGAAGGGTGTCGCGGGCGGCGCCGTTCACCTGCGGTGCGCAGCGCAGCGAATAGGCGTCCTGCACACGGGTGCAGTCGGGCCCGCGATGCGACTCCATGATCTCGGACGCGGCGAGCAGCACCCGCAGGTTGGCGGCGCTCGCGGCCTGCCCGGGATGGGGCCTGAGCGCCTGCAGGTCGGCGGCGAAGACCCGGTCCGTGCCCAGCAGCGCCTCCACAGTCATGGCGGCGGCGACATCGGCCGCCGTGAGCAGCCCGCGCATATCCTCGATGGCCATGACGAGCATGCCGAGCATGCCGTCCGTGCCGTTCAGAAGGGCGAGGCCTTCCTTGGCGGCGAGCTTGACCGGGGCGAGCCCGGCCTCGTCCAGCGCCTCGGCCGCCGGCTTCAACTCACCGTTCGCGTCCCTGACCGACCCTTCGCCGATCAGCGCGAGCGCGACGTGGGCGAGCGGCGCGAGATCCCCGGAACAGCCGAGGCTGCCGTACTCGAAGACCTGCGGGGTGATGCCGGCGTTGAGCAGCTCGGCGAGCGTCCGGGCCGTCGTGGGCTGGACACCCGTCCGTCCCGTGGCCAGCGTCCGCAACCTCAGCAGCATGAGGGCCCGGACGACCTCCCGCTCGACCTCGGGCCCCGACCCCGCCGCATGCGATCGGACGATGTTGAGCTGCAACTGGTCCCGCAGTTCGGGGGCGATGTGCCGCGTCGCCAGCGCCCCGAACCCGGTCGAAACCCCATAAACAGGCGTCGGACGAGCCGACAGCTCCTCGATATGGGCCCGTGCCTCGCCGACCAGCTTCAACGCCTCGTCGGTCAGCCTGACCCGAGCACCGTCCCGCGCGACGGCGACGACCTGCGCGAACGTCAGCGCTTCCGGACCGACCTCAACCATAGGAACACCCATACCCACCATTGGACCCGCTCGCCGGCGCCGGCCCCACCCCGGCAGGCCGTCATGTGTCTCAGATACGAGACAATGAGCCCATGCCCCAGGTCCCCGCCGCGCGCCGCGCCCTGGCGGTGCTGCGCCTCCTCGCCGCCGCGCCCGGCCCGCTCCCCGCGTCGTCCATCGCCCGCGCCCTGGACCTCCCCCGCTCCAGCACGTACCACCTGCTCACCGCGATGTCGGAGGACGGCTTCGTCACCTACATCCCGGAGGAGCGCCGCTGGGGCCTGGGCGTGGCGGCCTTCGAGATCGGCTCCGCCTACCTGCGCCACGAACCGCTGGAACGCCTGGCCCGCCCCCTGCTCCGCCGCCTGGTCGACCAGCTCGGCGAGATAGCCCAACTCGGCGTCTTGCACGGCGCCGAGACCCTCTACCTCCTCAAGGAGCAGCCGCCCCGGCACGCCACCCTGATCACCGACGTCGGCGTCCGGATGCCCGCCCACCTCACCGCCAGCGGCCTCTCCCTCCTCGCGCACCTGCCCCCCGCCCAGGTCCGCGCCCTGTTCCCCGGCCGCTTCGTGGACCGCACGGGCAAGGGCCCCACGTCCCTGCGCGAACTGCGCCGCACTCTGGCGGACGACGCCCGCCGGGGCTGGTCGGCCGAGGACGGCCACATCACCGAGGGCTTCGCCAGCATCGCCGCCTGCGCCTTCGACCACACCGGCCACCCCACCGCCGCCCTCACGGTGACGTTCCGCCGCGAAGACCACCCGCCCGAAACCTGGCCGTCCCTGGCCGCGCGGATCCGCGCCTCGGCGGCGTCCCTGACCACCCGCCTGACCGGCCGCCCGCCGTCCTGAGCCGGCATGCCGCGCTGCTCTGGGCGGATCCGCCGTGGGCAGATACAGCCGTGGCCGGTGCGCGCGCCGCCGCAGAGTGGACGCATGAGCGATGAACAGAAGATCCCGTTGTTCAACGAAAGAGTGCGGCGCGAGCTCTACCACGAGCGCGTCCTCGTCCTCGACGGCACGCTCGACGACGACAACGGCACCCTGCTGGCGACGCAGCTGATCACGCTGGCGAGGCAGGACGCGTCGACCGACATCGCGCTGTGGATCCACTCCCACGGCGGGTCGGTCCCGTCGATGCTCGCGATCCGGGACGTCATGCGGCTCGTCCCGTGCGACGTGTCCACGCTGGTGCTCGGCGTCGCCTACAGCGCCGGCCAGTTCCTGCTGTCGTCGGGGACCCGGGGGAAGCGCCGCGCCATGCCGCACTCCCGCGTGCTGATGCACCAGGGCTCCGCCGGCATCGCGGGCGCCGCCGTCGACATCGAGCTGCAGGCCAACGACCTGCGCCACACCCGCGACACCGTCCTCGGGCTCATCGCCGAGGACACCGGCCAGCCCCTGGAACGGGTCTTCGAGGACTCGCTGCACGACCGCTGGTACACGGCCCGGGAGGCGCTCGACTACGGGTTCGTCGACTCGGTCGTCACCACGATGGACGAGATCATTCCCGCCGCCCACCGGCCCGTCGGGCTCGGTGTCCCCTCCGAAGGAGCCTCCCGATGAGCAGCTACACGATCCCGAACGTGATCGCGCAGCACCCGCGCGGTGAGCGGATCATGGACGTCTACTCGCATCTGCTCACCGAGCGGATCATCTACCTCGGCACCGCCATCGACGCGGGTGTCGCCAACGCCCTCGTCGCGCAGCTGCTGCACCTGGAGGCCGACGCCCCCGACAGCGACGTCCAGCTGTACATAAACTGCGAGGGCGGGGACCCGAGCGCGATGCTGGCCGTGTACGACACGCTGCGCTTCATCCGCCCGCAGGTGGCGACCACGTGCGTGGGCCAGGCGGTCGCCGTCGGCGCCGTGCTCCTGGCCGCCGGCGCCCCCGGCAAGCGCGCCGCGCTGCCGCACACCCGGGTGGTCCTGCACCAGCCGACGGGGCAGGGCCGCGGGACGATCCCCGACCTGATCCTGCAGGCCGACGAGGTCGTCCGCGTCCGCGCGGACATCGAGGACATCCTGTCCCGGCACACCGGGCAGGACACCGCGGCACTGCGCGCCGACACCGACCGCGACCGCGTGTTCCCCGCGAACGCGGCCCTGGAGTACGGCCTCATCGACCACGTGATCGAGGAACGACCGCTTCCGGGCGGCCGCTACGCGGCCAGCGCGTAGGCGGTCGGGCCCGCCGGGGCGACCCTGGACGGCGCACGCAGCAGACTCGTCGCGACCGCGAGCGTCAGGTCGCCCAGCGTCACGTCCAGGGCCCCGGCGACCGCGGCGATCATTTCGCTGGACGGCTCCTTGACCCCGCGCTCCATCTCGGAGAGGTACTGCGGCGAGACCCCGGCACGGCGCGCGGTCTCGACCAGGATCTCCCCGCGCTCGTTGCGCAGGCGCCGCAGGCATTCGCCGAGCGCCTCCCGCCACAACGGCTCCCGCCCGTCGCGCGGCATCTCGTCAGCGGGCATGAACGGTCGGACGATCTCAGCCATACGCCACATCGTAAGCCGGTCCCTCCCCGGCGTCCCGACCATTCCGCCCACCGCAGAACGGCGCAGCACCGGCCGACCCTGTCGAAAGGCAGGGGCGGTGGGTGGCTTTCGGGTCGTGTGGGGGCGGTCTGCGGATCTCTAGGTTCGGTCGCGGAATGGCGGACGATCGGGCGGGAGGTCCTTTTGATCACGTTGCGGGGACTGACGAAGCGGTACGGGGACAAGGTGGCGGTGGACGGGCTGTCGCTTGAGGTGGCGGCCGGCAAGGTCACCGGATTGGCGTGGACGGCGGCGGCGTTGTGGGTCGGGATCACCGTCCTGCGCCACCGCGACGCCTGAGCGACCACGGGCCGTTTAACCAGGCCGTTTGCGGAAACTTCCGACTACGAGGAGCACGCGGAGGGGGAACGCATGCCGCAGAACGTGTTCGTGCTCGGTTGGGACGAGCTGAACTTCCGGATGCTGCGAGAACTCCCCCACCCGGCGCAGTACCGGTTCCACCGCCTGCTCTCCCTGGAGGAGCTGCGGCACGGAGAGATCGACTTCGACCGGCTGCTGGACCGGGCCGGGTCGGTGCTGGACGCCTTCGACGGCCCGGTCGATGCGATCATCGGGTTCCGGGACTTTCCGATCACGACGATGGTCCCCGTCCTCTGCGCGCGATACGGGCTGCGCAGCGCCACCCTCGAATCCGTCGTGAAGTGCGAGCACAAGTACTGGAGCCGGCTCGTGCAGCGCGAGGTGATCGATGAAAAGCCGGCGTTCGGCCTGGTGGATCTGGAAGCCGACGAAGCGCGTCCTCCGCCGGGAGTCCGCTTCCCGATGTGGCTGAAGCCGGTGAAGTCGATGGCCTCCGTACTGGCGTTCCACGTCCGGGACCGGGACGAGTTCGCCCGCGCGGCCGCCGTGATCCGCGAGGAGATCGGATTCACCGGCAGGCCGTTCGAGTCCGTCCTGTCCCGGCTCGACCTGCCACCGGAGATCGCCGAGGCCGGCGGCAGCGCATGCCTGGCCGAGGAGTCGGTCGACGGAGCCCAGCTCACCCTTGAGGGCTGGGCCTCCGGCGGGAAGGTGCACGTCTACGGCGCCGTCGACTCCCTCCTCTGCCCCGACCGGCCGAGCTTCCTGCGCTACCAGTACCCGTCGTCCCTGCCCGGCGAGGTCATCGAGCGCATGACCGACATCAGCGCCCGCGTGATCAAGCACATAGGGCTCGACTCGACGACGTTCAACATCGAGTTCTTCTGGGACCGCGGCACCGGCGCGATCAACCTGCTGGAGGTGAATCCACGACACTCCCAGTCGCACGCTCCGCTGTTCCTGTACGTGGACGGCGCGCCCAACCACCAGTACATGGTGCGGCTCGCGCTCGGACTCGATCCGGAGTTCCGGCCGGGCGGCGGCGATCACAACGTGGCGGCCAAATGGTTCATCCGCCGCTTCACCGACGGCGTCGTCCGCCGCGTCCCCTCGGCAGAGGAGATCGCGGCGGTCGAGTGGGAGTTTCCCGGAACGATCGTGCAGATCTCCGTCGAACCCGGCGTCCGCCTGTCCGACCTTGCCCTGCAGGACAGCTACAGCTACGAACTGGGACACATCTACATGGGCGCCGAGAACGAGCGGGAACTGGAGGCACGATACGCGCGGTGCCTGGAGCGCCTGACGTTCCAGTTCGACGAGTAGGGGACGCGATGCGCGAGGTGACGTCGCTGCCGCACGCGATACGGGAGGATGAGCACGTCTGGATCCCGATGTCGGACGGCGTGCGGCTGTCGGCGCGGATCTGGCGCCCGGTGGCGTCCGACGAGAACCCGGTGCCCGCGATACTGGAGTTCATTCCCTACCGCAAGCGGGACCTCACCGCGGTCCGCGACTCCATCCACCATCCGTACATGGCCGGTCACGGCTACGCGTGCGTACGGGTCGATCTGCGCGGTACGGGCGACTCCGAGGGCGTCCTCACCGACGAGTACCTGGAGAGCGAGCTGCTGGACGCCGAGGAGATCCTCGCCTGGCTCGCCGACCGCACCTGGTCGAGCGGGCGCGCGGGCATGATGGGCATCTCCTGGGGGGGCTTCAACGCCCTGCAGGTCGCGGCCCGCCGCCCGCCGAGCCTGGGCGCGATCGCCGCGCTCTCCTTCAGCGACGACCGCTACGCCGACGACGTCCACTACATGGGCGGCTGCCTGCTGACCGACAACCTGTCCTGGGCGTCCACGATGTTCGCCTACACCTCGTGCCCGCCGGATCCGATGATCGTCGGCGAGCGGTGGCGCGACATGTGGCACGACCGCCTGGACTACAGCGGGCTGTGGCTGGAGCAGTGGCTCCGGCACCAGCGCCGCGACGCCTACTGGCGGCACGGCTCGGTCGCAGAGGACTACTCCGACGTCCAGTGCCCGGTGCTGGCGGTGAGCGGCTGGGCGGACGGCTACTCCAACGCGGTCTTCCGCGCCCTCGCCAACCTCGAGGCGCCCGTGCGGGGGCTCATCGGCCCCTGGTCCCACAAGTACCCCCACCTCGGCGAGCCCGGTCCGGCGATCGGCTTCCTCCAGGAGCTGGTGCGGTGGTGGGACCACTGGCTGAAGGGCGTGGACAACGGGATCATGGACGAGCCGAGCCTGCGCATCTGGATGCAGGAGACCGTGCCGCCCTCCACCACGTACGTGGAGCGGCCGGGCCGCTGGGTCGGCGAGCCCGGCTGGCCGTCCCCCCGCATCCGGGTTCACCGCCATCCGCTGGGACGCAACCGCATCGCCCCCGAGGGCGAACGTGTGCAGCGCGAGGAGCTGACCATCGAGTCCCCGCTCTCGGTGGGGCAGTTCGCCGGCAAGTGGTGCTCCTACAACGCGCCCCCGGATCTGCCGTACGACCAGCGCGAGGAGGACGGCGGCTCGCTCGTCTTCGACAGCGAGATCCTCGACGAACGCTGCGAGCTCCTGGGCGCGCCCGTCGTGCGCCTGGTGCTCGCCGTCAGCCGCCCGCAGGCCATGGTCGCCGTACGCCTGTCGGACGTGGCGCCGGACGGCCGTGCCACCCGCGTCACCTACGGCCTGCTCAACCTCACCCACCGCACCGGACACGAACTTCCCCGGCCGCTCGTCCCCGGACGGCGCTACCAGATACGCGTCACGCTGAACGGCATGGCGCACGCCTTCCCGCCCGGGCATCGCATCCGCCTTTCGATCTCCACCTCCTACTGGCCGCTGGCCTGGCCCCCGCCCCGCCCGGTACAGCTGTCCTTGTTCACCGGGGCGTGCCTTCTCGACCTGCCGGTCCGCCCGGTCGGGGCTCCCGGCGAACCGGACGTCGGCGCGTTCGGCGAGCCGGAGGGGACGCCGCCCGTCGCAACCACCCAGATCCGGCCGCACAAGGAGAGATGGACGGTCTCCCGCGACATGGTCGGTTACGAGTCCGCCCTCGAGGTGATCAAGGACCTCGGGGTGTCGCGGCTGGAGGACATCGATCTGGACATCGCCCGTCGCGCTGAGGAAGTCTACGGATGGACCGGAGACGACTTCACCTCGGTATTCGGGGACGTCGAGTGGACAATGCGGTTCGTCCGGGGCGGCTGGGATGTCAGCACGGTCAGCCGGACCAAATTGACCTCGACGGAAACGGACTTCCTCCTCCATGCCGAACTCGACGCATACGAAGGGGACCTCCGCGTCCATTCCCGCAATTGGACCATCACCATCCCGCGTGACCAGCTCTGATCCGTGGCGGAGGCTCCAGACGCAATGCCCGCCGACGGCCGTCTCCGCCGCCCGGACCGATCATGTGTTCGATGAGCACTCCATGGAGATCTTGTTGAACGACCGCTCCGCTCCTTTGGGATTAGGGGCCCCACTCCGGTGGGTACGGTGGGCGATGCCTGTTGACCGCGGCGACCTGGGGGAGGGTCGGCATGGATCTCGTGACGCGAGCCGATCTGGTGGAGTTGACGCAGCGAGAGCCAAAGGACGCGCATGTCTCGCTCTTCATCCCGACAGACCGTTCCAGCACGCCCATGAGCGTGCAGGCCGACCGGATCGCTTGGCGCAATCTGCTGACCGGAACGGAGTCCGTGCTCTCCCAGCAGGGCATGCGTGCACCGGATATCGCGGAGTTGCTCGCCCCGGCGTGGGACTTGCACAAGGACGAAGTCGCGTGGCGGTATATGAGCGACGGACTCGCGCTCTTCCTGCGACCGGGCTGGCATCGAAGCTTCCGGGTACCCGTCGGGCTGCCGGAGGTCGGGGCCGTCGGGGACCGATTCATCATCGGCCCGCTGCTGCGCATCATCGCCTCTGACCGGCATTTCCTGCTGCTGGCGCTGAGCCAGCAGCAGATACGGGTGCTGGACGCCAGCATGCAGCGGGTCGATGAACTGGAGCTGCGCGACGTCCCCACCAGCCTGCGGGAAGTGATCGAACCGCCGGAGGCGCGCTCGGACACCATGGCGCGGCTGACGTCCGGCGGTGCGGGCGGGCCGGGGAGACGCGCCGTGTTCTACGGGCATGCCGCCGCCGAGAAGCACCATCAGAAGGAAGAGGCGCGGCAGTTCCTGCTTCGGGTCAACGAAGGGCTGCGGGAATATCTCGGTGACCAGGACCTGCCCATGGTGCCCATGGGCCTGGACTACCTGGTGGCGATGTACCGGGAGGTCAACACCTATCCGCACCTGACGGAGGAGTCGGTCCTGCACAACCCGGACCGGCTCTCCCCCGAGGAGCTGCACGCCGCGGCATGGCCCGTCATCGAGAGCATCGCCGACCGGCAGGCTGGCGAGGCGCTGGATCGATTCGCGGATCTGCACGGTACCGGGTACGCCTCCGCCGACCCGGGAAAGATCGAACAGGCCGCCGAGCAGGGGCGGGTGGACACGCTCCTCCTCGGTGATCAGGCATGGTGCTGGGAAGGGCTGCCGAGCACCGTCCCGGTGGTCCGGCTCGGCGCCGGCGGACCCACCGCCCGCTGCGAGCAGCTCGACCGGACGGCCGGCGACACCCTGGCCCGGGGAGGCCGGCTCTTCGTCTCCACGGCGCCGGAGATCCTCGACGGCAGCGACGCCGTCGCCATCTTCCGCTACTGAGGGACCCACGTCCCGGACCCGGACAGGCGGATGGACCCGGTCTGGGTCCGCCTGTCCGTCCGAGGTGGGAATCGCTATGATCTTCCGGATATCGACGAGTTCGGGGGACTCAGCGTGCACCCACCACCACGACCGCCGTACGGCGGCGGCCCACCCGCGTTCGGGCCGCCCCCCCGGCCCCCGGCCGCGGGGCGGCGGCAACGCCATGGTCATCGTCATCGTGGCCGTCACGGCATTCATGGTGCTGATCGGCGGCGGCGTCTTCCTGTTGTCGGGGGACGACTCGGACGACGACCCGCAGATCAGGCCATTGGCGGCGACGCCCACGGACTCGGACCGGCCGACCCGGCCCACCTACAGCCCGCCGTCCCTGCCCACCTCGGAGCCGACCACCCGGGAACCCACGTACTCGCCGCCGCCGAGGAACTACGGAGCCATCGCCGTGGGACGCAACGGCGCCATCGGCAAGGCTTGGGACTACAAGTCCGTGGCCACTGCCAGGCGGCGGGCGCTGAACGAGTGCAAGACCTCCGGCTGCAAGGTCCTCACGACCTTCGTCAACGGTTGCGGCGCAGTGGCGTACAACTCCAGGACCAACAGGTACTGGGACGGCCATGGCGACACGCGGGCCGCGGCCCAGAGAAACGCGATCTCCAACGCGGGCGGCGGCCGCACAGTCACCTGGGTCTGCACCACGCGGTAGAGGGCTCGTCGTCCGTACGGGGGAAGGTGGCGCGGATCGTCCGGCCCTCGGGGGTGCCGGTCCACGACCAGCTGGCGGCAAGGGCGTCCACGGTGAGCAGGCCGCGCCCGCCCTCCGCCAACTCGGCCAGGTTCCGCAGCTTGGGCTCGCCCGAACCGCCCTGGTCGGTGACGTAGACGATGATGCCGGCGACGTCCATGCTGATGTCGATGGTGAACCGGCCGCCGCCTTCGCCCGCCCGGGTGTGCCGGATCGCAATGACCGCCAGCTCGTCCAGGACGAGGAGGACGTCGTCCAGGGCCGGGAAGTCGACCAGCAGATGTGCGGCGAATGCCCGAACGAGCCTGACTTGTTCCGGCTTGCCCGGAAACTCGCGCCGCCAATACATCGGAGCCTCGCGTTCGGCGGGGACGGTAACGGCCAGCATTGATCACCTCTCGGGACGTTGTGTCATCGGCCGTTCCGTCTTCAGTAACCGCCCGAATCCGGTGTGGAAAAGGACGAGGTCAGCACCCCGCCCGGCACCCCGGCACGCCGCACCCCCGAACGTTCGCCCTCGTTTACGTAAACGAACGGAACACCGCACCGGATGAGCGTTCATCTCACTTCGCGTGTTCGAACCGCGCGGCCATCGAAGACACGCTCGGAGATCGCGTGATAACACAGAGTTGAAACGCTGACTCCCCCGGTCAGCGCCGCCCCCGGCCGCCCCAGGAGGTTCCCGGTGACCAGCCCGTTCGTCCGCCGACGCCGCCTCGCCACCGAACTCCGGACCCTCCGCGAAGAGCGCGGCATGACCGCCGACGAACTGGCGGGCCGCATCTACCGCTCCCGCATGACGATCTCCAAGCTGGAGAACGCCCGCTGCCGCCCCGACGTGGGAGACATCATCAAGATCCTCCAAGTCCTTGACGTCACCGGTGACAAGTGGCATGAGACGATCAAGATCGCCGGCGAGGCTGCCGAACGCGGGTGGTGGGACACCTACGGCGACGCCATGGGCGTCCGCCAGCGCATGTACGCGAACATCGAGTCGGGGGCCGCCACCATCCGCGGCTACAACCAGTTCACGCTTCCTGGCCTCCTCCAGTGCCCGGAGTTCACTAATGCGCTGATCGAGATCGACAGGTTGGAGGGGGCGCAGATCGAATACGATCCAGGCCGCAGCCTGGCCGCTCGTCAGCGCAGGCAAGAAGTGGTCTTCAGGTCGGGCGGCCCCTATTTCGAGAACATACTGGACGAGTTCGTCCTGAGGCGGCTCGCCGTCCCGGCCCGCGTCCTGGCAGCCCAACTCCGCCACATGGTCGACGTGCTCACTCGCGAGCCGCACTTCACTGTTCTCGTACTACCGACGGACGCCCGGCTCTCTCCAGGGCGCTTGCCGGAGTCGGGATATATGATCTACACGTTCACCGACCCGGAGGACCCTACGATCGCCGTTGCCGAGAGCGTGAGTTCATGCACCGTCCACGCTTCGCCAGAGGAAGTGGCAAAGTATGAGCGTCTCCACAATCGGCTCCGGGAGGCCACCCTTCCAGCCTTGGAGAGCATGTCGCTCCTGGCGGAAACGGCCGACCGGCTAAGTGAACAGGTGAGCCACGGGCAATGAAAACCCAGTACAGCGGCTGGCGCAAGTCCAGTCACAGCACTCCAGACTCCGAATGCGTCGAAGTCGCCCGCTCCCCCCGGGGCACCATCGGCGTACGCGACACCAAGCAGGACGGCACGGGCCCCATCCTCGACTTCACCCACCGAGAGTGGGCAGCCTTCATACGCACCCTCCGCACCCACGACTGACCACAGACGACCCACACCTGGCCGGACGGCTCTGCGCGGACACCTGGACAGAACCCACCTGGCTGACAAGATCGAACCATGAGCACCTCTTTCAGCCACTGGCGCAAGTCCAGCCACAGTGCTCCCGATGGCGAGTGCGTCGAAGTCGCCCGCTCCCCCAAGACTCGGGCGACAAGCGGTCGGCGTTCCCCAAGGTCCGGGTGGTGACGGTCAGCGAGTGCGGCTCGCACGCGGTCGTGGACGCCGCCATCGGCGGGCAGGCCGACGGGGAGCAGACCCCGGCCCGGCGTCTTTTTATCCGCGGCTGGACTCACGCTGGCTGCTGATCGCCGACCGCAACTTCTACAACTGGGCCGACTGGACGCGTGCCGCCGACACCGGCGCGGCGCTGCTGTGGCGGGTCAAGTCAACCCTGTTGCTGCCGGTGCTGACCACCCTGCCCCACGGCTCCCACACCGCGCTGCTGGTCAACCCCGCCATCAAGGGCAAGGCCCGCACCGCGCTCATCGAGACCGCCCGCGCCGGCGAACCCGTCGACCACGAGCAGGCCCGGATCGTGCGGGTGATCGAGTATCAGGTGCCCGACCGGGAAGGCGACGAAACCGGCGAGCTGATCTGCTTGATCACCACCATCCTCGAACACGGCGTCGTCCCGGCGATGACGAACTCGCCGCCGACATCACCGCCAAGCGCAACCTCAATCCCGAGCGCCGGCACCGCTCCTACCCCGGCGTGGTCAAACGCGCCCGCCACAACTCCTACCGGGTCAAACGCCCGGGCGACACCGGCACCCGCCACGACGGGCCCTCCACCATCGAACTCGTCAACGCCCCCTGACCCTCGCAGCATGATCACCTTACGCTAAGTGGCATCGCCCCAAGGCGCCATCGGCGTGCGCGACAGCAAGCAGGATGGCGCCGGCCACATCCTCGGCCTCTCGCCCCGCGAGTGGGCCATGCTCCTGCGGGCCGTCCGTTCTGCCAAGGTGTAGCAAGCGAGACCGTCCTTTGGTCCGTGTGCTCGCAAGAGCGCTCATTGCGGATCGGTCGACGTCGAGCCCGGTAGCACGGCCTTGTAGGTGTGCAGGTAGCGCTTGGCCTTTCCGGTCAGCGCGAACGGCGTTCCCGGGCGCTCGTCCACGACCTTGGTTCGGACGTTGGATGATTCCTGATAATCGATCATGAGATGCCATCGGCAGTAGTGGCGAACGGCCTTGAAGTCGAAGGACAGGGTCTGCCGCTCGTCCTTCTTGAGGTCCACGTTGAAGCCGGGGAACTGGTCGCCGTCGGTGCGGACGACCTTGGGAGCCGGGCTGTCCAGATCGACGGTCATCTTGGCCACCTGATCCCGGCCTCCTTGGTGGGCGATCTCAAGGTATGTGCCATCCAGCGGAGGGCCACAGCGGTCTACGAGCCCGATATGCGGCTTGAGTATCGTCACCGGCTTCTGACTGAGCCCCGTGAGGGCCACGTCGACGTGGAGGCTCTCGACCGCGGCGCCGTGCTGGCGTGCGAGCAGCGCGGAGGTATCGAATTCCTCACCCTTGATCAGCATGGCCAGGTCCGGTCCGTCGGCCAGCAAGGTCGGTAGGGCCAGGCCGGGAGGGCTGGCGTAGTCCACCGAGACCGTCGCGGTGAAAGGAGTCGCGGGCTCGGCGATGTGATTGATCACTCTGCTGGTGGCGTCGGTGGTGAGCGCGGACAGTCCCGCGCCGAGACCCGCTATCACCACGGCGGTCAGAACGGCTCCCGTCCAGGCCAACTGGCTCTTGTACCACGGGCGTTTCTGCTCCGGCGCGGCTGGACGGGACCTGCCGTTCCTCGCGCGATTGTTCCGCCGGTTTCTCTTCTTCTTGTTCGATCCCATGATCTCTCCGTCGTCCGTGAGGCCGATCACGCCGCGCAGCTGTGCACATGAGAGGCGATCTTGCGCGCCAGTTCCGGAAGGATCTGCGGAGGCCCCGTCGAGCCGACTCTGAGGATCGTGCAGCCGACACGCATATAGAGGGTCTGCTTGTCCGGTGATCCGTAGCCGCCTGACGTCTTCTCGGCGAAGGCCTCGTCACCTGCACCGGAGATATCACCCACGATGGTGTACGCCTGCCGGTGAAGGTCGGCGAAGAGCTTCTCTGCCTCGGCGGCGGTGGCACCTACCCAGCCCACTTCGATGGATACGACCACGGGATCAGTGCCGGAAAGCAGGTAGTCGCAGCCCACCGTGTGGACGAGTTTCGGAGCAGTCGCACCGTAGCGCTGCGGCTGGACGGAGTATGCGGAGCCAAGGACAGCGGGCAGTTCACCGGCGGGGAGGATGGAACAGGCGTCCGGCCAGCCTCGCGGTACTGCGCCGCCGGAGAACGGTGAGGCGTCTTCCGTGCGATAGGCGATGATCGCCGTCTTCTCGCCCTGTCTGAGCGCCAGATAGAGCAACCCGTGGCCGGCGGCCGCGGCGTTGACACCCTGCGCCGTGACCGGAAGTGCGGTGAAGCCCACGGTCCCCTTGCGCAGGTCAATGGTGACGAGCGCCAGCGGCAGGAGAGGACGCGGAAGCTGCACTACCGCGTACATGCGTTCCCCGGAAACCGACATGAACTGTGGTGCGGCGGGCAGCGACCGCCTCCAGAGCCGTTTATGGGAGCGGAGATCGATGCCCTCCAGCGCGGTAGCGCCGTCCTGGGTGGAACGGGCGGTCATGACCGTCGTCTTCGAGGCGACGTAGCCACATAGGCAGTTCGGAGGGATGTTCGCCACGTCGGCACCGGACTTGCCGTCGTAGAGAGACAGCCCTCCGTCCACGGATGAGGCGACCAACCCGTCATGGGAGGTGACGTCCACGCCGGATTCACCGAGCGGTTCCCCTGGCAATGTGCGTTGCCAGCGGACACGTCCTGTCGCATCGTCCAGCGTGATGATCCTCATCTGCCCTCCTGCGCATTCCAGGAGCAAGGGGACGACATCCGGATCGCCGTACCGGTCTTCTCCGGCCGGCGCCCGGAGTTCACAGCCGGAAGGGACCTGAAAGTGCCACTCAGGCCATCCGGTACGGCGGGAGATCCCTGTGACCTCTTGTCCTTCGGACAGGACGAGGTGGGCACCGGCGATGCTGACGATGTCCCTGCCGGGCGGCAATACGCTCGTCCAGAGTTGCCCGCCGCCTTTCGCTCTGCCGGCCGTGAGTAGGTTCTGGCCGGTCCGGCTCAGGGTGGCCACCACGATGCCATCGTTGCCGGTGACCGTGCCGGCCGTGTAGTAGGAGGGCCAGTCCTGCCAGCGCAGAGCACCGTCCAAGGGATTGAGGACGATGACTCTCCCCGGACTCCCGTCATCAGTGGTCGTCGCGAGCAGGGAGTCGGACTGCGGGTCGTACCGCAGTCCGGAGAAGTCGATCTCGCCGTGCTTCCAGACCTGCACAAGACGGCCGGCCGCCGGTCCCTGATCCGTGCTCGCAGAGCGATGAGTCGAGCCAAGAACGATCAGCGTCGCCCCTCCGATGATCAGAAGGGCCGTCAGTGCCACCGAACACGCGGTCTTCCATTTATTCACCGTCGGCTCCCCCAACTGGCGAACGACCTCAAAGGGTCGCCTTCTGGCGCGCGGGCAACGAACGGCAAATATGCACGAGACTCGTTCGATAGGCCCGGCCACCGAAGTCCGCTGTGATGTTATTCGACTGGAATATTAAAAGGCAGGCCGTTGCGCCGACTACGCACTGAATGGCCGAGTGTGGCCGCGCGGGCGTCCAGGACCTGGGCGGCAAAATTGGTCGCAAGCCGTCCCTATCAACCACAAACCCCTCCCCGTTTCTGGGGCGGCGGCTCACCCTGCAAACTTGACGCTCCTCCTTGCTCTGTCTTCTGGCTACCCGGTGCTGCGGCGCGGGACCGGGCGCCTCGATGATCAGGGCATCCCTCCTGCTCGGCGACGGCGTCGACGATGGTGAGGCGCCGGTCGGCGGCGGCATGGGCACGGAGCCAGGTCCGCAGTTCGGCGGCGCGGGCGGCCCCTCCGCAGACGGTCACGGCGACCCGCCGTCCCATTTGTCCATCGAGTTCGGCTCGACACCTCGATCTATTCTTGGAGTGGCGGGAGGGGACCCATGCTCGGATGTGTCCTGCGGCGGCGGTGGTTCTTGCCGGGGGTCGCGGCCGGGGTGGCGTTGCTCGTCTCCGGGTTCGTGCTGGCCGAGCCCAGGGCGGACGACGACGGGACGGTCCGCGTCATGACGTACAACCTGCGTGGCGTGAACGACCCGCCGCCCAGGGATTGGAAGACCCGGCTCCCGCTCGTCGAGCACCTGCTGCACGAGCATGAGCCTGACCTGCTGGGCGTCCAGGAGGCGCGGTGGTATCAGATGCGCGACCTGGCCCGGGCGCTGCCCGAGTACGGCTGGGTCGGGCTGGGGACGCAGGGCGGCACCCGCGACCAGTTCCTGTCGATCTTCTATCGGAAGCAGCGGTTCGAGGTCCTCGACTTCGACCATTTCTGGCTCTCCGACACCCCGTCCGTCATCGGCTCGGCCACCTGGGGGAACGGATACGTCCGGATGGTCACGTGGGCCAAGTTCCGCGACCGGCGCACCGGCACGGTGATGTACCAGGCCAACACGCATCTCGACAACATGTCGGCTGATTCGCGGGTGAAGAGCGCCCGGCTGATCCTCGATCGGGTGCGCAAATTCCAGGCGGGCGTTCCCGTTGTGCTGACCGGTGACTTCAACTCCGCCGCCGGGACGTCACCGGTGTACTCGATCCTCACCGGGGCCGACGCCTTCCAGGACACATGGACAACCGCCGCCAAGCGCGGCCCGCTGTACCGCACCGAGAACCACTGGCTCCCGCCGGAAAAGGACGGCAAGCGGATCGACTGGATTCTTGCGCGCGGCGCCGTCCGCACCGTCTGGACCGAGATCGACCCCTACCGGGACGGCGAGGTCTACCCCTCCGACCACGATCCCGTCATCGTTCACCTCAAGATCGGCCAAGGAGAGTAGGCACGCGAAAGCCCGCCGCCCCGTGAAGGACCGCGGGCTTCCCGGTTACGCGTGTCAGACCAGGCCGGACTTCTGCAGCCAGTCCTTGGCGACCTTTTCCTGGTCGTCCTTGTCGATGGCGATGCGCTGCATCATGTCCAGGAGGTCCTGGGTGGTGAGCTTGGCGGAGACGGCGTTCAGCGCCGCCTTCGCCTGGTCGTTCACGGCCGACTTGTTGACCAGCGGCGTGACGTTCTGGGCGCTGAAGACGTTCTCCGGGTCTTCGAGGACGACCAGCTTGTTCTGCTGAATGGTCGGGTCGGTGGTGAACAGGTCGGCGGCCTGGATCTTGTTCTCGGTGAGCAGCTTCACCAGGGTGGCCTGCGCGCCGGCGTCGAACGGCTGGAACTTCTTGAATTCCAGGCCGTAGGCCTCCTTCAGGCCGACGAGGCCCTGCTGCCGGGTCTTGAATTCGGACGGGCCGGCGATGACGAGGTCCTTGGCGACCGGCTTCAGGTCGGCGATGGACTTCAGGTCGTACTTGGCGGCCGTCTGCGGGTTGACGGTGACGGAGTCCTTGTCCTCGGCCTCGGCCGAGTTGAGGATCTCGACCGACGGCGGCAGTTTCGCCTTCAGTTCGGCGTTGATCTCCTCGGTGGTGGCGGCCTTGCTCTTCTCGTCGACCGACGTGGTCAGCAGGGCGCCGTTGTATTCGGGCATCACGCTGATGCCGCCCTTGACGACCTGGTCGTAGTAGATCTCCCGGGCGCCGATGTTGAACTTGCGGGTGACCTTGATGTCCTTGGCCTCAAGGGCCTGCGCGTAGATCTCGGCGAGCAGGTTGCTCTCCGGGAAGTTGGCGCCGCCGACGGTGACGGTGCCGCTCTTGCCGCCGCCGGCGAGCGGGTTGTCGCTGTCGCCGGAGTCCCCGCCGCCGCAGGCGGACAGCGCCAGGGCGGCCACGAGGCCGATCGCCGCGCCACGGATGAGTTTCTTCATTGTTCTTGGTCCTTCGGTCAGGAGGAACGGGCGGAGCCGAGCAGACCCGGCGAGATCACGACGCGGCGCAGCGCCGCGAAGACGAGCTGGACGATCAGGGCGAGCAGGACGACGAGCACGGTCCCCCCGATGACGAGCTGGTAGTCGTTGCGGGCCAGCCCGTCGATGATGTAGCGGCCGAGGCCGCCGAAGCCGGGATAGGCGGCGATGGTGGCGGTGGCGACGACCTGGATCGCGGACGTGCGGAGCCCCAGCAGGATCAGCGGCAGCGCCATCGGCAGCTCCGCCCGCCACAGCACGCCCCAGCCGGTCATGCCCATGCCGCGCGCCGCGTCCTTCGCGTCGGCGTCGACCCCGCGGATGCCCTCGTAGGTGTTCACCAGGATCGGCGGGACGGCCAGCGCCACCAGCGCGATCAGCACCGGCGTGATGCTGTACTCGATCACGACGATGAACAGGATGAGGCCGAAGGTCGGGATCGCGCGGGCGAAGTTCGCGAGCGTGATCGCCAGGAAGCCGCCGCGGCCGGTGTGGCCGATGAGGAGGCCGAGCGCCAGGCCGATCACGGCGGCGAACGCCAGCGACACGCCGCTGTAGTAGATGTGCTGGAGCAGGCGGTGCGGGATGCCGTCGGCGCCGTGCCACTGGGACGAGGCGGTCAGCCACGTCCAGAACAGGTCGAACTGGCTCCACAGGTCGTTCACGCGGACGCTCCCCGGGCTCGGGCCCACGGGGTGAGCACGCGTTGGACGATCACCAGGATCGCGTCCGTGACCAGGGCCAGCAGGATGATCAGGACGGTCGCGGCGACGATCTGCGTCTGGAACTGGAGCTGGTAGCCGCGGATGATGTCGGCGCCGAGCCCGCCCTGCCCGATCAGCTGGCCGACGGCGACGAGGCTGATGGACGAGACGGCGGCGACCCGCGTCCCGGCGATGACGATCGGCACCGCGATCGGCAGCTCGACCTGCAGGAGCCGGCGCAGCGGCCCGAAGCCCATCGCGGTCGCGGCCTGCCGGACGGGGTCGGACACCGACGCCAGCCCGTCCACCACGTTCGGGACGAGCACCGACAGGCTGTAGAGGGTCAGCGGGATCATCACCGTGGCCGGGTTGAGCCCGGTGTAGTCGATGAACAGCATGAACAGCGCGAGCGACGGGATCGCGTACAGCACGTTCGCCAGCGTCAGCGCGGGCGGATAGAGCCAGCCCCAACGGCGGCACAGCACCCCGACCGGCAGCGAGATGAGCAGCCCGAACAGCACCGGTAGCAACGCGAGCCGCAGGTGCAGGACGGCGTGCTCGCCGAGTGAGTCGGTGTGCTCGCCGATCCAGCCCCAGTCGATGTCCATCAGCCGCCCTCCTTCGCGAGGGACGGCGCCTCCGGCTCGACGTCCGTGCCGGAGCGGGCGATGGCGGCGCTCAGGTCGTGCTGGTCGGCGACGCCCACCAGCCGCCCGTCGCCGTCCACGCTCACGGCGCGGCCGGACGGGGACAGGATCGCGGCGTCGAGCGCGGCGCGGACGGAGTCGGTCTCGACGTCGAACGTGTGCCCGATCGGCGCGAGCCGCGCGTCCCCGAGCACGCCGGAGGACGGCAGGACGTCCGCTGAGGCCCAGCCCAGGGGACGCCGGTCGCCGTCCACGACCAGGACCCAGCCGTCCGACGGCGCCTCCGACACCGGCGCATCGGCCGAAACGACATCCCGCTCGTTCAGCGGCACCGCAGAGGACGGGACGAACGACAGCCGCCGGATGCCGCGGTCGTGCCCGATGAAGCCGGCGACGAAGTCGTTCGCGGGCCGGGCGAGGAGGTCCTCGGGGCTGTCGATCTGAACGAGCTTGCCGCCGGTCTCGAACACCGCGATCCGGTCGCCGAGCTTGATGGCCTCGTCGATGTCGTGGGTGACGAACACGATCGTCTTGTGCAGCTCGTCCTGGAGGCGGAGGAACTCGTCCTGCAGTTCGGCCCGGACGACCGGGTCGACGGCGCTGAACGGCTCGTCCATCAGCATGATCGGCGGGTCGGCGGCGAGCGCCCGCGCGACGCCGACGCGCTGCTGCTGGCCGCCGGACAGCTGGAACGGGTAGCGCCGGGCCATCGACGGTTCGAGCCCGACCCGCTCCATCAGTTCCAGCGCCCGCGCCCGCGCCTTCTTCTTGTTCCAGCCGACCAGGTACGGGACGGTGGCGATGTTGTCCTGCACGGTGCGGTGCGGGAACAGCCCGGCGTGCTGGATGACGTAGCCGATGCCGCGGCGCAGCTCGGCGGGCTTGCGCTCGCGGACGTCCCGCCCGTCGATGAGGACCCGGCCGGACGTCGGGTCCACCATGCGGTTGATGGTGCGCAGCGCCGTGGTCTTGCCGCCGCCGGACGTGCCGACGAACACGGTGATGCGGCCCGTGGGGCAGTCGAGGCTGACATCGTCCAGGGCGACGGTGCCGCCCGGGTAGCGCTTGGTGACGCCCTCAAAGGTGATCAACGATTCACGTCCTCGTTGGGCGCCCGCGACGCCGATGATCGATTTCGGCCTTCTACCCAACCGTAACCAATGGGTACGGTCACCTCGGTGTCCCAGCTTGTCCGGAACGTCGGTTCCTGAGCATAACTACCGGTAAACCGGGGAAAGTAGCGCTGCCGCGTGGAGAACAGCCGAATCGTTATCGACGGAACCGCGCTCACCTGCGCGCAGGTCGTCCGCGCGGCCCGCGGAGATGTGACAGTTGCCATAGGCGCGGACGGTGCCGGCCGGGCGCGCGCCGCCTGGCGGGCCGCCCGCGAGATCGCCGCCGCGCAGCCGGTGTACGGGCGGACGACCGGCGTCGGCGCCAACCGCGTCGTGGACGTGGAGTGGGAGGACTCCGACGCGCACGGCCTGCGCCTGCTGCGCAGCCACGCGGCCGGGGCCGGGCCGCTGGTCGCGCCGGAGATCGTCCGGGCGATGCTGACGGTCCGGCTGAACCAGATCGCGGCGGGCGGGTCGGGGGTGGAACCGGGCGTGCTGCAGGCCCTCGCGGACGTCCTCAACCTGGGCCTCCTTCCTCCGGTGCCGGTGTACGGGGCGATCGGCACCGGCGACCTGACCGCGCTGGCGTCGACCGCGCTGTGCCTGCTCGGCGAGCGGGCCTGGCTGGCGGGGCCGGACGGCGTCCAGGAGCGCGGCCCCGGCTACCGGCTGCACTCCGCCGACGCGCTCGCGTTCATCAGCTCCAACGCGGCCACGCTCGGGGAGGCGGCGCTCGCGGTCGCCGACCTGCGGGAGATGCTGCGCGCGTCCACGGTCGTCGCGGCGCTGTCGCACTTCGCCGTCCGGGGCTCGGGCGAGCCGTACGCGCAGCCGGTGCAGGACGCGTGCCCGCACCCCGGCCAGCAGGACGCGGCGGCGGCGATGCGGGCGCTGCTCGCCTTCGACCAGCCCGCGCCGATGCGCATCCAGGACCCGTACGGCTACCGGGCGTTCCCGCAGGTCCACGGGCCGGCGCTGGAGGCGGCCGGGTACGCCGAGGCGGTCGTCACCCGGGAGATCAACGCCGCCGCCGAGAACCCGCTGGTGGACGCCCCAGGCCGGACGGTCTGGCACAACGGCAACTTCCACACCGCCTACGTCGGCCTCGCGCTCGACTCGGCCCGCGCCGCGCTGTTCCAGACGATGGCGCTCGCCGCCGCCCGCCTCGGGACGCTCGCCGAGCCGTCGTTCACGGGCCTCTACCCCTTCCAGGGCGCCACCGAGGCGTCGTCCGGGATCATGATCCTGGAGTACGTGGCGCACTCGTGCCTCGCGGACGTCCGGCGCCTCGCGACCCCGGCGGCGCTCGGCAGCGCGGTGCTGTCGCGCGGCGTCGAGGAGCACGCGGGCTTCTCCACCCAGTCGGCGCGCGCGACGACCGACGCCGTCGCCGCCTACCGGCTCGGGCTCGGCTGCGAGCTGGTCGCCGCCGTCCGCGCGCTGCGGATGCAGGGCCGGTCGCCGTCCGGCGGGCCGCTCCGGGCGGCGACCGACCTGGCCGGGACCGTCCTCGACCCGCGCGTCGAGGACCGCCCGCTCGACACCGACATCGCCGCCGCGGCGGACCTCCTCCCCCGGCTGGCCCGGCTCCACCCGTAACGCCCCTTACTCCGGCGCGCCGCACGTGGACGCGCGGACGCGCAGCGCCGGTTCGCGCACCACCCGGCGCTTGCGCGGCTTGCCGTCGATGACGTCCACGACGAGCCGGACGGCGGAGTGGACGATGCCGTCGATGTCCCAGTCGACGGTGGTGAGCGGCGGGGTGAGCAGCGCCGACATCGGATGGTTGTCGTACCCGCAGACCGCCACGTCGCCGGGCACGTCCAGCCCCAGCTCGCGCGTGGCGGCGTACACCCCGTAGGCGATCGAGTCGGCGAAGCAGAACACCGCCGACGGGCGGTCGGGCCCGCCGAGCACGCGCAGCGCGACCTCGGTGGCCTCGGCGAGCGCCTGCGGGACGACCACCACGTCCACCCGCAGGCCCAGCCGCTCGGCCTCGGCGTTGACGTGCACGTCGGCGGGACGGTCCGGAGTGCTCGCGCGCGTCGGCGTGAACACGGTGACGCGCTGGTGGCCGAGGCCGCGCAAGTGCTCCAGCGCGAGCGTGACGCCGCGCCGGTTGTCGAACACGACCTCGCCCTGCGCCTGCCCGCCGTGCAGCGCGTCGCCGATGGACACGACCGGGATCGCCGCGGCCAGCTCCGACCACAGCGCGGCGGACGGGTCGAGCGGCTGGACGATCAGGCCGTCCACCCGCTGGTCGCGGAGCCGCCGCGCGAGGGCCAGCTCCCGCTCGGGGTCGCCGCCCGCGTCCACGATCAGGGCGTAGCGGTCGCGGGCGAGCAGCGCCCGGCCGATGCCGACCGCGAGGGACTGCTGCCAGTAGTCCTCCAGCGATCCGCACAGCAGCCCGACCTGGTCGGTGCGGCCGCTGGCCAGGGCGCGCGCGATGGGATGCGCCTCGTAGCCGAGCTCGTCCGCCGCCGCGCGGACCCGCTCCTGCGTCTCCTCCGACGTCTGGATGCCGCGCAGCGCGTACGACACGGCCGCAGGCGACAAACCGGTCGCCTGCGCCACTTCCCGGATGGTCGCGCGCTTGCGCTTCTCCGACATCCCTCCAACCCTAGAGGCCGCCGCCGACAGAGCAATGGACCCGCACTTGACGGCATGGCCCCTGAAGCGGTTCACTGAAACGGTTAACTGATGCGGTTCAGTAGCCGTGTTCAGGGGCTACGCCGCGCCCGACGACAGAATGGAAAGGAGCGAACCGTGTCCTCCGAGGTCCTGCCCCGCGCCGCCGGCTTCGAGAACCTGCCCGGCCGTCCCCTCGACAAGCGCGAACTGCGGGAGCTGGTCGACGACCTGGCGGAGCGGCCCGGCCTGTGGCGCCAGCACGTCGCGTTCCCCGCGGGCCGCCGCCACTACGCGTCCCTCCACCGCGACGAGCACGTCGACGTCTGGCTCCTCTGCTGGACGCCGGAGAACGACACCGGGTGGCACGACCACGACATCTCGTCCGGCGCCGTCCGCGTCGTCGCCGGCGCCATCGAGGAGAACAACCCGCGCATCGGCGGCGACCCCCTGCGCACCGTGGTCAAGGAGGGCGGGTCCTTCTCCTTCGGCCCCGACCACATCCACCGGCTCACCGGCGTCGAGGAAGCGAGCGTCTCGATCCACGCCTACTCGCCGCCGCTGGACCGCCTGGGCCAGTACTCCATCGACGAGTCGGGCGTGATGCGCCGCCTGTCGGTCACCTACACCGACGAACTGCGCCCGCCGGACGCCCCGGCCTGACGGGACCGTTCCAGAACTGGAGCCCTCCGGCGGGCCCGACCGGGGGAACGCGGGCCCGCCGGAGGAACGCGCCCGGCCGAAGCCCGCTCACACCGGCCGGACGCTCACATTCAGTTCAGCGCCCGCCCTCCCCGAAGTGTCACACCCCCGAGCCAATGGTCGGTGAGGGCGCATACGGCGACGATTACGGCGAAGCAGACGCTCACGCCTCTGAGGAGGCCCGCTTCGTAGTACTGGTCCGTCATCATGCGGACGGCCGCGTAACCGGCCGCGCCGCCGACGAGCAGGGCGACCGCAGCCTGGACGGCCCAGAGGGCGAGGCGGCTCCTTCGCAGGTCGGCGAGTGCCTCGCGGAGTGCGCATCCGGCAGCGGCGAGGAAGACGACCAGGGCCGCCGCCACCGCGATGAGCGGGGTGCCGAAGTTGACGCCGTAGCGGACGGCCAGAGCCGGGACGAAGAAGAGCAGCAGCGCCCATCGCAAGCCGGCGGCCCGTCCTCCTCCTGCCTGGCCAGCCACTGAAGGAGGAACGGCGTCAGCACTGCCGAGCAGGCGCGGATCACGATGTCGTCGACCGTGTAGGGGTTGCGCAGATCCCACTCGACCACGCAGAAGACGAACGTGTAGGAGAACGACGCCGCCCACACCAGCCACGAACTCGCCAGACGCCGATACAGGCCGCGATCCAGCCACCGAAGGACCGTTACGTAGGCGAGTAGACCGAACGGTAGTTCAAGGAACGCCTGCACCCGCAGGAGGGACGGCGCAAGCAGTTCGGGCTTCGGGAAATGCTCTGCCAGGCCGCGCATGGCCGAACCGTCCGCGAGCGCGAAATAGCCCTCCGGCAGGTACTTCCCGATGAACGTCGTATCCCCACCGTGGACGCGCAGCACGTACACGGTGAAGAGCACCTGGTTCAGGTAGACGAGCGCGACCACCAGGGCGAGGAACGTCTCTGGACGTGCCCAGCGGCGTCCCCCCGGTTCAGTTCTGCGTCGCGTCAACCGGGGTGCGGCCACGAGGCTCAGCAGCGTCGAGACCAGCACCGCTCCATTCACCACGACCGACAAACCTAGACGGTTCCGCCGAACGACGCAGGGGCTCCAGCGACGCGCGCAGACGAGCACGCATCCATGCCGCACCCGGACATTCGACCAAGCGATGAACGGCGTACGCGCTCAGCAGAGACGCCGCCAACACCACGCCGAGGGCTGCCCACTTGTCCAACCTCGGGTAGAACGCGTCCAACAGGGGCAGCGCCAGTTGCGAGTGGACGAGATACAGCGGATACGTAAGCGCCCCAAGGACGGTCAGCCGAGACCATCGCAGACGCCGCAAACGACCGGTCGCCACCAGGATCATCACGGCGAAGATGCCGGTGATGACGGCACTGACCGCGATCTCGTCAGCACCCCGGAAGACGTGTTCCCCGCGCCACGCCCCCCAGTGCAGGGCCAGCAGGTAGGACGCGGCAACGTACCCCCAGAGCAGCAGCGTGGGCCCGAACCTGTGAATCATGTAGAGCGCCATGCCGGCGATGAAGTAGCAACTCCAGGTGGGGACCAGCATCACCTGCAGGAACTCGTTGCCCGCCTCGTCGGCGAAGACGCCCCCGAGCATCCACGCCGCCATGAAGACCAGGCACGAGCGGTAGGTGATCCCGATGCTCGCAAGGACGGCGACGAGCACATAGAAGTGCAGCTCCACCCAAAGCGTCCAGTAGACGGCGTCCACGTTCTTCAGGCCCAGCCCGCCCTGCAGCATCGTGAGGTTCGGCAGGACGAGCCCCGGCACACCGTGCCCCTGCCTGAACACCGCGTACACGACCGCACCCAGCAGCACGCTCACCCAGTACGCAGGCATCAGCCTGACCAGCCGCGACACACCGAACGCGCCCGGCCCGCGCCCCCACGCGCTCATCAGGATCACGAACCCGCTGATCACGAAGAACAGGTCCACACCGAGATACCCGAACCGGGTGACCGCCGCGACCTCGGGAAACACGTCGCGCGCGGGCGATGGCCACGGCCCGGCACCGCCGAACCCGGTGAAGTGGTACAGCACCACCGCCAACGCCGCCGCGAAACGCAGCAGGTCCAGTTCGCTCAGCCGCTCCCGTCCACTCACCGCCGAACCGTCCCGCCCCACGATGGCCCGCGCCGATCCCCAAGGTGAGCCCACGGTGAACGGACGGTGTAAACCGCGTCGTGCCCCCGCCACGGGCGGCGGATCAGTAATATGCGGGAGGCATCCCCTTGGAACGTATGGGTGGTCTTCCATGACATCTCGCCGCGGCCGACGCGGCGCGGCGATTCTGGTGCTGTGCCTGAGCCTGGTGGCGGTCTTGTCGGCCACCGGCTGTTCCGTGCTCGCTGGTTCGGTGCACAAGCCGGCCGCGGCGGACGGGCCCGGGAAGGGCGCGCCGGAGGACGGTGAGGCCCGCGAGGCGCCGTCCGTGGTGATGTTCCTCGGCGACAGCTACACGGTCGGCGACCGGGGCGTCCAGCCGGAGACGACGTACGCGTCCGCGACGGCGCGGCTGCTCGGCTGGCAGGTGATCGTCGGCGGGCGCGCCGGGACCGGGTTCGTCGCGAAGGGGCGGGGGACGGAGGCGTTCCTCGGCCTGTTCGAGAGCCAGCTCGGCTGGCGGCCCGCGCCCGACATGCTGATCGTGTCCGGCGGCCACAACGACTGGCGGTACCCGGCGCCGCAGGTCGCGGCGGCGGCGCACCTGCTGATCGAACGCGCCCGGCAGCGCTGGCCCGGCACGCACATCGTGCTGATCGGGCCGCTGTGGGGCACGGGGGCTCCGGTGCCGGGCGCGGTCGCCGTCCGGGACGCGCTGAAGGGCCTCGCCCAGCAGCTCGGCGTCCCGTTCGTCGACCCGATCGGCGAGAAGTGGATCACCGGTGACCTGCTGACGGGCACCGGCAACGCGGCGCGGCTCATCAAGAAGGACCGCACCCATCCGAACCCGGCGGGCCACCGGTACGTGGCGACCCGCCTGGCCGCGGACGTCGAGCGGATGGGCCTCGCCCACCCGGTCCGGAAGGGCTGAGCGTCAGGCGGCGGGCCTGGCGAGGGTGAGGGAGAAGTCGCCGCCGGGGTCCGTCCAGAACTCGGCGATCTCCATGCCGGCGGCGCCCAGCTCGGCCTCCAGGCGGTCCCGCCGGAACTTGGCGGAGATCTCGGTGCGCATCTCCTCCCCGGCCGCGAACGACAGGTCGAGGTCGAGGCCTCCGATGCGGACGTGCTGGTCGCGGACGGAGCGGAGCCGCATCTCGATCCACTCCTCCGCGTCGTTCCAGGCGGCGACGTGCTCGAACGCGTCCGGGTCGAAGTCGGCGTCCAGTTCGCGGTTGATGACGTAGAGGACGTTCCGGTTGAACTCGGCGGTGATCCCGGCCGCGTCGTCGTAGGCGCGGACGAGGCGTCCGGCGTCCTTGACGAGGTCGGCGCCGAGGAGGAGGAAGTCACCGTCGTCCATGGTGGCGCGGACGCCGCCGAGGAACCCGATCCGCTCGGCGGGCGGCATGTTGCCGATCGTCCCGCCGAGGAAGGCGATGAGGCGCCGCTCGCCGCCGGGCAGGAGGGGCAGGTGCTGCTCGTAGTCGGCGACGACGGCCCGGACGGTCAGGTCCGGATGGTCGGCGGCGATCCCGGCGGCGGCCTCTTCGAGGAACTCGCCGCTCACGTCGACCGGTACGTAGGAGCGGAGGGTGCCGGAGAGGGCGTCGAGCAGGAGGCGGGTCTTCTCCCCCGATCCGGCGCCGAGTTCGAGGAGGGTCTTGGCGCCGGTGGCGGTGGCGATGTCGGGTGCGTGCACGACGAGGATCTCCCGTTCGCGGCGGGTCGGGTAGTACTCCTCCAGTTTGGTGATCTCCTCGAAGAGCGCGCTGCCGCGCTCGTCATAGAACCACTTGGGCGGCAGGGTCTTGGGCGTGCCGGTGAGCCCCTCCCGGACGTCCTGGCGGAGCGTCTTGGCGAGGTCGTCGGCGGTCAGGAACCGATCCACGTGGTTCTCCTTCAGAGGGAATCGATGCGGACGCCGGTGGCGGGCCCGGCGGTGACGAGCGAGCCGTCGGGGACGTGCCGCCAGCCGGGGACGTCGTCGAGCGGCTCGGACGCGATCCGGACCGCGTCGGCGTCCTCCCGGACGAACAGGGAGTCGCCCCACGTCGTGGCGGCCAGCGATGTGCCGTCGGAGGCGAGCAGGTTGTAGCGGCCGGGGGCGAGCGCGGTGATCGCGGTGATGACGGCGGCGAGGCCGTCGCCGAGCGGCAGGCCGTCCCGCCAGTGCCGGACGGCGAGCGCGAACAGCGGCGCCGAGTCGACGGGCGCGCGGGCGTCCGGCATTTCGGCGACGTCGCCGGCCAGTTCGCGGAGCTTCGACTCGATGCCGCCGTAGCCTTCGATCTTGCCGTTGTGGCTGAACAGCCAGCGTCCGGCGCGGAACGGCTGGGCGCACGACTCGTCCACGGGGAACCCGATCGTCGCCGACCGGATCGCCGCGACCGCGCATGATGCATGTACGGCACCGGCGACCTCGCGGAACGACTGGTCGGTCCAGAGGGGCTGGGCGCGGCGGAACCGGACGGGCTCGCCGTCCTGGTACCAGCCGACGCCGAACCCGTCGGCGTTCAGCAGGTTGCCTTGCGTCATGCGCGGCGCGTACGCCTGGGTCTCCAGCGAGTACTCGCCGTCGTAGATGAGCGAGTGCAGGGTCTGTGGCGGGCCCAGGTAGCCGAGATGGCGGCACATTCAGCGCCCCTCCCCTGGCGTCCGGGCACAACGGAAACCGGAGAAGATCTGCCGTCGGATGGGGTAGTCCCAGTTGCGGAAGGACCCGCGTATGGCGAGCGGGTGCGTCGCCCAGGAGCCGCCGCGCAGAACCTTGTATTCGGGGCCGAAGAAGACTTCCGAGTACTCCTTGTAGGGGAACGACCGGAAGCCGGGGTAGCCGTGGAAGTCGGACGACGTCCACTCCCACACGTCCCCTAGGAGACGCCGCACTCCGTAGGCCGAGGCGCCCGACGTGTAGGAGCCGCTCTCGGACGGGTGCAGCGTGCGCTGCCCGAGGTTGGCGCGGCCCTCCTCGTACACCTCGCCCCATGGGTAGCGCCTTGAGTGCTGCGTGGCCGGATCCCAGCGCGCGGCCTTCTCCCACTCCGATTCGGTCGGCAGACGCTTGCCTGCCCACCGCGCGTAGGCGTCGGCCTCGTACCAGCACACGTGTTGGACGGATTCGCCGGGCGGGACGGGTTCCGTCCGTCCGAACCGGCGTCGCACCCACTGTCCTCCTTCCCGGTCCCAGAAGGCGGGGGCGCGCTTGCCGCTGCTGTTGCGCCACTCCCATCCGGTGGGGTCCCACCAGCGCGGGTCGTCGTAGCCACCGGCTTCCATGAAGGCGATGTAGGCGGCGTTCGTCACCGGCTCGACATCGATGTAGTACGCGGGCAGGTCGACGAGGTGCACGGGACGTTCGTTGTCGTACGCCCATGGGTCGTCCGAAGTACCCATCTGGAACGGGCCAGCCTCGATCAATACCTCGTCTGCCACGGAACCTTCGGCAGGCTTCTGCAGCGCCTCGGCCACCGGATCGAGTAGCGCGGGAGCGCCCTTCCGTAGCTGATGGGTGGCGAGCATGGTCTCGTCGTGCATGTGCTCGTGCTGCACGACCATCCCGTACACGAACCCACCCGAAGTCAGCGGATTCGCCGTGTCGAACCGTGCGGACGAGAGCGAGTCGAGAACCTTGGCGCGGACCGTCCCGATGTAGGAGCGGGCCTCGTCCGGTGGCAGGAGCGGCAGTGTCGGCCGTTCGGAGCGCGGATGCTCGAACGCGTCGTACAGGTCGTCGATCTCCGGGCGCATGGCCTCCTGGCCCGCCGCCGCGCGCAGCAGCCACAGTTCCTCGTAGTTGCCGACGTGGGCGAGGTCCCACACGAGCGGCGACATCAGCGGCGACACCTGCGTGGTGAGGTCGTCCTTGGCGAGGACGTCGGTGGTGAGGCCGAAGCTGCGGTCCCGCACAGCGCCCAGCTCATCGGCGATCAGTTCTTTGAGCGCGGCCTCGTCGTGCATGTCGATCGGGCCCGGGGAGCTTGTCAGGGCCATATCTCGTCCTCCTCGGACAGGGGTGTTGGGGCGTCGTCGTCGGCGGGGCTGCGTCCCTGTTCGACGTACCGGCGGGCGTACTCCTCGACCAGCGGGACGAGCCCGGACGCGCCGAGCCGCGGCAGCGCGTCGAGGGCGGCCGTGAAGCAGGTCCGCGCGGCGTGGTGGCCCTGGACACATCTGTCCCCCGCCACAACAGTGCGCAGTGAGCACGTCTGGATCGCCCACCATTTTCACA
>NZ_JABXFD010000072.1 GCF_013372625.1 Actinomadura sp. BRA 177
GGTTTAGGGGGCGTGCGGAGGGCCACCCGGAGGACGGCATCGCGGCCGTCCGGTTCATC
This sequence comes from Actinomadura sp. BRA 177, assembly GCF_013372625.1. Taxonomy (GTDB): domain Bacteria; phylum Actinomycetota; class Actinomycetes; order Streptosporangiales; family Streptosporangiaceae; genus Spirillospora. Next base: position 60 of record NZ_JABXFD010000072.1, read on the forward strand.
GCGATGGACCCCACAGATTCCGCAATCGCTTGCGCGTCCGGGGTCCATCGTGATCAAGCTGTTACCACGGTGGCACAAGCGCCGTCAGCGCGGTCCCGTGGGGGCCGTGTCCGGCGGGACCACCGGCCACAGGCGTGGCTCGTACCGATCTGGCTGCGTTACTCCGCAGCGTCGTCCCGCGCGGAACTCCTCCCCGACCCGCAGGCGCCTTCTATCTCGCGCATGCCGCCGAAGGCCTGCCCGCTCGCGCGCTCCCATCCCCGGACGACGGCCGATTCCGCGTGCTCCACGTCGAACGAGGTCGCATGCCCTCCCTGCCCAGGGCCCGCCGTGTCCGGCCGGCCCTCACCCGCCCGCTCCGATTCGTCCCGTCCCGGCTGCGTCCCGGCCGCAAGCTGACCGTGACGCTCGTCACACCGGCCGTGCTACTGGCCGACGCAACCGTGGTCGCCTACATCCGCACGCCGGTGCCGACGCAGCCCAAGGACGGCGTCACCGACGAGGGCTCGACCGTCTACTACGCCGACGGGGCATCTCGAACGTCATGGACACCGCGCGGCTGTTCGGGGTGCCGGCGTCCGCGCTCAAGCCGTTCGAGGGACAGGCGGGCGTCGCGCTCGGCATCCCGGACGTCGCGGCGGTCACGCAGGCCGCCGGGTATGCGGCGTTCGCGAACGGCGGCACGGCGGTCGTCCCGCACCTCGTCACCAAGGTCGTCGACGCGAACGGCCGGCGTGTCCCGCTGCCCTGGGACGACGGGCCGGGGCGCCGGGTGCTGGACGGGGAGCAGGCGACCTTCGCGATGCGGGCGATCGTCCTGAAGGGGACGGGCACGCGCGCGGCGCTGTCCGACCGCGAGGCGGCGGCAAGACCGGCACGACCGAGCACAACCGGGCTGCCTGGTTCGTCGGATACGTCCCGCAACTCTCGACGGCCGTGGTGGCGCCGACACGGACAGTGACCCCGGCGCCGGCAGTGGCGCGGGCGCCGGCAGTGGCGCGGGCGCCGGCGGTGATTCGCGCGGGCTGCCGGGGAAGCCGGGTGACCGGCCGCTTCCCGACGACAAGACGCGCACAACGGGCGCAACGGCGGCCGGGGCCGGCTGAGATCGAGTCGACAGGGGGGCGGGGAGCGGCTAGCGTCGCGGGCGTCCGATGCGAGCGAGGAACCGAGACCACGTCGGGGGGCCTGGTCAGGTGCGTGCTTCACGTCCCCTCGCGCTCGCGGCGGTGGCCCTGCTGTCC
>NZ_JABXFD010000429.1 GCF_013372625.1 Actinomadura sp. BRA 177
GAGGTCGGCACGGACGAAGACGAAGACACCCCATGATCTTCGTCGATCACACCAGCAAGATCAACACAGACAGCCCGGCACACTCACGCCACAACCGCCTAGCTCACGATGACCCGTGAATGGACACTTGATCTTCTCCAGGACGTCCCGCCAGAGGGCCGGGCTCGGGAGGCGGAAGTAGTGGAACTCCCCCGCCCACAGCAGGACGCGTTGTCCGTCCACGGTGAGCGAGTAGCGGTCGTAGCCGACATGGTGTGTTTCCGCTTGCGCGGACTGGGTGGGAGCCGGGGCCGCGAGAAGCGCGGCAGCGGTGAGGATGGCGGCGACTATGGCGGTGAGTTTGCTGTTGGCACGCATGGATGGCGTCCTTTGCAGCGGACCGGCCCGCCCCGGACGTGCCGGGGCGGACCGAGGGAATCATCGGGTGAGGGAGAAGGAGCTCAGGCGGGTTTCGCCGTTGAAGACGAGATACACGTCGTGGTCGCCACGGACGTGGCTCAGTTCGGCGGTGATCTCCTTGTAGGTGTACTTGTCACCGGTCGCCGGGACGTTCAGCGTTCCGGCCAGAGGGCCGTTCGGCGCGTCCAGGCGAACCTGGATCGTGGTCGCCGACGAGCCCGCGACATGCGCGGTGATATGACCGGTGGAACGGCCCAGGTCGGCGTCCGCGAACTTCAGCCAGGAGTTCGCCGCGCCGGCCACCGCGTCGCCCTTCACCTTCGTTTCGTCGACGAGCTGGATGCCGTTCTGGTCATCGAAATTGGCGGCGCGGGTCGGCGTAGACAGGTCCCGGTCGGGGATGCGCTCGCCGCGCACGTTGAGCGTCGTGTGCTGCCGGATGTCGGCGGACGAGGAGCCGATCAGCAGGTCCTGCTTCGACCTCTCGACCGTCCACTTGTTGCGGGTGACGTCCCAGATCGCGAGGTCGGAGGCGTCCAGCCGGAATCGCGCCGTCACCGTCTTTCCGGGCTCCACGTGAACCTTGTCGAAGGCGCGCAGCTTCTTCAGAGGCTGCTTCACCCGTGACGACCGCTGGTGCGTGTAGAGCTGGACGACTTCGTCGCCCGCCTTCTTGCCCGTGTTGGTGACCGGAACCGTGATCGTGACCGTTCCGTCGCGTCCCACGGAATGGCTGCTCAGCCGCGGCTTGCCGTACCGGAACGTGGTGTAGGAGAGGCCGTACCCGAACGGGTAGAGCGGCTTCCCCTTGAAGTACTGGTACGTCCGGTCCGACTTGATGATGTCGTAGTCGAGGATGTCGGGCAGCTGCTTCTCGGACCGGTACCACGTCTGCGGGAGCTTCCCGGACGGGCTCTCATCCCCGAAGAGAATGGACGCCAGGGCGTTACCCGTCTCAGCGCCCGCATGACTCGTCCACAGGATCGCCGGGACGTTCTCCTGCTCCCAGTTCAGCGTCGTCGGGTAGCTGTTCTCCACCACGACGACCGTGTTCGGGTTCGCCTTCCGAACCGCCTTGATGAGTTCCGACTGCCCTTCCGCAAGAGCCATCGTCGTCCGGTCATGGTCCTCGCGGCCGTTGATGAACGGCATGCTGCCGACCACGACAACGGCGGAGTCGGCGCCCGTCACAGCCTTGACCGCCGAATCCACACCGCTGCTGATGACGTCCTTGGCGAACCGAGAAGCGCCGTCCTTGGTGGTGAGGACGAGCGTCCCGTCGTCCGCCACCCTCACGTACGTCTTCGACGGGTCCGCCCAGTCGTACGCCTTCTCATATCCGGCGTACCGGAGCAGGTAATTGCCGTCGTCCTGCTTCTCCAGCTTGAACATCTGCTGGACGAACCATCCGTTCGGCTGGTCCTGGTCATTGGCGAACGTGTCGCCCCAGTTGTACCGGCCGACCGTCTTGCCATTGGCGGCGCTGCGCAGCGTCACAACGCCCTGGCCCCAGTCGAACACGTCGAATTGCGCCGTCGCGTCGGACGCCGATGTCGGCCCGGTCTTGAGAACGGCGCCCGAGCCCGTTCCGCCCGCGATGTATTTGCCTGTCGAGACGTCCTTCAGCGCGATCCGGTCGACGCCCTCGCTCGACGTCACCGACTCGGCCCGCTTCTTGATGCCGTCCAGCGGCGTGACCTTGTACGGCAGCGAACCCGAGTACCAGTCGGTGTAGAGGGTGTCCGAGAGTTGCCCGACGACCGCGACCTTCCCGGACGAAAGCGGCAGCGCCTTGCGCTGGTTCTTCAGCAGCACCATCTGCTCGGCCGCCGCCGCCCGGGCCAGCGCGCGGTGCGCGGGGCTGTCCACCACGTCCTTGGTGATCTTCCCGTAGCGGCCGCCGCCCGGGTCGAACTCGCCGAGCCGCACCCTGATGCTCAGGATGTGGCTCACCGCGCGGTCGACGTCGGACTCCGCGAGCAGCCCACGCGACAGCGCGTCCTTGATCGCGTTGACGGTGATGGACGAGTTCGTGTCGTCCGTCGTGAAGCTGTCCACGCCCGCCTTCACGATCGCCGCGTCACCGGAGGCCAGGTCCGGGTAGTACTGCTGCGAGTTGACGATGTTGTTGGGCGCCCCGGCGTCGGTGACGTTGAACAGCGTCCGGTCCGTCCACAAGCGGACGAGGTCACCGGCGTCCGGCGTGACCGTCGCGGGACGGCCGTTGATCAGGTTGTACGACGTCATGATCCCGGTCGCCGCGTCCCGCGAGATCGGAATCCTGAAGGGGACCTCGTCGTACTCCTTCGCCACCCGCGGCCGCAGGCTCGACGACGTCTGGTCGCGGCGGATCTCGTTGTTGTTGGCCATGTAGTGCTTGAGCACCGGCGCGGTCTTGAGGTGGTCCGGGTCGTCGCCCTCCATGCCGTGCCCGTAGGCGGTGGCGAGCAGGCCGGTGAGCAGCGGGTCCTCGGAGTAGCCCTCCTCGTTGCGGCCCCAGCGCGGGTCGCGCAGCAGGTTGACGACGGGCGCCCACAGTTGCAGGCCCCACACGTCGGGGTTCTCGCTGTTGTAACCGCGCGCCTCATCGCCGACGGCCGAGCCGATCTTCTTCAGCAGCGCCGGGTCCCAGGTTGCGCCGAGCCCGACCGACTGCGGGAACACGGTGCCCTTGGCGGTCACGACGGCACCCGCGTTGTGGATGTCAGTCGACCACGCGACGCCGTGCAGCGCCTCGGTGCCCGTTTTGAACCGGCCGATGCCGAGGCGCGGGATGGCGGGCTGGTACTGGTGCAGCAGGGAGATCTTCTCGTCGAGGGTGAGCCGGCCGAGCAGGTCGTCCACCCGGGCGTCCACCGACAGGCCGGGGTCGCGGAACGGATAGGTTTCGCGGGCGGCGGCGGGGGCCGCCCAGGTGAGGGGAGCCACCAGCGCGGCGGCCAGGCCGAGGGTCAGCGACCGGCTGCGCCGGCCGGGGGAACGGGGGTTTCGATGGGGTCTGTTCACCGATTCTCCTCTGGGCTTGCCCCCGAAGTGACATATCGAAGCGCTTCGATAACGGGCCGCGATAAGGCCCCGGGCCCTCCTTTTCCTAGGGGTCAGGCGGGCGCGCTGCTGGCGCGCCGGGTCAGGGTGGGCGGGAGCAGGGTCGCGGCCGGGACGGGCACGCCGTCGAGCTTGTCCATCAGCAGGTCGACGGCACGCCCGCCGACCTCCTCGGCCGGGATCGCGACGGACGACAGCGCCGGCTCGGCGTGCTCGGCCATCTCGTCCGGGCACATCGCGACGACGGACACGTCCTCGGGGACGCGCCGCCCGGCCGCGCGCAGCGCCCGCAGCACCGGGCCGACGATCGGCTCGTTGTGGACGAGGACGCCGGTCAGCCCGGGACGTTCGGCGAGCAGCCGCGCGACCAGCTCCCGGGCCGCGTCCGCCGTCGCCTCGCACGGGTGGATGTCACCGGACAGCCCGTGCGACCGCACCGCCTCGGCGAACCCGTCCGCGACCCGCTGCGCGTAGCCGGTCTGCCGCGCGTACACCTCGGGCGGCGACCCGATCAGCGCGATCTCGCGGTGCCCGAGCTCCGCGAGGTGCTCGACGCAGACGGCGCCGGCGGCGTGGAAGTCGAGGTCGATGCAGGTCAGGTCGTCGGCGTCGGCGGGGAACCCGATGAGCACGCTCGGCCGGTCGAGGGAGCGCAGCAGCGGCAGCCGCGGGTCCTTCATCTGGACGTCCATGACGATCAGCGCGTCGACGAGCGCGCTGTCGGCGACGCGGCGCAGGCCGTCCTCGCCCTCCTGCTGGGTGAGCAGCAGGACGTCGTGGTCGTGCCTGCGCGCGGCGGTCACCACCGACACGGCGAACTGCATGACGACCGGCACCGCGATGCCGGAGCGCAGCGGGATCATCAGCGCGAGCACGTTGGAGCGGCTGCTCGCCAGCGCGCGGGCGCCGGCGTGCGGGCGGTAGCCCAGCTCGCGGATGCTCTCCCGGACGCGCCGCCGCGTCTCCTCGGAGATCGAGCGCTTGCCGCTCAGCACGTAGGAGACCGTGCTCGGCGACACTCCCGCGTGCCGCGCCACATCAGTGATCTTGACCACGGACCGTCCCGTCGGCGTCGAAGCGTTTCACAGGGGGTTCGATGCTAGCCGCGGCCGGGGGCGGCCGGACGCGCGTCCGGGACGGCCCGTCCACCAGGATCACCATGATCGCCGCGGCGGCCAGCACCCCGCCCGCGAGGGCCGTGCCGCGCACGCCGGTGACCGGAAGCAGCGCGCCGCCGAGCAGGGCGCCGCCGGCGATGCCGACGTTGAACGCCGACGCCGTCCACGCGGACGCCACATCGGTGTCGCCCGGCGCCGACTCCAGCGCCCTGGCCTGCATGGCGGTCACGAAGGCGGGCAGCCCGAGCCCGAGCAGGACGAGCCCGGCGACCGCCGGGATCGCGGCCGTCCCGAACAGGAAGAGGACGAGCATGCCGGCCGCGAGGACGCCGGCCGCCGCGCCGAGCAGGGCGCGCGGGCCGCGGTCGACCACGATGCCGGCGATGACCAGCCCGGTGATGTCGGCGACGCCGTTGACGAGCAGCAGCGGGCTGATCGCCGAGCCGGGGAAGCCGCTGACGCCGGTCAGGAACTCGGCGATGTAGGTGAAGCAGGCGAACACGCCGCCGACCGCGAGCATGACCGTGGCCAGCAGGAACCGGAACCGGCGCGCGTCCGGGCAGGTCGCGGGGACGGCGTGCGCGCCGCCCTCGTCGCCGCCCGGCAGCAGGACGGCGACGGCCACGAGCGAGAGCAGGCACAGCGCGCCGAGCGCGGCGAACGAGAGGCGCCAGCCGGCGAGGCGGCCGAGCCAGGTGCCGAGGGGGACGCCGAGGACGATCGCGAGCGACCCGCCCGCGAACACGTAGGCGGCGGCCCGTCCGCGCAACTCGGGCGGGAACAGCCCGGCCGCCGCCACCGCGGCGACCGGCCAGAACACCGCCTGGGCGAGCGCGGTGACCAGCCGCGCGCCCATCAGCGAGCCGTAGCCGGGTGCCGCCGCCGACGCGAACGACAGCACCACGAACAGGAGCATCACGCCGGTGAGCAGGCGCCGCCGTCCCATCCGGGCCGTCATCCGGACGAGCGGGACGGACACGACGGCGATCACGATCCCGTACCCGGTGACGAGCATGCCGACGGCCGAGGGCGAGACGTCCAGATCGTCCGCGATGAGGCGGAGCAGCCCGATCGGCAGGCTCTCGGTCGTGACGAAGCAGAACGCGGCCAAGGACAGGGCCAGCACGGCCGTCCGCGCGCGCGCCGCCTCCACGGCACCTGCCGTTTTCATGCGCTTCCGCGTTCTCACACGTCCCTGCGACTTCATGGCTCCGCTGTTCTCACGGGCTTCCGCGGTGGGCCGCGATGGTGTCGCGGTACCAGTGGGCGCTGTCCTTCCAGGTGCGTTTCCCGGTCTCGTAGTCGACGTGGACGAGGCCGAAACGCTTGGAGTAGCCGTAGGCCCATTCGAAATTGTCCAGCAGCGACCAGGCGAAATAGCCGCGCACGTCGGCGCCGGCGTCGCACGCCTTTTCCACGGCGGCGATGTGGTCGCGCAGGTAGGTGATGCGCCGCTCGTCGCGGACACGACCGTCCTCCACGACGTCGTCGAATGCCGCGCCGTTCTCCGTCACCATCAGCGGTGTGTCCGGATATTCGCGGTGCAGGCGCAGCAGCAACTCGTCCATGCCGTTCGCGTCGATCGGCCAGCCCATCGCCGTGTAGGGGCCGGGCTGCTCGGCGAACTCGACGCGGTCGCAGCCGACGAACGGGGTCGCCGCGCCCCGCCGGTGGCCGTCGGCGTGCTCGCGCGGGGACGTCCCGTCCCACACTCGGACGAGGGTCGGCGAGTAGTAGTTGACGCCCAGGACGTCCAGCGGCGCGGCGACGATCGCCTCGTCGCCGTCGCGGACGAAGCTCCAGTCGGTGATGGACGCCGTGTCTTCCAGCAGGTCGGCGGGGTAGCCGCGGCCGAGCATCGGGTCGAGGAACACCCGGTTGGACACGGCGTCCGCCTGCCGGACGGCCTCCGCGTCGCCGCGCAGGTGGTGCAGGTTGAGGGTGACGGAGTGCCGCGCGGACGGGGAGGTGACGCCGCGCAGCGCCCGCACGGCCAGCCCGTGCGCGAGGTTGAGGTGGTGGGAGGCGGCGAGCGCGTCCGCCGGGTCGGTGCGGCCGGGGGCGTGCACGCCGGACGCGTAGCCGAGGAACGCCGAGCACCACGGCTCGTTCAGCGTCGTCCAGGTGTGGACGCGGTCGCCGAGGACGCGCCCGATCCGCTCGGCGTAGTCGGCGAACCGGCGGGCGGTGTCGCGCTCCGGCCAGCCGCCCGCGTCCTCCAGGTGCTGCGGGAGGTCCCAGTGGTAGAGGGTCGCGACCGGGGCGATGCCGTGGGCGAGCAGGTCGTCGACCAGCCGGGAGTAGAAGTCGAGGCCCTTCTGGTTGGGCGTGCCGTCCGGCAGGACGCGCGACCAGGAGATCGAGAACCGGTAGGCGCCGATGCCGAGGGCGGCCATCGTCGCGATGTCCTCTTGCCACCGGTGGTAGTGGTCGGTGGCGACGTCACCGGTGTCACCGTTGAGGACTTTGCCCGGCGTGTGGCTGAACGTGTCCCAGATGGACGGCGCCCTGCCGTCCTCCTGGGCCGCTCCCTCGATCTGGTAGGCGGCGGTGGCCGTACCCCACAGGAACCCTGTCGGGAACCCCATCAGTTCTCCTCTTCCAGAGTGATGACCAGTTCGTGACCGGTCGCTTTGACGAGAACACCTTGTGGATGGTCTGAAAGCTCGCCGCCCTCCACGGCTGCCACGCGTGCGTTGACGAGAAGGACGTTCCAGGCTCTCCCGCCTGTCACGCGCACGTTTTCACCGTTTCTCGTCATGCTGAAGGTGGCGTCCCCGATCTGGGTGACGACCGTGGTTCCGTCGGACGGCTCGTAGACGCGCAGCGTGACGCCGTCTGCGTGGTCGTAGTCGGGACGGTCCTCCACCGCACCCTCGGGGATGACCGCACCCGGACGGACGAGCAAGGGAACGCTATCGAAGCCGTGCCGTTCCCGAATCCATCGGCCTCCTTCGATGCGTTCACCCGTGAGGTAGTGCGTCCACACACCCCCCGGCACGTAGTAGGAGACATCACCGTCGGACGAGAACACCGGCGCGACGAGGAGGTCGTCGCCGAGCATGTATTGGCGTTCCAGGTGGGTGCAGGCCGGGTCGTCCGGGAACTCCACGACCATTGCGCGCATCATCGGGAGCCCTTCCCCGGACGCCTGCCGGGCGGCGCCGGCCAGGTAGGGCATGAGCCGCATCTTCAGCCGGGTGAAGTCGCGCAGGACGTCCACGGACTCCTCGTCGAACAGCCACGGCACCCGGTAGGAATGGCTGCCGTGCAGGCGGCTGTGCGAGGACAGCATGCCGAAGGCGATCCACCGCTTGAACAGCCCCGGATCGGGCGTCCCCTCGAAGCCGCCGATGTCGTGGCTCCAATAGCCGAACCCCGACGCGCCCAGGGAGAGGCCGCCGCGCAGGCTCTCCCCCATCGCCTCGAACGTCGATTCGCAGTCGCCGCCCCAGTGCACCGGAAAACGCTGCCCGCCGACCGTCGCGGACCGGGCGAATACCACGGCCTCGCTCTCTCCTCGCTTCTTGCGGAGCAGGTCGAAGACGGTCTGGTTGTAGAGGTAGGTGTAGTAGTTGTGGGCGCGTTCCGGGTCGGAGCCGTCGTGGTAGACGACATCGGTGGGAATGCGTTCGCCGAAGTCGGTCTTGAAGCAGTCCACACCCATGTCGAGGAGCGCTTCGAGCTTGCCCGCGTACCATTCCCGCGCCTCGGGGTTGGTGAAGTCGACCACGGCCAGGCCGGGCTGCCACTTGTCCCACTGCCACACGTCACCGTTCGGACGTTTCAGCAGGTAGCCGCGCGCACGTCCCTCCTCGAACAGGGGCGAGCGCTGGCCGATGTAGGGGTTGATCCAGACGCAGATCCGCAGGCCCCGGTCGCGCAGTCGCCGCAGCATCCCCTCGGGGTCGGGGAACACGCGCGGATCCCATTCGAAGTCGCACCACTGGAACTCGCGCATCCAGAAGCAGTCGAAGTGGAAGACGCTCAGTGGCAGGTCGCGCTCAGCCATCCCGTCGATGAACGACGTGACGGTCTCCTCGTCATAGGACGTGGTGAACGACGTCGACAGCCACAGCCCGAACGACCATTCCGGGACCCGGGCGGGCCGCCCGGTGAGCGCGGTGTACTTGCGCAGGATCTCCTTCGGCGAAGGCCCGTAGATGACGAAGTACCGCATCGACTGGCCCTCGACGCTGAACTGCGTCCGCGCGACGGCCTCCGATGCGACCTCGAACGACACGCGCCCCGGATGGTCGACGAACACGCCGTATCCCGCGTTCGTCAGGTAGAACGGCACGTTCTTGTACGCCTGCTCGCTGGCCGTCCCGCCGTCGGCGTTCCACACGTCCACGGACTGGCCGTTCTTCACCAGCGGCCCGAACCGTTCACCGAGCCCGTAGACGAAGTGGTCGACGCCGAGGTCGAGCTGCTCCCGGACGTAATGGCTCCCGTCGTCGGTGTCGATGACGGCCTGGGCCTTGGGCGAGCTACCGGTCAGCCGGCGTCCGTCCGCAAAGAAGTCGACGCACCATTCCTTAGCGCGCCCGACCCGCACCGACAGCGCACCAGACGTGAGCGTCGCCGCGTCCTCATCGATCGACACTTCCCCTGTCGGGTCGGTGACCAGTTCGAAATCCGGGCCGTGCCTCTTCTCTCCCGCGAAATGCGTGAGGGTGACGCCGATGACGTCCGGCATCGGCGACTCGCACGCCACCGTCACCACCGGCCCCTTGAGGAGGTCGCCCCGGTGCCGGATCCGCTCGACCGGCGCGTACACCGTGAACGAGTTCGGCCCCGAGTCGACGTCGAGGACCTCCACCGGATGAAAGGCCTGCACGCCCTCGCGCATCATCCAGTAGCCGTCACTGAACTTCATTATTTGATTGCCCCCGCAGTGAGTCCGCGCGACAGAGTTCGCTGGAAGATGAGGAAGAAGACGACGGTCGGGAGGAGGCCGAGCAGCGACGCGGCGCTGGACATGGTGGTGTCCATGAGCTTCTGCCCGTGCAGCACGCCGAGCGCGACCGAGACCGTCCGGTTCTCGTTGGAGATCAGGAACGTCATGGGGATCAGGAACTCGTTCCAGGTCCACACGAAGAAGAAGACGAGCAGCACCGATAGCGTCGGCCGGACGACCGGGACGACGACCCGCCACAGCACCTGCCAGCGGCCCGCGCCGTCGATGCGGGCGGCCTCCAGCAGCGGGCGCGGGAACGCCGACAGCACCGACGACAGCAGGTAGGTGCCGAACGCGGCCTGGATGACCGTGAACACGATGATGACGCTGAGTTTCGTGTCGTAGAGGCCGAACTGCTTGGAGATGTAATAGAGGGGATAGACGAGCGCCTCCTGCGGCACCGTGTTCGCCATCAGCAGCACGACCAGCACCCACATCCGTCCTTTGATGCGGCCGATGCCGAGCGCGTAGGCGTTCAGTACCGACAGCAGGACGGCGAGGACGGCCACGGAACCGCTGATCAGCACGCTGTTGAGCAGGACGTGCCCGAAGTCGGTCCGCTCCCAGAACGCGCGCATGGTGTCCAGGTTGAAACCGTCCGGCGGTGACAGCGGCCCCTGCGCGGTGTACTCCTCCGGCGTCTTCAGCGCGTTGAAGACCACCACCACGAACGGGATCAGCATCACGCCGGCGAACGCGGTCAGCGCCACCAGCACCGCGTAGGTGGACGGCCCGCGGCGGCGGCGGTTCGGCGCGTCCCGCCCGACCCGCGGCGGCGCCCCAGCCTTCTTCGGAAGCGTCGCGGTCACCGCTCCTCCCCCAGCTCATTGCCCTGCATGCGCAGGAAGACGACGGTCAGCGCGATGATGACGAGGGTCAGCACGGTCGCGATCGCCGAGCCGTAGCCCACGTCCGACTTCTCGAAGAAGTTGACCCACGAGTAGTACGACGGGACGTTCGTCGCGCCGCCCGGCCCTCCCTTCGTCAGGACGAAGATCTGCGCGAACGCCTTCAGCGCGGCGATCGTCGTCCACAGCAGCACCACGAAGATCTCCGGCCGGATCTGCGGGATCGTGATGTGCCAGAACCGCCGCGCCCACGTGGCGCCGTCGATCTCCGCCGCCTCGTACAGCGACGGGTCGACCCGCTGCAGCCCGGACATGAAAATGACCAGCGGGAACCCGATCTGGATCCACACCATCACCCCGATGACGCTCCACAGCGCAGTCGCCGGATCGCCGAGCCAGTCGTGCGCCAGCGAACCGAGGCCGACCTTGCCCAGCAGGACGTTCACCGCGCCGTCCTCGGGGGCCAGCAGCCAGCTCCACACGACACCCGCGATGACGATCGGCAGGACCTGCGGCAGGTAGACGCAGGCGCGCAGGACGCTCGCGGCCCGCGGCCCGAAGTGCCGGCCGATCAGGTCGGTCAGCGCGGCGGCGAGCACCAGCCCGATCAGCGTCGGGATGACCGCCATCCCGAGGATGATCAGCGCGTTGTGCCCGAACGACGCCCAGAACTGCTCGTCCTTCACCAGCTCCCGGTAGTTGCCGAGCCCGATCCATTTCGGGGTGCCGACGCCCGTCCACTCGGTGAAGCTCGTCCCGATGTTCATCAGGAACGGCACGCCGATGACGGCGGTGAAGAGGAGCAGGCCGGGGAGCAGGTAGGGCAGGTAGCCCCACTGCTCCCGCGACCGGCCGCGGCCCTGCGCCGTCACTTCGGCAGACCGTCCTCGTACGCCTTCTGGACGTCGCCGAGGACCTTGTCCGGCGACTCGCCGTTCATGAGCTTCTGCGTCTGCGACACCCACACGTCGTAGAAGCCGGCGACGGGCCAGTCCGGGTAGTAGGCGAGGCCGCCGGACTGCGCGAGGCTGTCGAAGTCCCCGATGAGCTTCTTGGCCTTCGGTTCGGTGATCGCGGACGGGTCCGCCGCGACCGGGATGCCGCCCGCGTTGCCGAGCACGTTCTGCACCTTCTTCTTCATCGTGATGTCGATGAAGTCATAGGCGAGCTGCTTGTTCTCCGAGCCCTTCGGGACGACCCACAGGTTGCCGCCGGAACCGAGCGTCATCTTCGCGCCGGGCCACACGGCGGTCTCCCAGTCGAACTTCGCCTCGGACGCGACCCGGCCGAACCACCAGCTGCCGGAGAACATCATCGGGAACTTGCCGCTCATGAACGCGACGCCCGCGTCCTCCGCCTTGAGGCTGACGGAGTTCTTGGCGATGTAGCCCTTCTTCACCCAGTCGGCAAAGGTCGTCGCCCCGTACGTCCAGGCGGGGTCGTGGAAGTCGACCTTGCCGGTGTAGCGCTGGAAGGCGTCCACCCAGTTCTGGTCGGCCTTGTCGAGGGCGAGCTGGTAGACGAACTGGTGCGCCATGTACTCGGCGCCCGCGTTGGTCAGCGGCGTAACGTCCTTCGCGACGAACTTGTCCATTGCGGCGGTCAGTTCGTCGAACGTCTTCGGGATCTCGACGTCGTACTTCTTGAACAGATCCTTGTTGTAGTAGACCTGCAGGTATTCGGCGTAGTTCGGAACACCGAACCACTTGTCGCCGCCCATCGTGCCCTTGTCGTCGTACTTGGCGGTGACCTGGACGTTCGGGCTGATCAGCTTGTCCCAGCCGCGCTTGGTGACCTCGGGCGTGAGATCGGTGAGCAGGCCCTGCTTGGACAGCAGGCCGGCGGTCGCGTTGCCCTTGTTGTACTCCATGACATCGGGGGCGTTCTTGGAGTTCAGGACCATCGGCGCGGTCTTCTGGATCTGCTCGAAGCCCTTCTCCTCGAACTTCACCTTCACGCCGGGATGAGTCGCCTCGAACTCCTTGATGGCCTCGTTCCACGCCTTGCCCATGGCGCTGTCCGGGGCCTCGTAGTGCCAGAGCTTCAACTCCTTGCCGCCGGAGCCGCCGTCGTCGCCGCCGCACGCGGTGAGCGACAGCGCCGCCGCGGCAAGGGCGGCGAGGACGGCCGCGCTCCTGCCTGCCTTGATCATGGGTTTCCTCCGGGGGTGGGGACCGCAGTGCCTCTCGAACCGGTCTGTCGAAGCGCTTCGATTGCCCCGGATGCTAAGTCCTTGACCAGGGGCGACACAATAGGCCGCCCGGCATCAATTCGGCCATCTGCCCGCTGACCTGCGGGAACAATCTGGGAGCGCTCCCATCGCGGGCGGTCAGCCGCTGCACGCGCCGCCGTTCAGGGTGAACGCGGCGGGCGTGCCGTTATCGCCGTCCTGGCTGCCGAGGAACCCGAACTCGGCGCTGCCGTGCGGCGGGATCGACCGGTTCCAGTCCGCCGCCGTCACCGTGACCGCCGAGCCGTCCTGCACCTGGCTGCCGTTCCACAACTGCGTGATCGCCTGGCCGTCCGGGAACTCGAAGCCGAGCTTCCAGCCGTCGATCTCGCCGTCGCCCAGGTTCGTGATGCGCACGGTCGCCTGGAAGCCCTGCGGCCAGGTGCCGTCCACCTTGTAGGAGACCGAGCAGGAGGCCGCGGCGACCTTGCTCTCCGACGGGCTCGCGGACGGCGGCGAGGCCGTCTCGCGGGACGAATCGGGCGTCAGCGCGGCCAGCAGCACCGCCACCAGCGCCACCGCGCCGACCACACCCCCGGCGATCATCAGCGGCTTCCGCGCGGACGCGGCCGGCGCATCCACGGGCGGCGGCTCGTCCAGGACGCGCGTCGGCGGATGCTCGCCCTTCGGGACGTCCGGTATCCAGCGCCCGTGCTCGGCCGGGGGCGGAGGCAGTTGGGCCAGTTGCACGCCGGAGACGTCCGCCAGGACGCGGGCCGCTTCGCGGGCGGTGGGACGAGTTTCGGGGTCTTCGCGCAGGCAGTCCCGGATGAGGGCGGTGACCTCGTCCGGGGTGTCGGAGCCGTCGGTCAGGCACTCGCGGAGCACCACGCCCAGCGAGTACATGTCGGCGGCCGTGGTCGGGTGCGCGCCGGTCAGGAGTTCGGGGGCGACGTAGGCGGGCGTGCCGAGGACGGGGCCGTCCGCCGTGGACGGTCCGGTGAAGGCGATGCCGAAGTCCAGGACCTTCACGCCGACCGAGGTCAGGAAGACGTTCGCGGGTTTGATGTCGCGGTGGACGATGCCGGCGGCGTGGGCGGCGGCCAGCGCGTCGGCGACGCGGGCGCAGATCCCGGCCGCTTCGGCCCAGGTCAGGGGGCCGCGGGCCAGTCGCGCGGCCAGGCTCTCCCCGTCCAGCAACTCCATGACCACGTACGGGACCGAGCCCTGCTCACCGTAGTCGTAGACGCCGGTGATGCTGGGGTGGGTGAGGCCGGCGGCGGCCTGCGCCTCCTGGCGGAGCCGCCGGGTGAACTCCTCGGGCCAGCCCTCCTTGGGCACCTTGACTGCGACGGCGCGGTCGAGCACGAGGTCGACCGCGCGCCAGACGGTCGCCATGCCGCCGGCGCCGAGGGGCCGCTCCAGGCGGTAGCGCTCCCCCAGACGGTCGCCCGGGGTGACGATCTCGGGCATGGACGAAGCCTATGCCCGCGTCAGGGGACCAGGTACCGGGTGTCGCGGGCGTCGGTGATCGCCATGTGGCCGGGCGCGTGCCCGATGGCGAGCTTGGGGCGGGACGCCATCACCGCCGCCTGCGGGGTCACGCCGCACGCCCAGAACACGGGGATCTCGTCCACCCGGATCTCGACCGGGTCGCCGAAGTCGGGCGCGTCCAGGTCGTCGATGCCGAGTTCGACGGGGTCGCCGACGTGCACGGGCGCGCCGTGGACGGACGGGTACCGGGCCGTCACCCGCACGGCGTCCGCGACCTGCGCGGCGGGGACCGGCCGCATCGACACGACGAGCGGGCCGCCGAACTCGCCGGCGCGGCGGCACATCCGGTTCGTCCGGTACATGGGGACGTTCCGGTTCTGCTCGATGTGCCGGACGGGGACGCCGGCCTCGCGCAGCGCGTCCTCGAACGTGAAGCTGCACCCGATGAGGAACGAGACGAGGTCGTCGCGCCAGTACCCGGTCACGTCCGTCATCTCGGCGACCGGCTCGCCGTGCTCGTAGACGACGTAGCCGGGCAGGTCGGTGCGCAGGTCGCCGGCGAACAGCGCGACGGACGTCTCGCCGGGCTCGGTGACGTCCAGGACGGGGCACGGCTTGGGGTTGCGCTGGGCGAACAGCAGCAGGTCGTAGGCGTCCTCGCGCGGCACGCTGATGAGGTTCGCCTGCGTCCAGCCCGCGCACCAGCCGGAGGTGGGGACGCGCAGGCCGGCCCGGAACAGCGCCCTGGCCTGGTCCGGGCTGAGGGCGCCCGGGTCGATGGGTGCGGTCATGGTGGGTCCTTTCCGAGGTGCGGGGCCGGGTGCGGCCGGAAGCGGAGGCGCTGGCCGGGACGGGCCTGGGCGGCGCGCCCGATGTCGGCGGACGCGACGACCGCGATGACGGGATACCCGCCGGTCAGCGGATGGTCGGCGAGGAACAGCACGGGCTGCCCGGACGGCGGCACCTGGAGTGCGCCGGTGACCGTCCCCTCGCTGGGCAGTTCGCTCCGGTCCGCGCGGGCCAGTGCCGGCCCGTCGAGGCGCATGCCGACGCGGTCGATGTCGCTGGTCACCGTGTAGGCGGCGGTGAACAGCGCGTCCAGCGCGCCGGGGACGAACCAGTCGGCGCGCGGGCCGGGGATCGCGCGGAGTTCGAGGTCGCCGGAGATCGGCGGGCGGACGGGCAGGACGTCCAGCAGCGGGGCCTGGCGCGGCGGCGGGCCGATGGGGAGCAGGTCGCCGGGCTTGAGCGGGCCGGGGCCGAGGCCGGCGAGCGTGTCGGTGGAGCGGGAGCCGAGGACGGGCGGGACGGCGAGCCCGCCGCGCACCGCCAGGTAGCTGCGCAGCCCGGCGGGCGGGGCGCCCATCCGGAGTTCGGCGCCGTCGGCGAGGTGGAAGACCGAGTAGGGGGCTTCGGGTCGCCCGTCGACCAGCAGCGGTGCGGGTGCGCCGGTCACCGCGGCGAAGACGCCGCCCCGGCCGCGGACGTGCAGCCCGCCGAAGGTGACCTCGATCGCCGCCGCGCCGCCCGGGTTGCCGACGGCGCGGTTGGCGAGGGAAAGAGAAACCGGGTCCGCGGCGCCCGACACCCCCACGCCGAGCGCCGCGTGACCCGGTCGGCCTAGTACTACATAGCTAGATCTCGATCATCTGGAGGTGTAGGTGTCGCCTGAAGTGATGCCTGCGTGCTTCGGCTTGATGGCTGCGGCGGAGAACGGACCAGTAGAGTCCCAGTTCAACAGCGTGAT
>NZ_JABXFD010000158.1 GCF_013372625.1 Actinomadura sp. BRA 177
TTTGTGTTTGCTGGTTGAACAATTGATTATGAGAAAAAAATGTGTGTGGGCAGCGGCTGATGGGTATAAGAGCAAGGGGGTGGGGGTGACAAGCGATGGGGCGGATGCGGGGGTCTGGGAGGCGGCTTCTCGTACGGACAGGTCGGAGCGGCGCAGCGGATGCCGCAGGGGTTCGAACGGGAAGAGCGAAGCCTCGGCAAGCCCGTCGGCGACCAGGAGTTCGCCGGGGGCGAGGAGCCGCCAGCCGGGGCGGTCGTCCATCGGTTCGCTGGCGATGACGACGGCCGGCACGGAGCCGGGGGAATCTCCTGGCGCGGTCGCGCCGCCGCGGTCCGGCGACAGGACCCACAGCTCGTTGCTCTCGGGGTAGCGCAGCGCCCAGAGCCGTCCGGCCTCGGCGATGAGCAGGTTCAGCGCGAACACGGGGAGTTCCGCGCCGATGCGGCGCACCGCCTCGATGATCCCGGCCGTCGTGTCGCCGCGGCGCCGGATCTCCGCAGTCAGGTAGGCGAACACCAGCTCGGAGTCGGTCTCCCCCGCGACGTGGGCGCGCTCGACCTCCGTCAGCCACGTCCGGAGGGCGTCCAGCCCCTTCACCACGCCGTTGTGGGCGAACAACCGGTCGCGCATCACGAAAGGGTGGCAGTTGTGCACGGTGAGCCCGCCCACGGACGCGTCGCGAACATGCGCCACGAACGTGTGGGACGGGACGTTACGGGCGTGCAGGTCGAAGTCGGCATTCTCGAAGGCGGCGAGGGGCGCCCGGTCGCGGACGGGTTCGCCGCCGAGCGAGAACCAGCCGAGGCCCGCGCCGTGCTGCATCCGGTGACTCTGCGCGCGCAGGCTCCGGGGCGCGTCCAGCAGCCAGTGCGCCGCCCCGACCCGCGGACCGCCCGTGCTCATACCGAAAAGTCGGCACATTTCGTCACCTCTCCGACGACTTTAACTGCGAGTGACGATAATTTCACCGAACGTCGCGGCACGCGTCCGGCGAATCCGAGGTGTCCCCGACAGGCAAGACCGGACGTCCCGCAGAGGGAAGACGGGCCCGTCCTCACGCGGTTGACTGCCGGTCGACGGACCGGTGCCACGCTGGAGGACGCCATGCCCGAGGACGCGACCACAGAGTTCTGGAAGACCCTGAAGCCGATCCAGAACTCGCAGAAGCCGGACGCCCTGCCAGAGGTGTACCTGTCGAAGGTCGCCACCGACGACGACCGCTACTACGTGCCGTTCACTGAAACCGTCGGTTCACGCCCGCTCTGGATCAACGTCAAGGACAACTCCTGGGCCGACATCCTGCGCGCCACCAGCGCCGGCCTCGTGAACAGGCACTACCACCCCCACGAGGTGTTCGCGTACACCATCTCGGGCAAGTGGGGCTATCTCGAACGCCCATGGACCGCGACCGCCGGCGACTTCATCTACGAAGCCCCAGGAGAGGGACACACACTCGTCGCCTACGAGAGCGGTGAGCCGATGAAGACGATGTTCATCGTGAAGGGTCCCCTTATCTGGCTGGACGAGAACGGTGACGCGGACGGGTACTTCGACGTCCACGACTACATCGCGATGTGCCGCGAGCACCACGACAAGGTCGGTCTGGGGTCCGACTACGTCGACTCACTCTTCCGCTGAGGGACGATGGCTAGACTCGGCCTCCTACCTGCGATCGCACGCTGGGAGGCCGAGATGGCCGTTTCCGTCTTGGAGTCGCGCGTATCGACCGAGGAAGTACCGCCGGGCGACCGTATCGCCTACTGGGAGCGGTACAACGCACGGGCGCTCGTCGGGCTGGCCTGCTCTTCCTACGCAGAGGGCGGACTACTCGCACGGCAGACGAACCACCGTGTCGGCGGGCTTCGCCTGGCCGACATCCAAGGGAACGAACACGTCATAGAACGGACGCCTGGCATCTGCCGCGACTTCCCCAAGGAATCGGTGTTCGCCAGCCTCGTCCTCAGCGGCGAAGCCGTGTTCTTTCACTCCGGCGGCTGCCTGACCGTCGGCGCAGGGGACCTCGTCCTTTACGACACCGCTCGTCCTTACCTCTTCGGCTTCTCCAGCCCGATGCGGAAACTACTACTGGACGTCCCGCGTGAGATGTTCGCCGAGCGATTCCGTTCGTCCGTCGTGCCCGCACCCATCGCCCTCAGCGCGTCCCACGGTTCCCCGGCCTCCCGGACGCTGCGGTCGTTGCTCCTGAGCCTTGCCAAGGGCAACGGACCGGACCATGCCGACGACCTGGCTCTGGAACTCCTCGGTCTCCTCGCGGCACAACGTGCCGGGGACCGCCCCGCCTCTCCCACGCGACTGCTCCACCTGCTAGTGGCCAAGGACTACATCGAACGGCATCTGCACGATCCCGGGTTGAGCGCTCGACGCATCGCCTCCGCCCTGGGGATCTCCGTCCGGCACCTCAGCCGCGTCTTCGAGCCGGAGGGCCTCACCCCGTCCCGGTACGTCATGGACCGCCGCCTCACCAGGGCCAGGAACGAACTGGCCGACCCGGCATCGGCCCACGTGACGGTCGCTGAAATCGCTCATCGCCTTGGGTTCGTCAGCCAGCCCCACTTCACGCGCGTGTTCCGCGAGCGCTTCGACCGCACACCGGGCGCCGCGCGCCACGGCTGAGAGTTATCCCCAGAATCTCGTTCTACTGCTTCCGGGCTGGACGACCGCGCATGCTGGCCACGTCCCGTCCGGAAGGAGCGGCCCCATGGCCACCATCGCGTTCTCCGTCCCGTCCACCACGACCTCCCGGTTCGCCGTGGCCGCCGAGAGCATCCCGCGCGACCTCGGCGACCTGCTGCGCCGGACCGCGTCAGGCCCCTACCACGCCCACATCACCGGACGGCTCGGCTCGCCCCAGCTGCAGGTCACCCGCGAAGACCTCACCACCCTGCGCTGGGATCCGGGCTACGTCCGGGCGGCCGGCCCCGAAGACCGGCGGGCCGCACGCACCTTCAATGACGCCGCGGAGTTCGCCGTCGTCACAGCCTTCGCGCCGATCACCGACCAGCCCCGCGGCGCCCAAGTCGCCCGTGCCGCCGCCTACGCCATCGCCGCGGCCACCGGGGGCCTCGCCGCCGACCTCGTCACCAACCACGTCCTGACGCCGGCCATCACCGAGCGGACATGCTTCGTGCTGGCCGATCGCTGGCTGGGCGACGTCCTGCCGCCGTTCCGCGCCAACGGCCGATGCACGGCCGCCGACCCCGAACGCGACCCGGAGGGCATCAACGGCTGCGCCTGCGTCCGCCTGCGCACCCGCGGCCTCCGCCGCTTCGGGCTGCCCGAACTCCAGATCACCGACGTCGCCTGCCCGCACGACCTGGCCGCCCTGAACGTCCTGCGGACGGCCGCCCGCCGCCTCCTGACCGACCACTGGTCCTGGCTCGCCACCGGCCCCACCGCCCGCACCCGCACGGTCTCCGCCGCCCTGGACCTCACCCACCGCGACTTCAACGACTTCTGGGGCACCACGCGCCGCGTCCACCTCACCCCACCGAACCCTTTCCAGGTCACCCTCTCCCCGCTGACCTCACGCCTCTTCACCATCAGCCCACCCGCGGACTTCGACGGCACCGTCAACGACTGGCTCTGGGGCGACACCCTTCCCCTGGGCATGTACGACGTCCTCAAGGCCCCCGCAGACCCCCCACAAGCCGCCTAAAACCCCACGCACCACCCGAAACCAAGTCACCCAAGACCCCAACCCACCAGAAACACCACGCGCCAAACCAACCCACTAAACCCATGCCCACCCGCACAACACCACCACTAACGCGCCCCAGCCCCACGAGCACCTTGCACCATCGATCACAGCCAGGCACCCGCCTGCCGGGACGCCCTGCCCCCGGGAGCCGACTAACACTGCTGCAGCTGATCCCACCGTCCACCCGAACTGACACGAAAGCAGGGGGCCACGCGGGCGGGACACCATCGCCACGCGACAAGGGCATCAAACAACTAATCCCTCAGTCCGTGCCACGTGCCCTGAGCGCGGACGACGGGCCCTCACCCTGCGCTGCCACAGAATCTGCGAAACGCCCCTGCCCCCCCGGCCAACCAACCAGCCACACCCCCATCCAACCGAGCACAGAACAACCCCGCTCAACACCACTCCGCCAAGCCCGACACGCGCGAACGCCGGCCGGGGGATGCCCCAGGCCGGACCACGCGCCGTGGACATGGACGACTTCACCCTGCGCCGCCGCAGGATCTATGGGAACGCCCTAACCGACACCACCCTGGCAAGCCTGAGAACATCCTGACCATCCACCCCACCAGCCAGCCACACC
The DNA here is from genome assembly GCF_013372625.1 of Actinomadura sp. BRA 177. GTDB lineage: Bacteria > Actinomycetota > Actinomycetes > Streptosporangiales > Streptosporangiaceae > Spirillospora. The sequence goes on from NZ_JABXFD010000158.1 coordinate 4,305, forward strand.
CCGACCCAGATCAGAACGACCCTGAGCAGAGAGGCATCCGGCAATGGACAGATTCGCCTCGGCTCCGCCGCGCCCGCGACACACCCGCCCTCCGGTACTCCACATCCGATCATCAGCACACCGCAACCGCGACCGCGACACCCCCGCCACCCGGTGGATCGTGGAGGCGTTCGGCGCGTCCCCCGCCGTGACCCCGTACGCCGAGACCTACCTCCGCGTCAGCCTCTTCGGCATTCCGTCGATGCTGCTCGTGCTCGCCGGCACCGGCGTCCTGCGGGGTCTGCAGGACACCCGCACGCCGCTCTTCGTCTCCATCGGCGGATTCTCGGCGAACCTGCTGCTCAACGTGGTGTTCGTGCTCGTCCTGGGCTGGGGGATCGCCGGTGCGGCCTGGGGGACCGTCCTCGCCCAGACGGGCAGCGCGGTCGTCTACGTGGCCGTCGTGCTACGGGCGGCGCGCCGGCACGGGGCACCGGTCCGTCCCGACATGGCCGGGTTGCGGACGTCCGCCACGGCGGGCTTCGGCCTCCTGGTCCGGACGGCCGCACTCCGCGTCGTCCTCATCGTGGGAACGTCGATCGCCGCCCGCATGGGGGACGCCGAGATCGCCGCCTACCAGGTCGGCTTCCAGGTGTGGACGCTGCTGGGCGCCCCCCAGCCGCGCCCGCAACGCACCCGCCCTCCAGTGCTCCACATCCGACCTCCAGCACACCGCAACCGCTCCCGTGACGCCCCTGCCACCGGTGCTCCGCAGCCGCGCCCGCGACGCATCTGCCCTCCGGTGCTCCACGTCTGGCCTCCAGCAGTCTGCGTCGTCCCTGGGCCAGTTCATAACGCGGAGTGAGAGTTATGGCACCGCGTGGAGACCGGGGTGTCGCACGTAGTCACCTCCCGGACGGTTGGTTCGGCTGCGGGCATCCGTAAGGTGCAGCCGGTGAGCCCGTGGTCCGTAGCCTCGAAACCCGTTTGTCAGCAGGCGGGTTGTAGGTTCTCGCCAGCCGTTCCGTGACGCCTTTCCCGCGCCGACCAGGTCACCTACATCTCGGGGCTTTCTGGGACGTACTGCGTATTTGGGCCATGACGGCAGCGGAGCCGGGCGCCGAAGGTCGTCCAGTCGAGTGTTAGCAATGTTCAACGCTCCGTAGCCAAATTGACTACGATCGGCATTCACACGGTGACCGACGCGATCCCCCGGGGCGAAGATGAACCGTTTTCTGGCACATCCCAGGCTGGCCGTCCTGCTCGGCGGCTGGCTCCGCTGCACCTGCGGAGTCCTGGGCTGTACCGCGATGGCCGGCGCCATCTCCATCGGCGCGGCGGCGCCCTCGGAGGCCGCCGCTCAACACGAACCGGGGCCGCGCAGGTCCCTGTCGCCGAGCTGCCGTCACGCTGTGAACATCGGCGACTGGTACACCGCGCACAAGTGCAAGGAGGCATGGCGCTCGATGTACGAGAGGTCTCGCAGAAGGTCGGGACGCGGTCGGGAGTTTCCCCGCCGGCCGCATCGACACACCTGGAAGCCCAAGATCGAACACGGGCGCCCCTCGCCCGTACCGCCGGAGAGGCCGAGTCCGCGCATCGCCCTGCCGGATCCTCCGAGCAGCGAACCCCCGTCCCGGAAGAAGAGCACACCTCGTCCCGCACCATCCTCACCAAAGCCGACTCGTACACGCGAGCAAGCAGACGAGGCGGAGTCACGTCCTCCCTCGCTGCAGCCGGTTCTGCTGCTGAGCCTGCTCATCCCCGCCGCTGCGGCGATCTGTTACCCCTTCCGGCACCGGCTCTATGCCGTCGCCACCGCGGGCATGCCGGCCCTTCCCGTACCCGAAGAGGAAAAGGAACCGCTGGCCGACTTCGTATACCGTCCCGTGCTCGACCCATTCGCTGCCCCGGCAACGGGCTTGTCAGGCCCGGGTGCCGTCTCCACCGCACGTGTGCTCGCCCTGACCGCTCTCGACGAGCACGGCGACGATTCCCTGGTCGTGATTCCGCGAGCCGACGCGACCGCCCTGTTCGGCCTGGCTGAGGATGAGCTACTCGACGACAACACGGCCGGACTCTTCATCCCCGGCAACCTCGACGCTGCGCTCGCCTACCTCGAAACGGAACTCGCCATCCGGGAGAACACCGGCGTGACAGGGGCGCGCCGGCTCCTCCTGGTCGCCGACTGCGCGCAGGAGACCGACAGGATCCAGGCGCTCCTCGCTCGGCACCCGGGCGGCGTTTCCGCGATCCTCCTCGGCCCATGGCCAGGAGAGCAGGCCACGATCGACGACAACGGCCTCGTCAACGCCCCTCCCATGCTCGCCTCCAACCTGCCCGACCGGGTCCCGGCGCTCTCCCGCGTCGAGGCCCGCGACCGCCTCCTCGCCGCCCTCGAACGGCACAGAGAGACCAAGAAGCCGTCCCCCAGACGTCGCTCATCCTCCCGCCGCCCCTAGCCCCAAGGCTCCACCCGCAAGACGGCAGGATTTTCCGAACCCAACAACAACCACGACGCCCTATCCGACCTCGACCAGCCACCCACCACAACGAACCACCCAACCGGTCCGGGGAACTCCGCACCAGGTCCAGGAACTCGACACCGGTCCAGGAACTCGGCATCGATCCGAGATCCCGACGCCCGGCCTGGGAACTCGACTCCAGGACCTCGGAGTCGATCCGGGAACTCCACGCCCGGTCGGAGTACTCGACGTCGGTCCAGGAACTGCACGCCCGGTCCAGGAACTGCACGCCCAGTCCCGGAACTGCACGCCCGCTCCAGGAACACCGCGCCCACTCCAGGATCTACACGCCCGGTCCGGAAATCGACGTCGGTCCAGGAACTCGGCGCCCGGCCCAGAAACTGCACGCCTAGGCCGGGACTCGGCGTCGGTTCGAGACCTCGACGCCCGGTCCGGGAACTCCGCTCCCGGCCCGGTCCGGGGTCTCCACTTCCGATCCGGAACTCGCCGTCGATCCGGGGACTCGACGTCGGTTCGGGTCTCGGCGTCGGTTCGGGGGTGGCGTCGGTCGTGATTGGCTTTTCGACCTGTTGGTGGGTGTGGAATCCAGGGCGTTTATGGGGCGGCACGTCGTGCTTGGGCTTGTTGATGGAGCCATCGGCGGCATCGCGTTCACTCCTTGGTTTAGGCATCACTAAGGAGGTTTCCCAGCGCGGTCGGTCACGGTCGGCTTGGTTGGCCGCTGGGTCGGCCTGGTAGGGGTGGGCTTCGTCCTTGCCGGATACCGGGCAGGACCGCGTGTGGACGTTCTCCTCCGCTGCCGCGGGCGTGCTCCTCATTGGTCTCTTTCACGCTGGCCGGCGTGAAGCGCCTGGCGTCGAAAACGCCTTCTTTCGCCGGTTTGCTAGTGCACCGACGAGTGATTACAGCGGTTTCAACTTGCTCCACTGGAGCGGCCTCGTCTGGCCCCACCTTGAAGACCCAGTGGCGGTTGGATTCGGCCCCGGTTCAGGCAATCAGCGACAAGAAGGAGCTGGTCACGGTCGGGCCGAATCAGATCGCCGCAGGCATGTCGCCGCTGAGGGTGGGGCCACTCCAAGCCCGCCTAGGTGGGGCCGCCTGGAACCGCCAGAATCAGACTCAGGAGGCGGGGGCCTCCTGTCCTTCGATCTTGGCTCTGACCGCGCCGAGGCTTCGCAGTGCTCGGCTGAGAGGACCGATGTCCGGCGGCCTGTCGGCGTCGCCGTCTACGTAGGCCGAGCAGCGCAGAACCCAGGCGCGGACGACGTCTTCGGCATGGGCCTCGGTTCGGCGCGTGCTGGCCAGGGTCAGGCGACGCTTCTCGTCCGCGATCTCGCGTGCCAGGTCATCGTCCTGTCTGAGCGCCTCGATGTCGGGGAGGGTGTAGCGGCCGAGCCGGTCCGCCGTGAGCCCGCGCTCAGTGGCGATCCGGTCGAACGTCCGGCGGGGCCATCCGAGGATGGTCGCCGCTCCCCCCGCGTCGACGGTGTCGGTGAGCGGGCCCTTCCTGGCGATGACCACCGTCCGCACGGTGTCGAGGTCGAGCCGGTCCAGGTCGCGCATGAGGTAGACGGGGTATCCGCGGAAACTGCTGACGACATTGAGGGCGCCCTGGGCGACCAGGACCTCGATGTCTCGGCGCTCCACGTCCAGGTTCACCCGGGCGGCCAGCCTGTCGGCCGCGCGGGCGGAGCCGATCGGCGTTTCGTCGCCGAATCTGGCGATGACGTCCTTGCCGGCCTCCCGGCATTCCTCGACCAGGTCGGCGGACCACCGCTCCCCGTCCAGGTCGGGGCCGGGAAGGATCCCGTGCTCCAGCCCCACGCGCGGCTGCCATCGAGTGAGCCCCAGGTGACCGGCGAACTGGTGGGCGCCGTACTGGGCGCGATTGATCTGCACAGGCATTTCCGTGCCCTTCGTGTCGCGGTTGACATTGACGTGACACAGCCTCGCGGACGCGCCTTCCCGAGAACAGTAGAACGCAATTCTGTGGATAACCCACGAATAAGAATCAGCCTTATCGGGCACTTCGGGCAATCGCCGAGGCTTGGTTGCTGGGTACGGCATGCAAGGCTGGGTGCATGAACGCTACGCATCGCTTGGGGATCGGGCTCGCGGCGTTGGGACGGCCCGCCTACATCAACGTTGGCAGGGCCAATGAACTGCCGCCTGGCCGGAGCGTCGAACGGATGCGCGAGGCCACCTGGAACGTCCTCGACACGGCCTATGCGGCCGGCATCCGATGGGTGGACGCGGCACGCTCCTACGGCCGCGCAGAAGAGTTCCTCGGGGGCTGGCTCAGCGCACGCAATCCCGATGATGTGACCGTATCCAGTAAATGGGGATACGCCTACGTCGGCGAATGGAAGACCGACGCCGCGGTGCATGAGGTCAAGGAACACAGTCTCGACCGCTACCGCGCCCAGTACGGCGAGACCCGCGAGTTGCTGGACGGGCACCTCTCCGTCTACCAGGTCCACTCCCTGACCGAAGAGAGCGCACTGTTCCAGGATCTCCGCCTACAGGAGGCCTTGGCGGAGCTGAGTGCCGAAGGCGTGCGCGTCGGATTCTCCACGTCGGGCCCACGACAGGCCGACACGATCCGCCGGGCGATGACACTGGACGTCTCCGGCCAGAGGCTGTTCAACACCGTCCAGTCAACATGGAACATCCTGGAGACGTCGGCAGCGGAAGCTCTACGCGAAGCGCATGACGCAGGGCTGCGCGTCCTGCTCAAGGAGGCCTTGGCCAACGGCAGGCTCGCCGTGCGGCCGCCTGAGGCCGTGCAGGCCATCGCGTCCGAGAACGGTGTACGGCCCGATGCTTTGGCCTTGGCGGCGGCGCTCAGCCGGCCGTGGGCGGACATCGTCCTCATCGGCGCGGTCAGCCCCGCGCAACTGGGGTCGAACCTCGCCGCGCCGACCGTGCAGCTCGACGAGCATCAACTACAGGAGCTGGCGGATCTGAGCGTTCCGCCAGAGCGTTACTGGACCGAACGGAGTGCACTGCCCTGGACCTGAGCACACGCGTTGCCGGACGGGTGTCCGCTCATGGCACGATTGAGCGCGCCCCACCATGATCGGACCTCCGTGCCCATGCAGTCAGAACTTCCAGAGATGATCGGCCCCTACCGGGTGGTCGCCCGGCTCGGTGCCGGTGGGATGGGCGAGGTGTTCCTCGGAGCGTCGCCCAGCAGGCGTCTCGTCGCCGTGAAGGTCATCCGCCCGGAGCTGCTGGACGATCCCAAGTGGCGGGCGAGGTTCCGCCGTGAGGTGACGTCGGCGCGCTCGGTGAGCGGCTTCTATACGGCACCCGTCGTCGACGCCGACCCCGACGCCGACCGGCCCTGGCTTGCGACGCAGTACATCCGCGGTGTGAGCCTTGCCAAGGTCGTCCGGGAGAAGGGGCCGCTTCGCGAGCGCGCGGCCTGCCGGCTGGGGGCCGGGCTTGCGGAGGCCCTTATCGCCATACATCGTGCGGGCATCGTGCACAGGGACCTGAAGCCGTCGAACGTCCTGCTGGCCTCGGACGGGCCGAGGGTCATCGACTTCGGTATCGCGAGACCTCTCGACGCACTGCCGCTGTCCCGTACGGAGATCCTGGGAACACCGGCCTACATGTCACCGGAGCAGGCCCTCGGTGACCCCGTCCACCCGGAGAGCGACGTGTTCTCCCTAGGCGCGACCCTCGTGTTCGCAGCGACGGGTGCCGCCCCCTTCGGCACCGGCCACAAGGTCCGCAGCCGGATCGTGTACGGCGAACCGGACCTCACCCGGTTGCCCGCCCCCATGCGCGGGCTCGTGACCCGCTGTCTCGTCAAGGAGCCTGGGGAGCGTCCTACACCAGAGCAGATCCTCGTCGCCCTGTCGACCTTGCTGGACGCCCACTACGGCGAGGAATGGCCGCCCGTGGACGTCGAGCAGCTCATCGGCGTCCAGGAACGGACACTCGTCCAGATCACAGCCGAGTTGCCTACGCTCCGGGAGTACTAGGGCCACCCATCACGGCAAGCCTTCGGCGAGGGTGTCCCAGAAGGCGGTCTCGTAGGCGTGCAGAAGGCGGGCCGCACGAGCGACCTCTATCGGGTCCTCACCGGATGCCAGCCCGGACGCGATCACGTCCAACGCGCGTTCCTCGAAGCCCGGCGGTGGTTCAGCGAAGAAATCGAAGAATCCGACGGCCCCGTCAGAGAAGCCGTACTGCGTCCGTAGAGCCCGAGCGGTACGGCCGCAGTACGCACCCCACTCCTCCAGGTTGGCCAGCATGGCCAGGGCGACCTCGGCGGCCGTCCCGAATGCCGCCCTCTGCGCGAGATAGGCCGGATACGCCTGCGCGAAGGGTTTCGGGTCATACGCCCTGAGATTCTTCTCACTCTGCCCGAGCGCGGCCGCGAACTCTCCGAGCAGTGCCAGCGCCTGCCCCTCGCCCTGCGCAAGCTCCAGAAACAGCTCACCGGACGGCGGATCGGGAAACCTGGCAGCCAGCAGAGCGAAACTACGCCGATCGCTGCCAACGATCCGATACTCCTCGCCGGCCAGCCAGACCAGGCGCTCCCGGGGCAACCCGCCTGCTTCGAGCATGTCGACGAAGCGGTTCTCGGTCGTCGCGGCGGCGATGTCCCCGCGCGTGCGTGCGAGGAGTTCGGCGGCCCCGTTATCGGTCATGACTCCACCGGAGCACCCGAGCCGGTCCCGCGTCAACGGGACCGGCCGGATCGGCGCGGGTGATCACGTGGATACGATGAAGAGCGGAACGTCTACGCAGGTGTGGACGCAGTTGGGAGTGAGCGAGTATGTCGGATTTCGAGCTCGACCACGCGAGCGGCCGGATGCCTCTGGAGGTCACCGAGGCCACTGAGGGGCCGTCAGGGCTGGTCGTCGGCAGCCTCCTGAAGGAGACGGGGCATGTCACGCTCGATCCGGGTTTCACCAACACCGCGTCCACCACGTCCGCCATCACCTACATCGACGGCGAGGCGGGCATCCTCCGCTACCGGGGCTACCCCATCGAGGAGCTGGCGGAGAAGTCGTCCTTCCTTGAGGTGGCCTACCTGCTGATCTACGGCGAGCTGCCGACGGCCGACCAGTTGGGCGCGTTCACCGACAACGTGCGCAACCACACGTTGCTGGACGAGAAGTTCCGGGCGTTCTTCTCCGCTTTCCCGCGCCGGGCCCACCCCATGGCCGTGCTGTCGTCCGCGGTCAGCGCCCTGTCGACGTTCTACCAGGACAGCCTCGACCCGTTCGACCCCGAGCAGGTCGACCAGTCGAGCATCCGGCTCATCGCGAAGCTGCCCACCATCGCGGCGTACGCCTACAAGACCTCCAACGGCCAGCCGCTCCTGTACCCGGACAACTCCCTCGGGTACGTGGAGAACTTCCTCCGCATGATGTTCGGTCTGCCCACGCAGCCCTACGAGATCGATCCTGAGATCGCACGCGTCCTGGACATGCTGTTCATCCTGCACGCCGACCACGAGCAGAACTGTTCGACCTCAACAGTGCGGCTCGTGGGGTCCAGCCAAGCCAACCTGTTCTCGTCCGTGTCCGCGGGCGTGGACGCGCTGTTCGGCCCGCTGCACGGTGGGGCCAACCAGGCCGTCCTGGAAATGCTCGAGAGCATCCACGAGAACGGCGACGACATCGACTCGTTCGTGGCACGCGTCAAGAACAAGGAGCCCGGCGTCAAGCTCATGGGCTTCGGCCACCGCGTCTACCGCAACTACGATCCGCGCGCCGCGGTCGTGAAGAAGGCGACGGGCAAGGTCCTGGACGCGCTCGGCAAATCCGACCCGCTGCTGGACCTCGCCATGCGTCTCGAAGAGGTCGCGCTGAGCGACGACTACTTCATCGAACGCAAGCTCTACCCCAACGTCGACTTCTACACGGGCGTCATCTACAAGGCGATGGGCTTCCCCACCAACGCGTTCACCGTGCTGTTCGCGCTCGGCCGGCTTCCCGGCTGGATCGCCCAGTGGCGCGAGATGATGAACGACCCGGCCACGAAGATCGGACGTCCGCGCCAGGTGTACGTGGGCCCGAGTGAGCGCCACTACGTGGACGCGTCCGCCCGCTGACCGCACCGGCGGCTGATCGCTGGACGGCCGCCGCTGAGTGTCACGGCTCCGCCGGACCGTCCGAGCGGACGGTCCGGCGGAGCGCAGAACGCACCAGCTAACTGATGCCTCCCTGACCTGCGCGTTCTAGCTCTTTATCCACAGAACCACGTTCTAGTGAAAGTGTGCGGCGGCCTCCTCGAAGCTGGACTGCGAACACCGGTCCACCGCCCCGAGGAGGCTGCAATGCGCGTCACCATCACGGTTCCCGAAGAGACGACCGCCGGCTTCGTCGTCGCGACCGACAGGGATCCCGGCGACCTCGCGGCGACGGTCCGGCAGCGGCTGCCCGGCCCGCTGGCCACGGCGGTCGCGGGCCGGCTGGGCACCCCGCACCTCGTCCTGGCCTGCCATCCCGCCGAGGACTCGCCCTGGAACCTGAACGAGGTGTCCGGCACCGACGAGGAGGACGCGGAGAGGGCCCGGCAAGCCACACGGCACATCGGCGTCACATGCGTCCTGCCGGTCGGCGACCTCCCGTCCGGGCCGCACCTCGCCCGTGCCACGGCCAAGGCGATCGCGGAATCACTCTGCGGAGTGCCCGTGGACCTAGCCACCGGCCGGGCCCTGTCCCCCGCTCACATCAGTCGCCTGGACGACTTCGTCCTCGCCGACGACTGGCTCGGGACCGTCCTGCCGCCATACCGCAACTCGGGTCAGTGCACGGCCGACGAAGACGATATCGACGGCTGCAACTGCGTCACGCTCAGGACCCAAGGACTGCGCCGATTCGGCCTCCCCGAACTGGAACTCACGAACGTGGCGTGCCCGCACGACCTGGCCGCGCTCAACATCCTGCGCACGACCGCGCAACGGCTGCTCCCCCTTGGCAGGCATCCCGGCGACCACGCGTTGCCCCCCGAGCTGATGCTGACGAGCGCCGACTTCTCTACGTTCTGGGGCAACCGAGACCCCATGTGGGACGACGGCCCCATCGCGGTACGGCTGGCCGAAGTCGCCCCGCAACTCCTGGGCATCCAACCCCCGGCAGCCTTCCCGGGCAACCTGAACGAATGGCTCTGGGACGAACTCCCGCCCGTCCTCCACGAACTGCTCACCTGCGAACCCGACCGAGTCACCCCACCGGGCTGACGAGCCGTGACACTTGGCCACCATCTCCGTGGACGCGAGGCCGCTGAGACTGGTCACTCCCCACAGCACTGCTCGGAAACACGAACAGTCACACACGCAGTTGCGAGGTGGGCGGATGGGAAGGAGGCTAACGTCGTGCGGCATGGAGGACGTTGAGGCGCCTGGATCGCTGGCGAGAGTGCTCGCGGATGTCGAATCCGAACGCGAGGCGCAAGACCGGATGTGGGGAGTTCAGGAGTTTCCTGACGGGAGTGGACCCGAATTCGTCGAGGACGCGGAAGAGGCGAAGCGGGTATGCGCCACCGCCTGGCAACGAGGTGAGCTGACCTGGCGGCATATTCTGGCCGAGGAGTTCTTCGAAGCCCTCGCCGAATCCGACCCCGCTGCCCTCCGGGGCGAGTTGGTGCAGACAGCGGCAGTCGCCGTCAAATGGATTCAGTCCCTGGATCGGCGGCACGGCACAACGCCGCACCGCATCAAGGACGGCGGCGGGTCAGCAGAGAAGCTGGTCCGAGACCGGATACCGGAGATCATCCGAGCGGCTGGCGGACAACCGGAGACGCGTGCCGCTGACCCGGGCGAGCATAAGGAACGGTTGCGCGCCAAGCTCATCGAAGAAGCAGGGGAGTACATTGCGAGTGGCGATCCGGAAGAACTCGGCGACGTCCTGGAAGTCGTCCACGCTCTCGCAGCGATACACGGCATCAGCCCCGCCGAGTTGGAGCACCGACGTTCCATCAAGGCAGCCGAGCGGGGCGCCTTCAACCAGCGCCTCGTCCTGCGCCTCCGCCAATGACCTCCGCCATAAGGTCTGCATCCGACGCCAAGGGGACGGCCCCGCCCTCCCGAGCCACACCCGCCAGGCGGAACGTTCGTCGGCCAACTCAGCGTCGAGGGTGGAGGAAGCGTGACGCCGAAGGGGACGCCACGTGGGCATGGTCCTGAAAGTGCACCGGTCAGAGCATTCCCAGGCGGGCGGCCAGGGCCGGTGGCGCCGGATACGGGCGCTCCTTGGGAAGCAGGGCTTTCGCTTGGGACGCCCGACCTGACTTGAGGAGGTCGTGGATTCTGCGGGCGAGCGATGTACGGTCCTCGATGTCCAGGATCCAGTCGTCGACGTAGCGATCGATGATGTGGCGGCTCAGGCCTATCTGGATGCTGCGCATTTCCAGTTTCTCGCGTGGATCGATCGTTCCGGGTCCCACTGGACGTGCGCGGCTGCCTGCGCGAATTGGCGGCGCCATTCGTCGGAGCTGCGGACTACGCGGCGGTCGGGATCCGTCGGGACGGCCATCCCCAGGGCTTCTTCCCATCCGGTCCGGCTGATCCGGACGGCGAGGATCGTCTGCTGGCCCTGCTTGCGAGCCCAGCCGCTGCGCGCCATGAGCCACAGGAAGGACGGTTTTATCCACGTCATCCGCCGACGCGAGAAAGGAGGGACGAATGTGCCGTGCTCGGCCGCAGGCAAGCCGATCTCAGGAGCATATGCCTGATAGACGGTGATCGAGTCACGGTCGTAACAGGCACGGACTTCGCGTGTGCGCATCGTCCGGCCAGGATTTCGCAGAGCAAAGGACGCCTCAACCGCTTTTTCGGGGCGATGGCCCTCCGGGCAACACGGAAGCCCGGGCGACACAGAAGCCCGGGCGGCATGGAGGCCCGGGGCCGCGCGCAACCCCCGGGCCGCACGCAAGCCTGGACGACACAGAAGCCCGGGCGGCGCGGAAGCCCGGGCGGTACAGAGGCCCGGGCGGCGCGGAAACCCGGACGGCGCGGAAGGCCGGGGGCGTGGCC
>NZ_JABXFD010000073.1 GCF_013372625.1 Actinomadura sp. BRA 177
TCGCGATCAGCCTGCTCCGCCTCGACGGACACGACAACATCGCCGCCGCCAACCGGCACCACGCCCGCGACCCACAACGCACCATCACCCTGCTTCAAATCGCATAAACGACTTTGCCGGGTCCCTGAGGTAGTAGTGGATGTCGACGTCGGTGTTGTTGACCTTGGTGATCCAGGCGCGGTAGCCGTGCCAGGAGCCTGGGTTGGAGACGTTGACGATGGTGTTGGACCATCCGCCGGAGGCGTTCCGGTAGGTGTTGAACCAGTTGCGGGCGTCGCCCTTGTATTCGAGGATGTCACTTTCCGGGGGCCAGGTGTCGGCACCTGTCAGCCAGAAGGCCGGCCAGGTTCCGCGGGCGGAGGGGGCCTGGAATTCGCCTTTGACTTCCCAGTTGGGGAACTGGTCGTTGACCAGTATGTGCTGCTTGGCGTGGACGGCACCGGAGTGGTAGCGGATCGGGAGGTGCGGGTCGGCGGTGCTGGTGCCCTCGTCCCAGTTGATGCGGGCGGCCTTGAGGGTCAGGACGCCGGAGCTTTCGAGGTAGACGTGGTTGTGGTCGGACGAGCTTCCGTACATGCGGGCGCTGCCGTTGTGGTCTGAGCCCCATGGGTAGCGGTAGTTCCACGCAGATTCGAGCGTGGCGTAGTTCGTGAACGAGCCGTCGATCAGCGTTTCCCAGGTCGCTGCGGCCGCGGCACGGATTCCGCCAAGTGCGGCGGCGGTGATGCTGGTTCCGCCGGCGATGAGGAACGTTCGTCGGGTGTGCCTCGTCATTGGGAGCCTTCTCGTCAGCTGGAGGGTGATCAGGTGTTCTATGCCGCGGGCGGCCAGGTACGTGGTGTCGGTGGTGCGGCTCTGGAGGACGACGGCGGGGCGGGTTCCCTCGTCGACGAGTTTCATGAACGGGTCGAAGAAGTCGCTGAAGTTCTGTACCGGGATCATGTCGTCCGGTAGGACGAGGGCCGTGGCTCGTTGGGGAGCTTTCGGCGGGTGCCTGTCGAACTCGGCGATGATGCTGCGGATGGTCTTGCCGATCGGCTTCAGTTTGCGGTCGTTGGTGAAGAGGCCGAGGTCGTATTCGAGGTTGACGTATCCGCTGAGCTTCGGGTTCAGGTCGTGCGAGTCCCACCAGGTGATGCCGAACAGGTCGGTGCAGTCGGCCATTGCGCGGATCGAGCGTTCGGTCCAGGACGGGATGTCGGCTGCGTCCATCCAGACGGTTGATACGCCGGTTTCCTCGATCCATACCTTGCGGTCCAGATCGGTGTGGAAAGCCTTGATGAGTTCGATGAAGAACTCGGAGTAGTGCGTGGACGATGTGGAGAGTGAGCCGTAGCGCTGGATCACCTGCGTCCATCCGGCCCAGGTGTGGTTGGCGATCATCGTGCCCGATGTGGCGAGACCGTGCCGGGTCCAGTAGGCGTTGTTCTGCCAGGGCCAATGGTCGATTCCCGACACGTGGATCTTGCCCGGTGCGACCTTCTCGCAGGTGTCGAACAGGGCGGTGTGCCAGGCGTCGCCCTGCGCCTGGGTCGCGTTCATTCCCAGGGGGATGGCGAACCAATGGATCTCGTTGGACAGGTCGAAGCCCATGAACCTGCGGTGCCGTCCGATGCGTTCGGCGACCTGGCCGAGCAGCCATTGTTCCCGCTCGATCGCCACGGGGTCGGTGAGCACGTTGCGTATCTCGCCGTTGCCGTTGCTGATGAGATACGGCGGGACGAACAGGACGCCACTGACCGCACCGTTGAAGACGGTCACCTGCACGTCCAGGTGGCGCCGGTCGGCGAGATCGAGGAGTTCCTCAAGGCGGTCGAGTAGTTCGCCGCGGACGTAGGTGGCGTTCGGCTGTAGCTCGGACCAGATCAGCATGATGCGGATGTGGTCCATGCCCAGGGACGCGATGTCGTCGAGGTCGGCCGCGATGGACCTGCGGTCCCAGTCCGACCAGGAGAACCACCAGTTCCTGCTCGGCACGTAGTTCACGCCGAACCGGACCCTGCGGTGCCGGAAGCGGGTGGGCGGCGGCGGTTGATGTGCGTCGGCATGCGCCGCGGTGGAACTCAGGAGGGTGGACGCCGCGGCGGTTCCCGCGGTCACGCCGAGGAACCGTCGGCGGTCGATGGCGGAGCGGTCGTGGGGTGACGCGGCGGGGAGCTGGGGCATGAGACGGCCCTTCAGGATTCATCACCGGACTCCGGAGCATAAGAAGATCTTCTTCGCCGGGCCAGCGATCTTTCATAACTTTCAGTCGCTGGCGGGGCCAGCCCGCCCGTCTAGGGCGGTCGCCGTCAGGGTTGTTCGTGTGACTAACTGTAAGCAATATGGATCGTTTGTTTCGGGACGGTGTCGCTTCGTGTGAAGTCCTTGCGCCTGGCCGGGTGTGCGGTGGTAGAGCTGCGTCCGGCCTGCTCATGTGCTCCGCGCATATTTCGGCGGTGTGGCCGGGGCGGTGTTTATCGTGGGCCGATATGGGCCTGGCTTGGCAGCCGCCGACGAGTCCTTCCGGCACGGGTTCTCGTGACTGCCCGGAAATGCGGGGATGATGAAGTGAAGGAAAAGCGTGTCCGGCAGGTCTTCGAAGTGGCCGCGCCGTTCCTGGCGCCGGACGATCATGTACTGATCGCCACCCTCGCCGACGTGGGGACGGTGTCGGTCGCGCGGAAGGCCGCTTTCGCGTTACTGGTCGGGATCTTCTCGCTGGGGACGATGATCGGCACCGTGAAGCCGCGCCGTCTGTACATCGCGGTGACGGGGCGATGGCTGCTGTTCTTCGAGGGCAACACGCCGTCCGGGCGTCCCGGCCGGGAACTGGTCATGCGTCTCGACAAGCGGCAGCTCGCGGCGTCCGAGCCCAAGGAGGGCCGGATGACGCTGTCGACGCTCCTCAGCATCGGTGACCAGCCGAACGCGCTCAAGGTGACCTTTCCGCGGCCCTGCCGTGAGGAAGGGCGGCAACTTCTGGCCGGCCTCGCCACCGCCGTCCACCGGCACAGCCCGCACCCCGGCCGCCCCGGCCCCGGTCCTGGTTTCGGCGACCGGCGGTACGGCGCCGACCCTGGGGACCCTCGGTACGGTGCCCGTCCTGGTGGCCGCCAGTACGGCGCCGGCTCGGGCGATCGCCGGTACGGTCCGGCCCCTGGGAGTCGTAGTTACGGTCCTGGTCCCGGCGGCCCTCAGTATGGCCCTGGCCCTGTTGATCGCCAGTACGGGCCGGGGCCTGCTCTCGGTGACCGTCCGTATGGCGCTGGCCCAGGTGATCGCCGGTATGGCCCTGGTTCGGGAAACCGTCAGTACGGTCCTGGCCCCGGCAACGGACAGTACGGCCCTGGCTCTGGTGATCGCCGGTATGGTCCTGGCCCGGGCGACGGGCAGCACGGGCCCGGCCCTGGTGATCACCGGTACGGTCCTGGTGATCGTCAGTATCGCCCTGGGGCTGGTCACGGAGACCGTCAGCACGGCACAGGCGACGGCGACCGTCGGTATGGCGCTGGCCCCGGTGATCGGCGGCAGGTTTAGGGCTGCCCGGCGGCGTCCCTTCGTCGACTGGCTCGCCTGGGGGTCGGTTATGGAACCTTGGTTGGGGTTTGTTCCCGTTGCCACAGGGAGCGGTAGAGGCCCGGCCGGGCGATCAGGTCGGTGTGGGTTCCGCGGTCGGCGACGCGGCCCTCGTCGAGGACGATGATCTCGTCGACGGCGTCCAGGCCGGCGAGGCGGTGCGTGACGAGGAGGGTCGTCCTGCCCTCGGTGGCGGTCAGCAGGTCGGCGGTGAGCTCGTCGGCGGTCGCGATGTCGAGGTGCTCGGCGGGCTCGTCCAGCAGCAGGATCGGGAAATCGGAGAGGAGGGCGCGCGCCAGCGCGATGCGCTGGCGCTGACCGCCGGAGACCTGGGCGCCGTGCTCACCGACGTGGGTGTCGAGCCCATGCGGCAGGGAGTCGACCCAGTCGAGGATGCGGGCGCGGCGTAGGGCGTCGCGGACCTCGTCGTCGGTCGCGGTGGGGCGTGCGAGGCGGATGTTCGCCCCGATCGTCGAGTCGAACAGGTGGGCGTCCTGCGCGCACAGGCCGATGACCTTGCGGACGTCGTCCCCGGCCAGAGCGTCCAGCCCGATCCCGTTCAGGGACACCTTGCCGGACGCGGGTTCCAGAAAGCGCAGTAGGACGGACGTCAGGGTCGTCTTGCCTGAGCCTGACGGCCCGACGATCGCGCAGCGACGTCCCGGCACAAGGTCCAGGGAGATGCCGTTGAGGGCGTAGGGGGCGGTCGGCGTCCACCGGGCTCGCAGGTTCTCGACCTTGAGGGTGTACGGGGCTGCGGGGAGTGGTGCCGGTGCGGCCGGGTCCTCGACGGGCGGCGGTGTGTCCAGGACGGCGAAGATCCGCATGGCCGAGCGCCGGACGCGCTGCAGGTACTGGGCGGCCAGCGGCAGCCCGGCGACGACCTCGAACGCGGCCAGCGGCAGCAGGACGATCACCGCGAGCAGCACCCCGTCGAGCGCACCCGAGCCGACGGCCGGCACACCGACGGTGAGGCTGCCCCACACGGCCAGGCCGCCGGCGAGGGCGGAGATGGCCGCGCCGAGGCCCGCGGTGGCGGCGGAACGGGCCGTGGCCCGGGTGAAGTCGCGGTCCAGGCGGGTGGCCTCGGCGAGCTGTGCGGGGGCCGCACCGTAGGCGATGAGTTCCGGCGCGCCCTGGAGGGTGTCCACGACGTGGGAGGTCAGTTCGCCGCGCAGGTCGGTCGTCCGACGTTCGGCCCGGCGCGCCATGGCGGAGGACAGCCAGGGGGCGACGACACCGGCCAGCAGCAAGGCGAGCAGTAGGACGACGCCCGCCGATGGGAGCAGCGCCCACGCGAGCCCTACCGAAGCCCCACCGACGACGGCCGCGACGGTGCACGGCAACAGGACGCGTAGGAAGAGGTCCTGGACGGCATCGACATCCGCGACGAGCCGGTTCAGCAGGTCGCCGCCACGGAAGGCGGGGAGTCCAGCAGGCGCGAGTCGTTCCAGCCGCTCGTACACGCGCGCGCGGAGGTCCGCCAGGATGCGGAACGTCGCGTCATGCCCGACGAGACGCTCCACATAGCGGAACACACCGCGTCCGAGCCCGAACGCGCGGACGGCGACGATCGCGACCATGAGCATGAGGACGGGTGGCTGCTGCGCTGCCCGAGAGATGAGCCACGCAGAGGTCGCCATGAGCCCGACCCCGCTGCCCAGGGCGAGCACCCCGAACAGGACGGCGAGCAGCAGCCGCCCCCGAGCTGGCCGCGCGAACTGGATGAGCCGCAGAATCACACGACCACCTCCACTGCAGGAGCAAGCCCCGGGCCAACCGCAAGCGACCTAATCACAATGTCGCCACCGTGCGGAGATGCCGAGTGCCGAGGGTTCCACGAACCTCCGACGGCGGTCAGGCGCTGTTTGGCGCCAACCGGCACTTCGATCCGCGCGGACGACGTGAGGGCACGCGCGCCCGGTTGGACGAAAGCCTGCCTCCGGCCGGTGACGAGCTGTCGTCCTACGGCTGCGCGGACGGGCCGAAGGAAAGGGAGAAGAACGTTCTGGCCCCGTGCGGGTGCTGGGTGTTGTGGGTGTGAGCGGGACGGCGGTCGGTGCCAGGGCGGCACGGGGCGCGCTGAGGAATGCCTCGACCTTCTCGCAGACGATCTGCCGGGCCGGAGGGTGGCGGGTGGGGTGGTGGAGGTTTCACGTGAATCAATGGGGGGAAGCGACGCGGGGGTCATGTGGTCACCGTCGCGGGGGCGAGCTTGATGGTGCGGTCGGCCAGGGTCGTGAGGGCTGGGCGGTGGGCGACGAGGACGACGGTCCGGCCGGTCTTCAGGCGCTGTACGGCGTCGATCACGGCGGCCTCGCTTTCGACGTCGAGGTTCGAGGTCGGCTCGTCCAGCAGGAGGAGCGGGGCGTCGCGGAGGAAGGCGCGGGCCAGGGCGAGGCGTTGGCGTTGGCCCGCTGACAGGCCGGACCCCCGGTCGCCGAGCGGGGTGTCGAAGCCGGAAGGCAGGGACTCGATGAACGACAGCGCGTTCGCGGCCTCGGCGGCGGCCCGCACTGACTCCATAGACGCGGATGGGCGGCCCAGGAGGATGTTCGAAGCGACCGTCCCCGCGAACAGGTGCGGACGCTGCGGTACCCAGGCGATCTGGGCGCGCCACGCGTCCAGGGAGAAGGAGTCGAGGTCGTCCCAGTCGACGAGGACGCGTCCCGAGTCTGGCTGGACGAATCCGAGAAGCACTGACAGCACGGTCGACTTCCCGGCGCCACTCGGCCCCACCAGCGCGACCGTTTCCCCAGGGTGGACGGTCAGCGAGAAGTCGGCGATCGCCGGTCCCCGGTCGTAGGAGACCGTCACGCCGTCCAGGCGCAGGGTTGCGTGGGAAAGGTCCGGAATGTCCGAGCGGGTGCCCGAAGCCGGCAAGGGTGTTTCGAGGACCTCGAAGATCCGCGACGCGGCGGTGAGGCCCTCGACGCTCGCGTGGTACTGCGCGCCCACCTGACGCAGCGGCAGGTACGCCTCCGGCGCCAGGATCAGGACGAGCAGCGCGGTCTCCAGCCCGAGCCCGCCCTCGACCAGCCGCAACCCGATCGACACGGCGACGAGCGCGACCGACAGGGACGACAGCAGTTCGAGCACGAGGGCCGACAGGAACGCGATCCGCAGCGTGGACATCGTCGCGCGCCGGTGCCGGTCGGTGACCTCCCGGATCCGGGTGGCCTGCGCCCGCGCCCGGCCGAAGATCTTCAGCGTGGGCAGCCCGGCGACGACGTCCAGGAAGTGCGCGGCGAGGACGGACAGCGTCCGCCACTGCCGGTCCATCTTCCGCTGCGTGGTGAGCCCGACGAGGATCGCGAAGATCGGGATGAGCGGCACTGTCGCCGCGATCGTCACCGCGGACAGCCAGTCGCCGAGCAGGATCCGGAACCCCACCGCCGCCGGGACGATCACCGCGAGGACGAGTTGCGGCAGGTAGCGGGCGAAGTAGTCGTCCAGCGCGTCGATCCCGCGGGTGGCGAGGGTGGCGAGTTCGCCGCTGCGTTCGCCGGACAGCCAGCGCGGCCCGAGCCCCAAAGCGCGAGCGAGGAGCCGACCGCGCAGCTGGGACTTCACCGCGGCGGACGAGCGGTGCGCGGCGACCTCCTGCAGCCAGGCGACCAGCGTCCGAGCCAGGACGACGGCCAGCAGCAGCAACAACGGAGTGCGCAGATCGGTGAGCGAGGCGCCGCCCAGGAACGCCCGCGCCAGCATGTCGGCGAGCAGCGTCGCCTGCGCGATGATCAGCCCGGCGGTGGCGGTGCCGAGCGCCACGGACGACACCAGGAAGATCCGTGTCGTCCGGGCGTACGTCAGCAGCCGCGGGTCGAGGGGTTTCACGGCACCGGCTCGGTCTTCGTCGCGGGAGCCGGGATGTGGGACGTGCTGATCCGCTTCCGGAACACCCAGTACGTCCACCCCTGGTAGATCATCACGATCGGGGTGAACACGGCCGCGACCCACGTCATGATCGTGAGCGTGTAGCCGGACGAGGCGGCGTTCGCCGTGGTCAGGCCGCCGGAGCCGAGCGTGGACGGCATGACGTCCGGGAACAGCGCGGTGAACAGGGTGGCGACGGCGAGCACGATGGCGGTGCCGGTGCCGATGAACGCCCAGCCCTCGCGTCCGCGCCGGCTGGCGGCGGCGGCGAGCAGCAGCCCGGCGGCGGCGCCGAGGGCGGTCAGCCAGGTCACCGGCTTGCCGTGCTGCAGCTGCGTGATCAGCAGGAAGGCGCCGCCGGCGGCGATGGCCGCCACCACGGCGACGGTCGCGACGCGCCGCGCCTGCACCCGGATGGCGCCGGACGTCTTCAGCGCGATGAACACCGCCCCGTGCAGGACGAACAGGATCGTCGTGGTGAGCCCGCCGAGCAGCGCGTACGGGTTGAGCAGGTCGCCGAGCGTCCCGACGAACTCGTGCGAGGCGTCCAGCGGCACACCCCGGACGATGTTCGCGAACGCGACGCCCCACAGGAACGCGGGCAGCAGGCTCCCCCAGAAGATCGCCTTGTCCCAGCGGGACCGCCACCGCGTGTCGTCCTTCTTGCCGCGGTACTCGAACGCGACGCCGCGCAGGATCAGCGCGATCAGGATGGCCAGCAGCGGCAAATAGAAGCCGCTGAACAGGGTGGCGTACCACTCGGGGAACGCGGCGAACGTGGCGGCGCCGGCGACGATGAACCACACCTCGTTGCCGTCCCAGACGGGTCCGATGGTGTTGATGACGACGCGGCGTTCGACGTCGTCGCGGCCGAGGACGGGCAGCAGCATCCCGACGCCGAAGTCGAATCCCTCCAGGAAGAAGTAGCTCGTCCACAGGAAGGCGATGATGATGAACCAGACGGTGGTGAGTTCCATGACCGGCCCCCTCAGTAGGCGAACGCGAGCGAGCGCTCGGAGTCGGAGTCATCGGAGGACGGCGGCGGTGGCAGCACCTCGTCCTCGGACGGCGGCCCGGCCTTCGCGTACTTGAACATCAGCCCGGCCTCGATGACCATGAGGACGCCGTACAGCGTGGTCAGCGCGATGACGGAGATGAGCATCGACGTCGGCGACACCCCAGGCGAGACGCTCGCGGACGTCTTCAGCACCCCGAACACCGACCAGGGCTGCCGTCCCATCTCGGTGAAGATCCAGCCGGCGGAGTTGCCGATGAACGGGAGCGCGAGCGACAGCACGCCGATCCGGTACACCCAGGGGCTGGACGGCAGCCGCCCGCGCCGCAGCAGCCACAGCCCGGCGAGCGAGACGAGCGCGGTGAGCATCCCGACGCCGACCATGATCCGGAAGTTCCAGTAGACGATCGGGATGTTGGGCCGGTAGTCGCCGGGCCCGTAGCGCGCCTCCTCGGCGGCCTGGACGTCGTTGATGCCCTTGACCTCGCCGTCGAAGGTGCCGGTGGCCAGGAAGGACAGGACGCGCGGCACCTTGATCCCGAAGACCTCCTCGTCGCCGTTCAGCGTCCCGACGGTGAAGATCGAGAAGGACGCGGGCTGCTCGGTCTCGTAGAGCGCCTCGGCGGCGGCCATCTTCATCGGCTGCTGCTCGGTCATGACCTTGCCCTGGATGTCGCCGCTGATGGCGACGCCGATGGACGCGACCGCGGTGACGGCGAGGGCGAGCTTCAGCGACGGCCGGAAGACCTCGATGTTCTTGCGGCGGGCGAGGTGCCAGGCGCTGACGCCGGCCATGAACAGGCCGCCGGTGACGAACGCCGCCGTGATCGTGTGCGGGAACGCGACGAGCTGCGTCGAGTTGGTGAGGACGGCCCAGAAGTCGGTGAGGACGGCCCGTCCGGACTCGTGGTCGATCCGGTAGCCGACCGGGTGCTGCATCCAGGAGTTGGCGGCGAGGATGAAGTACGCCGACAGCAGCGTCCCGATGTGGACGAGCCAGATGCACGCGTTGTGGAGTTTGGCGTTCAGCCGGTCCCAGCCGAAGATCCACAGGCCGAGGAAGGTCGACTCGACGAAGAAGGCGAGCAGCCCCTCGATGGCGAGCGGCGCGCCGAAGACGTCCCCGACGAACCGGGAGTAGTCACTCCAGTTCATCCCGAACTGGAACTCCTGCACGATGCCGGTGACGATCCCCATCGCGAAGTTGATCAGGAAGAGCTTGCCCCAGAACTTGGTGGCGCGCAGGTACTTCGTCTTGCCCGTCCGCAGCCAGGCGGTCTCCAGGCCGGCGACGAGCGCGGAGAGCCCGATCGTCAGCGGGACGAAGAAGAAGTGGTACACGGTGGTGATCCCGAACTGCCACCGTGCGATGTCGACCGAGTCCATGCCCCGTGCCTCTCCGGCTTCTACTACGAGCTGTAGTACTACATCCTGTCAGACATACTACGAGCTGTAGTACTACGGGCCGTCGTAACGTCCCTCACAGGAGTGACCTGGGCTGGAGACGGCGGAACCCTCGGCCGGGAGCGTCCGGCCGAGGGTTCCGTTGGACGGTCAGCGCGGCATGAGGCAGCCCGGACGGCTGAAGTCGAGCACGCTGCCGGGGGCGATGCAGGCGCCCAGGATGTAGGTCTCCTGCGCGTACCCGATGTGCGGGCGCACCGTGACGTTGCCCGCCTCGTCCACCTCGCAGGGGTTGTTCAGCGTGCAGCGGCCGCCGCTCTCGTTGATCGTGTTGTTCACGGCGATGACCTTGCCGGACGCCGCGTCGATGACCGGCGACCCGGAGGTGCCGCCGATGACGTCGCAGGAGGACGTGTAACGCACCGAGTCCTTCCACGTCCACTCGCCCTCGCGCAACCGGTAGGCGAACCCGTCCAGGTTGCAGGAATACATGCGCCGCCAGTAGCCGGACACCACGCGCAGGTCGGCGCCGGCGGTCGGATGGTCGAGCGACAGCTCCAGCGCGGGCGTGCCGTAGTTCCGCTCGATGGCGGCGTAGCTCGTATTGAGCCGGTACAGGGATACGTCGGTGTCGGTCATGGTCGCGTACAGCAGCCGTGACGCGCGCAGCCTGCCGAGCGACCCCTGGCCGCTGGAGTTCAGCAGCGTGAACGTGCGGCTGGACGCCCGGTTCGTGATCACCTGACCCGCGGACGGCATGCCGCCCTCATAGCAGTGCCCGTTGGTGAGCACGAGCGCCGGATCGCTGTCGGCGGCGGCCGGCGTGCGCACCAGCGAGCCGGAGCAGTTGCTGAGCGCGACGATCCCGGTGAAGTCGACGGCGGCTCTCGGCGGCGCCGGGACGGCGGACGCGGCGGACGCGGTGGCCGTCAAGGTTCCGGTCCCGAGGAGGGCGGCGACGAGCACGCCCAGAATGCGTCTTCGCATGGCGGGGGGTCCAATCGGCGGGGCAGCGGGGAACGGCGCCCGGCGGACGGCGAGTACCCGGGAGCACAACGGCACTCTGCGCCGGACGCGCGCAGCGCGATGCTAACCAGGCTCCTCGTCCAGCGGAAGGAGCCGATTCCGCCGACCTGCGAGAACCCGGCAAATCAGGCACGCATTGCAAAACCGACCGCGCCGCGACCGCCGCCCCGATGTCCCGGCGGACCGATACCCTCCCGAACGTCCGGCGAAAGATCTTGGAGGACGGCGACGTGGGCGTACTGTGCGACTACTTCCGGGCGCCCGACCGGGAAACGGCCGTGGCCGTCGTCCTGTCCGAGAGCGGGCTGTTCGACGCCGCGAAGTCGCGTCCGGACATCGAGGCCATCGATCTCAAGGGCATCGACCCCGTCGTCATGCTGGGCAAACTCGTGACGCTGCTGTCCGGCCCGTCCTACGAGGAGATGGCGATGACCGGCGACATCCAGATCGACCACATCCCCGGCCCCGAACTGCTGACCCGCGAGGACGGCGACGTCTGCGTCATCGAACTGGACGTGCTCGTCCGCGACACCCTCGCGGACGCGACCGACGCCGCCCTGAGCGACGTCGCCTTCATCTGGGTCAACACCGGCGAGTTCCTCGACGGACGCGACACCTGGTTCGAGGCGGACGAGGCGCGCCCCGCGATGGACGAGCTGGCGGCGCTGGCCCGCCGCGCCCGGATAGTCGGCCAGATGCTGTACTGCATGATCTGCCCGTGACCCGGAGCGCGCGTTTAGACTGCGCGGCATGGAACTCAGGGACGCGGCGCGCATGATCCTTTCCGAGTCGGCGGGGCATCCGGAGCTGCTCCGGGTGACCCGGGATGCCCATGACCGGCTGTCCCGCGGCGAGCGGGTCGCGTACACCGACCTGAGCTGGATGCTCAAGGAGGCGGCGCGCAAGAACGTCTACCCCGCCCTCCACGCCCGCTACGGCACCGCGGCCTTCGACCAGATGGTCGTCGTCCTGGGCCGCGAGATCGACCGCCAGGCGCCCGCGTTTTCCCGGTAACCGAGCCGTCCGGCGAAGGGTGAGGTCAGTGCGCACCAAAGGCAGGGGAGCGCCGGACGCGGAACACCCGTGGAACGAGATCGTCCCCGGCTTATGGATGGGCGGTCACCGCTACACCGGGCCGTCCGGTGAGCGGACGCCCGCGATCGTGGCGGACGAGTTCGACGTCGTCATCAGCATGCACCAGAAGGACGGGCACGGACCGTCCGACCACGTCGAGCACCACTATGAGGACCTGCCGGACGGTCCGCTGACCGCCGAGCAGTTGGAGATCGTGTCGCGCCTTATGGTGAACCTGGACCTGCTGCCGTTCGCCGCCGTCCTGATCGGGCTCGGCCTCCTCTGCGCGGACGGTCAGGCACTGGAAGGCCGGGCGCCGGCCGCGGTGGCTCGGAAGGTGCGCCTGTAGGCGGACGGTGACGTCTTCATCGCGCGGACGAAGTGATGTCGGAACGTCGCCGGGCTTTCGAAACCGACGGCCGCGCCGATCTCCTCGATCGGGGCCGTGCCCTCCTCCAGCAGCGGCAGCGCGGCCAGGACGCGCTGGCCGATGACCCAGCGGAGCGGGCTCGTCCCCGTCTGCCGGTTGAAGTGCCTGATGAACGTGCGGGGCGCGAGGCACGCCTCCCGCGCCATCCGCGCGACCGTGATGGGCTCGGCGAGGTGCGCCAGCGTCCACGCCATGCTGCGCGCGACCGGGTCGTCCTCCGCCGGGCGGGTCACGGCGGCCTCCACGAACTGCGCCTGCCCGCCCTCCCGGTGCGGCGGGACGACCAGCCGCCGCGCGACCATGTTCGCGATCCGGGCGCCGTGGTCCTTGCGGACGAGGTGCAGGCACATGTCGAGCCCGGCGGCACTGCCCGCCCCGGTCAGCACGTCGTCGCCGTCCACGTAGAGGACGTCCGGGGTCACGCGGACGTTCGGGTAGCGGCGGCGCAGCACGTCGGCGTACTGCCAGTGGGTGGTGGCCTCGCGTCCGTCCAGCAGGCCGGCGGCGGCGAGGGCGAACGCGCCCGAGCAGATGGACACGACGCGGGCACCCCGCGCGTGCGCGTCCCGCAGCGCCGCGACGACCTCGGGGGGCGGGTCGCGCCGGACGTCCGGGACGGCGACGACCAGCACGGTGTCCGCGGACGCGAACACGTCCAGCCCGTGCTCGGCCGTGATCGTCAAGCCGCCGCCCGCGCGCATCGGACCGCGTTCGAGTGAGCAGACCCGCAGGTCGTACCAGGGGACGTCCAGCTCGGGCCGGGGCAGTCCGAATACCTCGACGACCGAGCCGAGCTCAAACGGCGCCATGCCGTCGAACGCCAGCACCGAGACCGTGTGCCGCCGTGCGGAGTCAGTGACGAGCATGGCGGGATCTTAACGATGACGGACATTCACGCCACTCCTCACACCCCGGCCGAACACGCGACGATCGCCCCATCACGCCTCTCAAAGGAGCCCCCCATGAACACCAACCCTGCAATCCAAGCCGTCGGCGCCGCTCCTACAGCCGCCGTGAATCCCGTCCAGACAAGCGGTGTGGATGTCGTCTCTGCGGCCATCGCCGACGGCGGCCCGGCGGGCACCGCGAAGGCCGTTCCTGCGGCCGCTGTGAATCGCGATCAGGCGAGTGGCGTGGACGTCGTCTCTGTGGCCCTCGACGACGGCGGCCCGGCGGGCACCGCGAAGGCCGTTCCTGCGGCGGCCGTGAAGCGTGGCCAGGCGAGTGGTGTGGAGGCCGTCCCTGCGGGCGTTGACTATGGCGGATCCGTCTGTGCGGTTCCTGCGGCTGCTGCCCATGAGGCGTTGCGGCATTTTGGGGGGCGGTTGGCCTTTGAGGCCGATGTGTCCGATGTCGCCGCCGACCTGGCTGCCGGGGCGGGCGGCGTCGTCGTTGTCGATACGCGTAGTGTCGAAAGTTGGGCGCAAGGCCACATTCCGGGCGCGGTCCATGTGCCCACCGCCGAGATCGCCGAGCGCGCCGGCGAGCTGGTTCCGCAGGGTGTGACCGTCGTCGTCCACTGCTGGGGGCCCGGCTGCAACGGTGCGCAGAAGGCGGCGCTGGAGTTCGCGAAGCTCGGCCGTCCGGTCAAGGAGATGATCGGCGGGTTCGAGTACTGGGCGCGTGAGGGGTTCCCCGTCGAGGACGGCGACGGCACCGTCACGCGCCGCTCCCCGGACCCGCTGACGGCCCCGACCACGGGGATCGCCTGCGGCTGCTGAGGCGGAGATGATCGCATGTTCCCGGCGGGACGGGGCATAAGGAGGTACCCCGGCGACGTTAGACTCTATGAATCACTCTTCGACGCCCCCATGGCGTCAGGCTCGTCCTTGCAGGCCGCGCACATCCCGGTGCCTCCCGAGACGTGCCCCCCTCTCGGAAGGTAATGCGTGACCACAGCTGCCGCTGCACAGAACCCGTCCATGCCCGCCACCGCGGACGAGGAGCAGGTTCCCACCTTCGCCGAGCTCGGCATCCCGCCGGTGCTGGTGAACGCCCTGGCCCGCCAGGGCATCGAGGCCCCCTTCCCCATCCAGGTCGCCGCGATCCCCGACGTCATGGCGGGACGGGACGTCCTCGGGCGCGGTAAGACCGGCTCCGGCAAGACCCTGGCGTTCGGCCTGCCGCTCCTGACCCGCCTGTCCGGCCGCAAGGCCGCCCCGAAGCGTCCGCTGGCGCTGATCCTCGTGCCGACCCGCGAGCTGGCCCAGCAGGTGCAGAACAACCTGGAGCCGCTCGGCCGCGGCCTCGGGCTGCGCTTCAAGACCGTCATCGGCCAGACCTCCATGTTCAAGCAGATCGACGCGCTGCGCCGCGGCGTCGAGGTCCTCGTCGCCACTCCCGGCCGGCTGAAGGACCTGATGCGGCAGGGCGCCTGCGACCTGTCCGACATCGAGATCACCGTGCTGGACGAGGCCGACCACATGGCCGACATGGGCTTCCTGCCCGACGTCACCGACATCCTGGACGCCGTCAAGCCCGGCGGCCAGCGCCTGCTGTTCTCCGCGACCCTCGACAAGGACGTGGACGTCCTGGTCAGGCGGTACCTGAACGACCCGGTGACGCACGCGATCGGCCCGGTGGACGAGCCCGTCGACACGATGGAGCACCACCTGCTGCTCGTCGCGCCGAAGGAGAAGAGCGCGATCACCGCCGAGATCGCCAACCGCGAGGGCCGGACGATCCTGTTCGCCCGCACCAAGCACGGCGTCGACCGGCTCGCCAAGCAGCTCGTCCAGGTCGGCGTCCGCGCGGCGGGCCTGCACGGCGGCAAGAGCCAGGGCCTGCGGACCCGCACGCTCGCCGAGTTCCGCGAGGGCTCGATCAGCGTGCTGGTCGCCACCGACGTCGCCGCGCGCGGCATCCACGTGGACGACGTGTCGCTGGTCATGCACGTCGACCCGCCCGCCGACCACAAGGACTACATGCACCGCGCGGGACGCACCGCCCGCGCCGGGGAGCGCGGCACGGTCGTCACGCTCGTCCTGCCGCACCAGGTGCGCTCCACGTCCGCGATGACGCGCCGGGCCGGGATCAACGCCCCGCGCACCCGGGTGACCACCGGCGACACCGAGCTGGTGAAGCTGACCGGCGCCCGGCAGCCGTCCGGCATCCCGATCGAGGGCCCGATCATCCCGGAGCGCCCGCGCCGCGAGGGCGGGCGCTGTCCCTTATACCCCTCTGACGCTGCCGACGCAGCGGGAAGAGTAAACCCCGAGGCCCG
>NZ_JABXFD010000435.1 GCF_013372625.1 Actinomadura sp. BRA 177
GCGTCCAGGGCCTCCTGCGGGAACCGGGACTCCTCGTCCACCTCCGCCGCGAAAGGAGCGATCTTGGCCTCGGCCAGCTCACGCACCGTACGCCGCAGCAGCTCATGCTCCTCGGACGGCGCATACGCGGGATAGTCGCTCATCGTTCCTCCACGGCGGGGTGGTCGGGATCAATACTTTGAAGACCAATATTTGAACGACAAAGTAATTGACGTGCCGCGCTCCGGTCAAGGCGCGTCACAGGTGCCGGAGCAGCTTGCCCAGCGCCGGGTTGTCGTTGCTCCGGCGCCAGGTCAGGCTCAGCTCGACGGGGTCCGGGCCGGGGAGGTCCACGGGGCGGAACGTCAGCCCCGCGTAGCGGAGCCGGGACGCGGCGGCCGGCACCAGCGCGACGCCCCAGCCGCAGCCGACCAGCGCGAGGATGCTGTGCACCTGGCTGAGGTACTGCGCGTACACGGGCGAGACGCCGGCCTGCCGGAACAGGCTGATCACCAGCTCGTGGAAGTAGCGGGCCTCGACGGGCGAGTACATGATGAACGGCCGCCCCTCGAAGTCGGACAGGGCGACCGGCCCGTTCCCGTCCGCCAAGGGATGGCCGTCGGGGATCGCGGCGAGCAGCGCCTCCCGGTCGGCGGGACGTTCCGCCAGGTCAGGGTCGGTGATCGGCGGCCGGACGAGCCCGAGGTCGAGGCTTCCCTCGGCGAGGGCGCGCACCTGGTCCCTGGTGACCATCTCCCGCAGCACGATCCCGACGTCCGGCAGCGCCGCCCGCGCGACCTCCAGCAGCCGGCCGAGCGTGGCGTAGGCGCTCGCCGCCGTGAACCCGATCGTGATGCTCCCGGCCTCCCCCGCCGACACCTGCCGGACGGACATCGCGGCGTGGTCGGCCTGCTGGAGCAGCCGGCGCGCCTCGACGAGGAACGCGCGCCCGGCCGGGGTGAGGCGGACGGAGCGGTTCGTCCGGTCGAACAGCCGCACCTTCAGCTCGTTCTCCAGCAGCTGGATCTGCCGGCTGAGCGGCGGCTGCGTCATCCGGAGCCGCTCGGCGGCGCGGCCGAAGTGCAGTTCCTCGGCGACGGCGACGAAGTTGGTGAGCTGGGCGAGCGTGAACATCGATTCCCTGCGGGTATCAGTGGATGCCTTTTTCGTGTTGGACCTGGATCAATCGGCCATCCTAGCCTCGGGGCATGAAGCAGACTGCGCCCGAAGAGATCGCGACGCGGCTCGGGTCCGGGCTCCTCTCGTTCCCCGTCACCCACTTCCGCGACGACCTGTCCTTCGACGAGGCCGCCTATCGGGAGAACATCGGCCGGCTCGCCGGGTACGACGTCGCCGGGCTGTTCGCGGCGGGCGGCACGGGCGAGTTCTTCTCGCTCACCCCGGACGAGGTCGGCGGGGTGGTGCGCGCCGCCGTCGCCGAGGCGCCGGACGAGCTGCCGGTGATCGCGCCCGCCGGGTACGGGACGGCCGAAGCCGTGCAGATGGCCCGCGAGGCGGAGGAGGCGGGCGCCGACGGGGTGCTGCTGTTCCCGCCCTACCTGACCGAGGCGTCGCAGGACGGCCTGGTCGCGCACGTCCGCGCGGTCTGCGCGGCGACCCGGCTCGGCGTGACGGTCTACAGCCGCGCCAACGCCGTCTACCAGGACGCGACGGTCGCCGAGATGGCCGATGCGTGCCCCAACCTCGTCGGGTTCAAGGACGGGGTCGGCGACCTGGAGCTGATGACGCGGATCAGGTCCCGGCTCGGCGACCGGCTCGTCTACATCGGCGGGCTGCCCACGGCGGAGACGTTCGCGCTCCCCTACCTGGAGATGGGCGTCACGACCTACTCCTCGGCGGTCTTCAACTTCATCCCGGAGTTCGCGCTCGCGTTCTACGCCGCCGTCCGCGACCGGGACCGGGACGAGGTGGCGCGGCGGCTCGCGGAGTTCGTCCTGCCGTACTGCGACATCCGCAACCGCAAGAAGGGCTACGCGGTGAGCATCATCAAGGCGGGCATGCGGATCACCGGCCACTCCGCCGGACCGGTCCGCCCGCCGCTGACGGACCTCACCGACGCCGAGACCGCAGACCTGGCCGAGCTCGTGAAACGAGCGCGCTGACGTGACGGCCGCCGACCGGGTCGCCTGGATCGAACTGTCGTCGGTGACGCTGCCGCTCGCCGTCCCGGTCAGCGACGCCAAGGTGCTGACCGGGCGGCAGCGGCCGATGACCGAGGTCGTGTTCCTGTTCGCCGAGATCGGCACCGAGGACGGCCACGAGGGCATCGGGTTCGGCTACTCCAAACGCGCCGGGGGCCCCGGCCAGTTCGCGCACGCCGCCGAGATCGCGCCCGTCCTCATCGGCGAGGACCCGAGCGACATCGGGAAGATCTGGACGAAACTGTCGTGGGCGGGCGCGTCGGTCGGCCGCAGCGGGCTCGCCACGCAGGCGATCGCCGCGATCGACATCGCGCTGTGGGACCTGAAGGCCAAGCGCGCCGGGCTGCCGCTCGCCAAGCTGCTCGGCGCGCACCGCGACTCCGTCCGCTGCTACAACACCTCGGGCGGCTTCCTGAACGCGCCGCTAGAGGAGGTGCTGGAGAACGCGGAGGCGTCCGTCGCCGCCGGGATCGGCGGCATCAAGATCAAGGTCGGACACCCGGACCACGCCGAGGACATGCGCCGCGTCACCGCCGTCCGGGAGCGCCTCGGCGACGCGTTCCCGCTGATGGTGGACGCGAACCAGCAGTGGGACCGGCCCGCCGCGCAGCGCATGGGCCGCGCCCTGGAGGACTTCGGCCTCACCTGGATCGAGGAGCCCCTGGACGCCTACGACGCCGAAGGCCACGCCGCCCTGGCCGCCGCGCTCGACACGCCCATCGCGACCGGCGAAATGCTCACCAGCGTCGCCGAGCACTGCGAACTCATCGACCGGCGCGCCGCCGACATCATCCAGCCGGACGCCCCACGCATCGGCGGCATCACCAATTTCCTCAAACTCGCGACGCTCGCCGACCATCACCGTCTGCAACTGGCGCCGCATTTCGCGATGGAAATCCACCTGCACCTGGCCGCCGCCTATCCGAGCGAGCCGTGGGTGGAGCATTTCGACTGGCTCGAACCGCTGTTCAACGAACGGCTGACGATCAAGGACGGCCGTATGCACGTCCCCGCCCGTCCCGGCCTCGGCATCACCCTCACCGACCAGGCCCGTGCCTGGACGACGGCGCACGCCCGCATCGACGCGCGCCCCTGAAGAACCGCTGCTGGAGCAGGGGTCGAACCTGCATGACGTGATCCAGAATCACGCATCCTGCCATTGGATGATCCAGCATGGGTGCCCGCCGGCGACGGTGGCGTCCGCCCGCCTCGGGCACGTGCAGAACCAGCCGGGGGTCGTTACTCCCGCCGGTCCAGTCCAGAGCCGCACCCGGGAATCGAACCCGGCTCGCCTGATTGGAAGTCAGGTGCCTCGCCATTTAGGCCTGTGCGACGTGGATCGGGCCGGACTCGAACCGGCAACCTCCCGCTTGCAAGGCGGGCGCTCTCCCTATTGAGCTACAGACCCATTCATCACTCATAGGGTGCGGGAACGGGCGCGAAGGCGCAAAGCATTTTCGCGTGCGACCGCCCCGGGCCGTTCGGGGACGGACCGGGGCGGCGGGTTTCGCGTCGCGCCTCTACCGGCGGGCGCGGGTGCGGCCGCGGCCGGGGGTCAGCAGCCGCTGCAGGACGCGGAACGGCAGGGTCACGATGCTGACGATCGTGCCGATGATGGCGCTGAGCGCTGCACTGATGCGGCGCATTGGATTTCACTCCTTCAGGTCGTCCTATGCGACCTGTACCCGTGCATCAGGATTTACACGGTTTTGTCCCGATGACGACCGTGGCGTAGAACTCCTCGGAGGTCGCGACCGTGGCCGCCAGCCCGCCCCGCTCGACGGCGGCGACCGCGTCCGGGACCTGGCGCTCGCTCGTCTCGAACAGCAGGTGGCCGCCGGGGACGAGCCACCGCGACGCCTCGGCGGTGACGCGGCGCAGGACGTCCAGCCCATCGGGGCCGCCGTCGAGCGCGACGCGCGGCTCGTGGTCGCGCGCCTCGGCGGGCAGCGTCGCGACGTCGCCGGTCGGGACATAGGGGACGTTGGCGAGCAGCACGTCGACGCGTCCGCGCAGGACGTCCGGGAGCGGCTCGAACAGGTCGCCCTCGTAGGCGTGGCCGCCGAACGGCGCGATGTTGCGGCGGGCGCAGCGCACGGCGGCGGGTTCGACGTCGGCGGCGTGCAGCTCGGACTCGTCCAGTCCGGAGACGAGCGCGGCGCCGAGCGCGCCGGACCCGCAGCACAGGTCGACGACGACGGGACGCGGCGGGACGAGCGCGGCGGCCCGCCGGACGAGGAACTCGGTGCGGCGGCGGGGCACGAACACCCCGGGCTCCACGGCGACGCGCAGGCCGCAGAACTCCGCCCAGCCGAGGACGTGTTCGAGGGGCAGCCCGGCGGCGCGCCGGTCCACCATGGCGGACGCGTCGTCCGACGTGCGGGCGGCGGCGAGGATCAGCCGCGCCTCGTCCTCGGCGAACACGCAGCCGGCGGCGCGCAGCCTGGAGACGATTGCGGACTCGGCGAGGGATGTCGTCATGGGCGTTCCGGACGATACTCCACGGGAGTCCCGAGCAGCGACGGCGTGGCGCGACAATGGAGCGTTGTCCATGGACGGGGGCGCGAGGTGTCGGAGAGGGCGGATCTCAAAGCCGACTGCGCGAGCTGTTTCGGCCTGTGCTGCGTCGCGCTGCCGTTCGCGAAGTCGGCCGACTTCGCGATGGACAAGGACGCGGGCGAGCCGTGCCGCAACCTGCTGGCCGACTTCCGCTGCGGCATCCACGCCGATCTCCGCGAGCGCGGCTTCCAGGGCTGCACCGTCTTCGACTGTTTCGGCGCCGGTCAGAAGGTGTCGCAGCAGACCTTCGCCGGCCGGGACTGGCGCGACGACCCGGACGTCGCGCGCCGGATGTTCCAGGTCTTCCCCGTCATGCGCCGGCTCCACGAGCTGCTCTGGTACCTGGACGAGGCCGTGGCGATGCCGGCCGCCGAACCCGTCCGCGGCGAACTGCGGCGAGCGTTCGACTGCGTCCAACGCCTCACCCGGCGCGGTCCCGAAGAACTCGCCGGCGTGGACGTCGCGGCGGTGCGCGAAGAAGTGAACGCCCTGCTCCTGCGCGCGAGCGAGCTGGCCAGGGCCAAGGTGCCGGGCCGCAAGAAGAACCGGCGGGGCGCCGACCTGATCGGGGCGCGGCTGAAGGGCGCCGACCTGCGCGGCGCCTGCCTGCGCGGCGCGTACCTGATCGCGGCCGACCTGCGCGGCGCGGACCTGCGCGACGCGGACCTGATCGGGGCGGACCTGCGCGACGCCGACCTGCGCGGCGCCGACCTCACCGGCTGCCTGTTCCTCACCCAAGCTCAGCTGAACTCGGCGCGGGGCGACGCCGCCACCCGGTTGCCCGCGGCGGTCGGACGGCCCGCGCACTGGTGACCCGGGCGCCTTGCCCTTGTTTAGCCCCGTTGTCAAGGGGCATTTTCGCAGCGCACATGATCGGGGGGTCACGTGGCGCGGGTGAGATGGTGGGGCACGGGGCTCGTGGCGCTCGCGCTGCTCGTCCTAGCCGCTGGACTCCCGCTGCTGGACAAGGCTCTCGGCAGCGGCGCGAAGCCGCTCGCGCCGGGGACGGTCCTGTCGGTGGGCGCGAAGCGCGACGGCGTCCGACCGGTGACGTTCACGGTCCCGTCCGCGGGCTGGGTCCTCGACCAGGCGGACTCCTCGCTGACCAGCAACGTCGAACTGGCCAACTCCGGTGTCGGCCTGTACGTGCGCGTCGTCGTGCCCCTGGCACCGCTGGATGCCCGGGAGCTGTGGAACGGCCTCGGCCGGATCGTCGCCGCCGGCGGGCACTCGCGGCTGCGCGCCGAGCCCGTCCCGGTCACGACCGCGCACGGCCTGACCGGGCTGACCGGGCGGCTCGCCGGGCGGGAGCGCGCGGGCATGGCGACCGTGTTCGCCAAGGACACGCTCGGGGCGACCGTGACGGCGTCGGGTCCGCCCGGCGCCTACCGCAGGCTGGCCGCGGACGTCGACGCGATCGTGCGGACCGTCCGCATCTCGGCACCGTCATGACCCGCCGGCCGGCGTTCTGGCTGTGGGCGGCCGCGTGCCTGCTCGGCGCCTGGATCGCCTTCCACGGGATCGGCGCGCAGGTCGCGGCGTTCCCGGTCGGCGCGACCGTCGGGTTCGTGCTGCTGGCGCCGTCGCTCGCGGTGGGCGTCTGGGTGCTGCGGCGGCTGCACCCGGTCCGGTCGCGTCCCGCCGGGTACGCGCTGATCGCGGTGGCGTGGGGCGGCCTCGCCGCGTTCGGGCTGGCGCTGCCCACGAACGCGGCGTTCCAGGCGGTCCTCGGCAAGACGGCCGGCCCGGCGTTCAACGCGGTGTGGGGCGCGTCGATCGCCGCGCCCATCGACGAGGAGGTCCTGAAGCTGCTCGGCGTCGCGGTCCTCGCGCTGATGGCGCCGGCCGCGGTGCGCGGGCCGCTCGACGGGTGGGGCTACGGCGCGCTCGCCGGGCTGGGCTTCCAGTTCGCGGAGAACTTCCTCTACGTCCTCAACACGATCGTGCTGACGGGCGCGACGCAGGACGCGAGCGCGGCGTTCTTCTCCTTCGGCAGCCGGGTGGTCGGCGGGGCGTGGTGGAGCCACTGGGCGATGACGGCGGTCGGCGGCGCGGGACTCGGCTGCCTGCTCGGGCGCGCGTCGCGGACGAGCGCCGCCGTCGCGATGGGCGCGCTGCTGCTGGCGATGGCGCTGCACTCCTGGTGGGACGCGCCCGTCCTGTCCGGGGTGCTGCTGCTGCCGGTGAAGGGCGCGCCGATCCTGCTCGCGGCGGTCGTCGCCTACCGGCTCGCGCGGCGGCACTACCTGGCGCACTTCCGCCGGACGGTGCACGCGGAGACGGCGAAGGGCGTCTTCGTCCCGGGCGAGGGGCACGTGCTCGCGTTCCGCAAGTGGCGGCGCAAGGAGCGGTGGGACGTGCCCGCCGGGGAGCCGCGCCGGCTGCTCGCCCGGCTGCGCGCCGACCAGCTGGAACTGATCGAGGACGGGCTCGGCGGGCTGGAGCCGGATCCGCTGGCCGCGGACCGGCTGCGGGCCGACATCCGGCTCGTCCGGCACCGTCTCGACGGGGCCGGGGACGCCCGCGTGGCGTGACCGTTTGCGGTGATCCGGCACGGGTACCCGCCCAGCGGAAAATACGGCTCCGGCACGGGAGATGCGCGATGGCGGGACGCAAGGGCGGGGTGAAGGCCGCGGAGAAGGCCGAGACCAGGGTCGAGAAGGTCTTCTGGGGGACGACCGACCGGCTCGGCACCACCTCGTTCCTGGACGAGAACATCAAGAAGGCGTTCCCCAAGCACTGGTCGTTCCTGCTCGGCGAGATCGCGCTCTACTCGTTCATCATCCTGGTCATCACGGGCGTCTTCCTGACGCTGTTCTTCAAGCCGAGCGGTGCGGTGCACGTCTACGACGGCTCGTACGCGCCGCTCAAGGGCGTGAAGATGAGCGACGCGTACTCCTCCACCCTCGACCTCACGTTCGACGTCCGGGGCGGGCTGCTGATGCGGCAGATCCACCACTGGGCGGCGAACATCTTCCTCGCGGCGATCGTCATCCACCTGATGCGGATCTTCTTCACCGGCGCGTTCCGCAAGCCACGGGAGCTCAACTGGGTGATCGGCGTCACGATGTTCGCGCTGGCGGTCGCCGAGGGGTTCGCCGGCTACTCGCTCCCGGACGACCTGCTGTCCGGCACCGGCCTGCGGATCTTCGAGGGCATCCTGCTCTCCATCCCCGTCATCGGGACGTACGCGACCCTGTGGGTGTTCGGCGGGGAGTTCCCGTCCAGCGAGGACTTCATCCCGCGCCTGTTCACCGTGCACATCCTGCTCATCCCGGGGATCCTGATCGCGCTCATCACCGTGCACCTGATGATCCTGTGGCACCAGACGCACACCACGTGGCCCGGCAAGGGCCGGCGCGAGATGTCGGTGAGCGGCGAGAAGACCTTCCCGCACTTCGCCACGCAGAGCGGCGCCTACTTCCTGTTCACGTTCGGCATCCTCGCCGGGCTGGGAGCGTTCTTCCAGATCAACCCGGTGTGGCTGTACGGCCCCTATGGGCCGGACCAGATCTCGTCCGGCTCGCAGCCCGACTGGTACGTCGGCTTCCTCGAAGGCTCCCTGCGCATCATGGGACGCCTGTCGACGGACGTCGGCGGGCACACGATCGCGTGGAACGTGCTGCTGCCCGCCGTCATCCTGCCGGCGGTCTTCTTCACGCTCATCGGGTTGTATCCGTTCGCCGAACGCTGGGCGACGGGGGACGAACGCATCCACCACCTGCTGGACCGGCCGCGCAACGCCCCGACCCGGACGGGCATCGGCGCCGCGGCCGTCGTCTGGTACATCAACCTGCTCGCGGCGGGCGGCAACGACGTCATCGCCGACAAGTTCCAGATCCCGCTGTTCTGGACGACCTGGTTCTTCCGCGTCGGGTTCTTCGTGGGGCCGATCGCGGCGTTCATCATCGCCCGGCGCGTCTGCCTCTACCTGCAGCGCCGCGAACTGCAGATCCGCGAGGAGGGCGTGGAGAGCGGCCTGATCTCGCTGACCCCGGACGGCGCCTTCGAGGAGCGGCACGAGCAGCCGTCCGAGGAGCGGGAGGCCGTGGTGCGGACCCGGCAGCCCGGCGAGCTGGTCGCCCCCTACCCGAACCACCTCATCCCGCTGCCGACCCCGGACCGCGCCCGCACGCAGATGCGGACCCGCGCCAACCGCTTCTACCTCGACTACCAGTCCGAGTCGTACGGTGGCGGCCAGGGCGACCTCAGCCGGGGCTCCGCCGAGGACGGCGAGGGCGGCTGACGGAGGGTCCAGCGCGCATGGAGAAGGCGCCCGGCGGAAGTCCGCCGGGCGCCTTCTCTTCGCGGTGTCCGAGAGCTCAGGAGCCCTTGGGCGGCGGCGGGAGCGCCGGCTCGGCCTCCTGCGGCGGCTCCGTCGGCGGGTAGTGCAGGTCGAACGCGGGCCGCACGGAGCGGATCCGAGGTATGGCCTTGAAGTTGTGCCGGGGCGGGGGGCAGGACGTCGCCCACTCCAGCGAGCCGCCGGCCCCCCACGGGTCGTCCACCTCGACCTTCTCCCCGCGCCGCCAGGTGCGCAGGACGTTCCACAGGAACGCGAACGTGGACGCGCCCAGGATGAACGCGCCGATCGAGGACACGAAGTTCAGCGTGGCGAACTTCTCGGGGTAGTCGGCGTAGCGCCGCGGCATGCCCTCGGCGCCCAGCCAGTGCTGGACGAGGAACGTCATGTGGAAGCCGATGAACAGCGTCCAGAAGTGGATCTTTCCCCAGCCCTCGTGGAGCATCTTGCCGGTCATCTTCGGCCACCAGAAGTAGAAGCCGCCGAACGTCGCGAACACGATCGTGCCGAACAGGACGTAATGGAAATGC
The DNA here is from genome assembly GCF_013372625.1 of Actinomadura sp. BRA 177. Lineage (GTDB taxonomy): Bacteria > Actinomycetota > Actinomycetes > Streptosporangiales > Streptosporangiaceae > Spirillospora. The sequence continues at coordinate 9,534 of NZ_JABXFD010000435.1, forward strand.
GCGACGACGAAGTAGGAGTCGGTGACGTGGAAGTCCAGCGGCGGCGACGCGAGGATGACCCCGGTCAGGCCGCCGAACAGGAACGTGACGAGGAACCCGATCGAGAAGAGCATCGGCGTCTCGAACGTCAGCTGCCCCTTCCACATCGTGCCGACCCAGTTGAAGAACTTGATGCCCGTCGGTACGGCGATCATGAACGAGGTGATGGAGAAGAACGGCAGCAGGACGCCGCCGGTGGCGAACATGTGGTGCGCCCACACCGTCACCGACAGCCCGCTGATCGCGATGGTGGCCCCGACCATGCCGAGATAGCCGAACAGCGGCTTGCGGGCGAACACCGGGATGATCTCCGTGACGATCCCGAAGAAGGGGACCGCCACGATGTAGACCTCCGGATGGCCGAAGAACCAGAACAGGTGCTGCCAGAGCAGCGCGCCGTGGTTGGACGCGTCGTAGATGTGCGCGCCCAGCTTGCGGTCGGCCTCCAGCGCGAACAGCGCCGCGGTCAGCACCGGGAAGGCGATGATCACCATGATGCTGGTCAGCAGCACGTTCCAGGTGAAGATCGGCACCCGGAACATCACCATGCCCGGGGCGCGCAGCGTGATGATCGTGGTGATGAGGTTGACCGCGGTCAGGATCGTCCCGAAACCCGACAGGATCAGCCCCATGGTCCACATGTCGCCGCCCAGCCCCGGCGAGTACGTCTGCGAGGTCAGCGGCGAGTAGCCGAACCAGCCGAAGGCGGCCGCGCCGCCCGGCACGATGAAGCCCCCGAGGACGATGAGCCCGCCGAACGCGAACAGGTAGTAGGTGAGCGCGTTCAGCCGGGGGAACGCCACGTCCGGCGCGCCGATCTGCAGCGGGACGATCACGTTGGCGAAGCCGAGGAACGTCGGGGTCGCGAACAGCAGCAGCATGATCGTGCCGTGCATGGTGAACAGCTCGTTGTAGGTGTGGTTGCTCACCACCTGCTTGCCGGGCTCCAGCAGCTCGGCCCGCATGAGCATGGCCATGACCCCGGCCGCCAGGAAGAACATGAACGACGTCGTGAGATACAGGTAGCCGACCATCTTGTGGTCGGTCGTCGCGAAGATATGGCCGATCTTGGTGCCCTTGCGGTGGCGCGCGAGCGCCTCGGCGACGCTGGTGTCGTCCCTCCCCTGCACGGCCGTCATCTAGCGGCCTCCCTCCCTCGTCCGGAACCCAACGGGGCACTTGCCGTGCAGGCCTTTTTCAAACGCCGGGAAGGCGCCGGGAACGGGGCATTGTCGGGCGCCGGCCGGGCACGACGGCAGCATGGATGAGATCACCCTCAGCAGTCCCGAGTTCGCCGACGGCGGGCCGATCCCGGCCGCCCACTCCCACGAGGCGGGGGACCTGTCCCCCGCGCTGCGCTGGTCCGGGGTGCCGCCCGAGACCGTCGAGCTCATGCTGACGTGCGAGGACCCGGACGCGCCGGGCGGCACGTTCGTGCACTGGATGCTCGCGGGCATCCCCCGGGACCGGGACGGGCTGGCCGAGGGCGAGGCCGGGGAGAGGCCGCGCATCGCCCGCGGCCGCAACGGCTTCGGCGACCTCGGCTACGGCGGCCCGCAGCCGCCGGCCGGCGACGACCCGCACCGCTACGTGTTCACCCTGTACGCGCTGCGCCCGCAGTCGGGGCTGACCTCCGGGTTCTCCCCCGAGGACATGCGGGCGGCGGTGCGCGGCAAGGTGATCACGAGCGGCAGCCTCACGGGCACCTACGCCCGCTGAGGGACGGGCGTCACACCTCGTCGCCGCGGTCCAGCCCGTCCTCGACGGGCGACCGCTCGGCGTGCCGCTGGTGCTCGCCGAGGCCGGGCTTCTCGTGGTGGCGGCGCTGGTGGTCCCGCCCGGTCGGGGTCCGGCCGGGGTCCGGGTCGAGCGGGACCGACCGCACCACCTCGGCCACGCTGTCGTAGGTGCCGAGCGGCAGCGACAGCAGCGCGTGCTCCGCCTCCCCCTCGGGGCGCCGCTCGTGCGCGTGCTCGACGATCCGGTCCTTGTCGGCCGGGAACGCCAGGTCCCCGAGCAGCTCCTCGATCTCCCGCGCGTCGGCCAGTGCCATGACGTGCTCCCCCCGGTGACGGTCCGTCCTGCCGCCGACCTGCCCGCCGCGCCGCAGGCCAAACGGCCCGTCCGCCGGGTCGCCCTGCCGGTGCAGGAAGATGCCCTCGCGCAGCGCCCACGGGCAGATGTCCAGGCGGTCGAGGCCGAGGACGTCCATCACGCCCTCGGCGACGATCGCGCCGGCGAGGATCTGGTGGGCGCGCGACGCCTTCACCCCGCGCAGCCGGGCGCGCTCGGCGTCCGGCAGCTTCGCCAGCTCCGGGATCCAGCGGTGCAGGTCGCGCCGGTCGAGGTGGCGTTCCCGGTAGGGGCCGGCCTTCGCCTTCGGCGCGCCGCACAGCCGGGCGAGCTGGGTGAAGGTCTTGGACGTCGCCACGGCCCGGACCGGCGCGGGCCGCGCGGCGATCCCGATGGCCGCCTCGCCGAGCACGGACCGGACGTGCGCGCGCAGCGCCTTGTACGTCCGCTTGCGGACGGGCGGGCGCGGCGGCAGGTGGTGCCGGGTGAGGCGACCCGCGCCGAGCTGCAGCGACAGCGCGATCTCCGGTTCCCGCCCGGCGCCGTAGGCCAGCTCCATGGAGCCGCCGCCGATGTCGGCGAGCAGCATCGGCCCCGCCGACCAGCCGTACCAGCGGCGGGCGGCGAGGAACGTCAGCCGCGCCTCCCGCTCGCCGGTGAGGAAGCCCAGCTCGACGCCGGTGGCGGCGCGGACCTCGGCGGCGACGTCGTCGCGGTTGGCGGCGTCGCGCAGCGCGGACGTCGCGTACGGGACGAGTTCGGCGACGTCGAGGGCCGCGGCGGCGGCCACCGACTCGCGCACCGCGGCGATGAGCCGCTCGACGGCGGGCCGGCCGATGACGCCGTGCCGGTCGGTGGCCTCGGCCAGCCGGACCGCGTTCTTCACCGACCGGACGGGCCGGGGCGGCCGGTCCGGGTGCAGGTCGGCGACCCGCAGGTGCGCCGAGTTGGAGCCGATGTCGAGCACGCCGAAGCGCAGGGGGCCGTCGGTCATGTGCACGCTTTACCCCTCATTCACACGGCCAGTCCGAATGGTGATAGATGCCGGGAACTTCGGGAAGGCGCTGGAGAAAGGCACGTTCGAAGGAGCTCCCCCGGTGCCACAGGACAATCTCATCCGGCCCGCCGGCGAGCCGCTCGTGACGCTGGACCTGACGCGCCGCGTCGCCCCCGGCTGGCGGCTCCACCAGTTCACCCTCGCCGACCGGGACGCGCACCGCTGGCATCTGCGGCACGACGGGCACCCCGCGGGGGCGGTGACGCACGTCCTCAACCTGCGCGGGCGGCGGACCGGCTGGGAGGCCTACGACGCGCGCGGGTTCCGGCTCCGCCCGGGTTCCGGGCCGGAGGCGCACCGGCTCGCCGCGCCGCACCTGTGGGCCACCCGGACCGCCGCCGTCCGCGCGGTCGCGTCCGCCCACCGCTGCCCGTGACGGACGTTTCGCCCTGCTCGTCGGGGTAGGGCCGCCTGGGAGCCGGGGACCGCCCCGCGTCCGAGGAGGAGCAACGATGAAGGCTGTCACCTGGCACGGCAAGCGCGACGTCCGCGTCGACACCGTGCCCGACCCGAAGATCAAGGAACCCGACGACGCGATCATCAGGGTGACCTCGTCCGGGATCTGCGGGTCGGACCTGCACCTGTACGAGGTGCTCGGGCCGTTCCTCAGCGAGGGCGACATCCTCGGCCACGAGCCGATGGGCGTCGTCGAGGAGACCGGCCCGGACGTCGCGCACGTCAAGCCCGGCGACCGCGTGGTCATCCCGTTCAACATCTCCTGCGGCCGCTGCCACATGTGCGGCATGCAGCTGTACGCGCAGTGCGAGACGACGCAGGTCCGCGAGCACGGCTCGGGGGCGGCGCTGTTCGGCTACACCAAGCTGTACGGGCAGGTGCCCGGCGGGCAGGCCGAGTACCTGCGCGTCCCGCAGGCGCACTTCGGGCCCATCAAGGTGCCGGAGGGGCCGCCGGACGAGCGGTTCGTCTACCTGTCGGACGTGCTGCCGACCTCGCGGCAGGCCGTCGAGTGGGCGGACATCCCGGACGGCGGGACGGTCACCGTGCTCGGCCTCGGCGCGATCGGCCAGATGTCCGCCCGGATCGCCCGGCATCTCGGGCACCGCGTGATCGGAGTCGACCTCGTCCCCGAGCGGCTGGAGATGGCGCGCCGGCACGGCATCGAGGTGATCGACGCCGACGACGCCGACGACGTGCCGGACGCGGTCCGCCAGCTCACCGGGGGCCGCGGCACCGACTCGGTGATCGACGCGGTCGGCATGGAGGCGCACGGCTCGCCGGGCGCGAAGCTGGCGCAGACGCTCACCGGGCTGATGCCGGGCAACACGGCCGCGCCGGTCATGCAGCGCGTCGGCGTCGACCGGCTCGCCGCGCTCACCACCGTGATCGAGATCGTCCGGCGCGGCGGGACGATCTCCGTCATCGGCGTGTACGGCGGCAGGACGGACCCGCTGCCGATGCTCAAGATGTTCGACAAGGGCATCGGCCTGCGGATGGGCCAGGCGCACGTCAAGAAGTGGATCGACGAGCTGCTGCCGCTCGTCGCCGACGACGCCGACCCGCTCGGCGTGATGGACCTCGCCACGCACCGCTGGCCGCTGGAGAAGGCGCCGCAGGCGTACGAGATGTTCCAGAAGAAGCAGGACGGCGCGATCAAGGTCCTGCTGCAGCCCGGCACCTGACGCCGCCCGCGTCTTGATCGCGGCCGGCCTCCGCTCCCCATAGGCTTTCCGCCACGTCCTCACGGGGCGAGCCGATGACCCGAGCCTGGAGGTGGGCCCGATGCACCCGTTCCGCGCGGCCATTGAGAAGGGCGACATCGACGCCCTCCCGGCGCTGCTGGCCGAGGACGTCACGTTCCTCAGCCCGGTGGCGTTCGCGCCGTACGAGGGGCGGGCCGCGGTGACCGCGATCCTGCGCGCGGTGACCCGGGTGTTCACCGGCTTCCGCTACGTCCGGGAGATCAGCGACGGCCGCGACCACGCGCTGGTCTTCAAGGCGCGGGTCGGCGACCGCGAGGTGCACGGCTGCGACTTCCTGCACCACGACGAGACCGGGCTGATCGACGAGTTCTGCGTGATGGTGCGGCCGCTGTCGGGCGCCCGCGCGCTGGCGGACGCGATGGCGGTGGAGTTCGAGAACGTCCGGCGGGAGATGGGCCTGGCCTGAGTCACCGGGCGAGTCCGGGCGCGAGGCAGCTCGCGAAGGCCAGCAGCGGATAGGCGGCGGCCGCGGCACGCGGCCACCGCCTCCGCCCGCGCGCGAAGCTCCACACGCCGAGCGCGGGAACGGCGAGCGGGGCGAACGCGACGGCCGTCCACCAGCCCGTCCGCGCGAAGACGGCGAGCAGCCCCACCGAGAGCACCGGCAGGGTGAGCGCGAACGCCAGCGTCCCGGCGAGGCCGAGCGTGGTCACGTAGGTCCGCTCCCCCGCCCGCGGCGCCCGCGTGATCTTCCCGGCCAGCTCCACATGTCCGGCGGCCAGCACCGCCACGATCACCGCGACGAGCCCGTACCCGTCCGCTCCATGCCCGGCCGAGTCCAGGTACCCGGCGTACAGGTACAGGTGCAGCAGGACGGGCACGGGCAGGCTCACCAGCAGGCTGGTGAACAGCCGGTCGGCCGAGGGCCGTCCCCACCGCCGGTAGACCCCGATGGCCGCCGCCGCATACCCGAGCTGAACAACCAGGACGCCAGCCCGCCACGGCCAAGCCACATTCAACGCCACCAGCACCACGGCGCCCAGACCGTACAGAACGCCCAGGTCACGCACCCGCACCGCACCGCCCGCCAGCGGACGCTCAGGGCTGAATCGCCGGTCGTAATCAAGGTCGCGGATGTCGTCCAGCGCTCGCATGAGCAACAGATCAACGAAAAGCGTCCCCGCCGCGACCTTGATTACGACCGGCGATTCAGCCCTGAGCGTCCGCTGGCGGGCGG
>NZ_JABXFD010000501.1 GCF_013372625.1 Actinomadura sp. BRA 177
CCGTGTGCCATCAGGGTCAGCGGCGCTTGGACGGGCCGGCAGCCAGCGCCAGCAGCGCAAGGCCGCCGGCCCGTCCAAGCGCCGCTGACCCTGATGGCACACGGCCCGCGCCCTCCGCGCGGGCCGTTTCGCATGTCCGCCCCTGCTGCGCTGATACGCGTTCTAGTCTGGCGACGTGCCCAGCCTCCCCATGCGGCCGTGCTGAGATTTGTAAGTAGAACCTGTTGCAGTTTTGCGGGTGCGAGCTTAGGGTCGAGGCTGTGCGGACACGAGTCACCGAACTATTCGGCATCGAGTACTCGATCTTTGCGTTCAGTCACTGCCGCGATGTGGTCGCGGCGGTGAGCCGCGCCGGCGGCATGGGCGTCCTCGGCGCCCTGCACTTCACCCCCGAGGAGCTTGAGCTCGAACTCAAGTGGCTGGACGAGAACGTCGGCGGCAAGCCGTACGGCGTGGACGTCGTCATGCCGGCCAAGTACGAGGGCGCCGACATGGGCGACGCCGAGGAGCTGCTCGGCAAGCTGCAGGGCATGATCCCGGCCGAGAACCGGAAATTCCTGGAGGACCTGCTCGCCGAGCACGGCGTCGACCCGCCGTCCGAGAAGGCCGGCAAGGCGCTGCTCGGGTGGACGGACGTGACCGCGCGGCCGCAGGTCGAGGTGGCGCTCAAGCACCCGATCGCGCTGCTCGCGAACGCGCTCGGCCCGCCCCCGGCGGACGTCGTCGAGCAGGCGCACGAGCACGGCGTGAAGGTCGCGGGCCTCGCCTCCAACGCCCGGCACGCCCGCAAGCAGGTCGAGGTGGGCGTCGACATCATCGTCGCGCAGGGCGCCGAGGCCGGCGGCCACACCGGCGACGTGTCCACGATGGTGCTGATCCCCGAGGTGGTGGACGCGGTCGGTGAGGACACCATCGTGCTGGCCGCGGGCGGCATCGGCCGGGGCCGGCAGATGGCCGCGGGCATGGCGCTCGGCGCGGACGGCGTGTGGACGGGCTCGATCTGGCTGACCGTCGACGAGGCGGACACCCCCGAGCGCGCCCTGCCGAAGCTGCTCAGCGCCACGTCCCGCGACACCGTCCGGTCCCGCGCGTGGACGGGCAAGCCCGCGCGCTTCCTCAAGACCGCGTGGACGGAGGCCTGGGAGAGCGAGCAGTCGCCCGGCTACCTGCCGATGCCCATGCAGTTCATGCTGATCGCGGACGCCCTGCCGCGCATCCAGCGGTCCGGCGACGGCGAGCTGGTCACCTTCCCGGTCGGCCAGATCGTCGGCTCGATGAACCAGATCAAGCCGGCCGCCCAGGTCGTCTACGACCTGATCGAGGAGTACGTCGAGGCCCTGGAGCGCCTCAACACCATCACCGAAGCCTGACCCTCCCCACGGGCCCCGGCCGGCGCCATCCCCTCAGTGCCGCCCGGGGCCCTCCGCATGCTCAGAAGCGGGTCATCCAGGAGAGGGCGCGGGCCAGGACGTAGTAGACGACGGCGGCGATCGTCCAGTTGATGTAGAGCTGCTGCTCGGGGTCGGTCCGCGTGAAGGCGTCGCGGAACGGCGTGGCGAGCCAGCGGCCCGCGTCCAGTGTCGCGTCCACGAGGGTGTTGCCTGGATTCGCGTCGCCCCAGGTCAGCAGCATCCCGAGGACCAGGATCGCGGCGGCGGCCCAGCCCGCCGCCATGATCATCGCGCTGACCGGGTTCGGCCTGCTGCGCCGCCACCGGGCCGGCTTCCGCTCGACCACCACGGTCTTCGCGGCGTCGTCCGTGCCTGTGCCCGCGTTCCGCCGCGGCCACAGCCGCCGCCGTGGGGGCGCCTCCTCGGTGGTCGTGCTCCGCCTGCGTCCTAGGTGCAAGGCCATGGCCTGCTCAGTCCTTCCGTGACTCGCTTCGCCCCCAAGCGATGCCACGGAAGGATCTCCGCAAACTCCAGCCGAATTACGGACGCCCGATAATGGGCGAGTTGAGAATCTCAGTCATGAGTTCCTCGTCGGACTTGGCTCCCACTCGTCCATCGATGCCGAGAAGGCGGCACCCCGTCGCCGCTTCGTCGTCCGTCGCGGACGCGGTATCACTTGCCGTGGTAGGTGGCGGGGCGCTTTTCCTTGAAGGCGCGGGAGCCTTCCTTGGCGTCCTCGGAGGCGAAGACGGGCCAGCCGATCTCGTCGGAGATCTTGAGGGCCTCCTCCTCGGGGAGGTGCTCGGTCTCGCGGACGGCGCGCAGGATGGCCTGGACGGACAGTGGTGCGCAGGCGGCGATCTGGTCGGCCATCTCGCGGGCCGCGGCGAGGGCCCGGCCGTCCGGGACGACCTTGTTGATCAGGCCCATGGCGAGGGCCTCCTGCGGGGTCACCTCGCGGGCGGTCAGCAGGATGTCGAGCGCGGCGGCGGTGCCGATCTGGCGGGGCAGGCGGACGGCGCTGCCGCCCATGGGGAACAGGCCGCGCTTGGCCTCGAAGAGGCCGAGGGTGGCGCCCTCGGCGACGACGCGCAGGTCGGTGCCGGCCAGGAGTTCGGTGCCGCCGGCGACGGCGTAGCCCTCGATGGCGCAGATGAGCGGCTTGGTGGGGCGGCCGTCGCGCAGCAGGCCCTTCCAGTGGTAGTCGGTGATCTGCGCGGCCCGCTCCTGCACGCGCGGGTCCGAGGACGGCTGGCTCATCGCCTTCAGGTCCGCGCCGGCGCAGAAGGTGCCGTCGGCTCCGGTGAGGATGCCGACGCGGACCTCGGGCGTGTCCGACATGTAGGCCCAGGCGTCGGCGAGACCGACGAGCATCGCGGTGCTGAGCGCGTTGCGCGCCTCGGGCCGGTTCATCGTGACGGTGACGACGTGGCCGTCGCGCTCGACGATGCAGTGCTCGGTGCCGATCGGCAGCCGTTCCGCCATGGGTTCCTCCAGCCGGGATGTCAAACGAGAACAGATTCTAGTTAAGCCCTTGCCCTACCGGTAGGGGTTGAACTCCAAAACGAGAACGTGATCTACTTTGGCTGCCGGGCGCCGCCGTGTGACGGTGCTCACCGTGCTCACGTAGGGGAGTTCCGATGGGGTCATTGGGCTTTTGGCGGTTGGCGCAGGCCGATCCCGACTGGGTCGCGTGCGTTGATCCGGACGGGACGAAACACGCCGCGGGCGATCTGCTGGCCCGCGCGAACCGGCTCGTCCACGGGCTGCGCGCGCTGGGGCTGGAGAAGGGCGACGGCATCTGCGGGCTCGTTCCGAACGGTTCCGAGGGCCTCGTCCTGTATCTGGCGGCGCTGCAGGCCGGCTGGTACTACACGCCGATCAACTGGCACCTGACCGGGCCGGAGATCGGGTACATCGTCTCCGACAGCGAGGCCAAGGCGTTCTTCGTCCACGAGCGGTACGCCCAGGAGGGCGTGCGGGCCGGTGAGGAGATCGAGGCGCACCGGCGGTTCGCGTTCGGCGACGTCGAGGGCTTCCGGCCGTTCGAGGAGCTGGTCGACGGTCAGCCGGACACGCTGCCGGACGATCGCAGCAACGGCGCCACGATGCACTACACGTCCGGGACGACGGGACGGCCGAAGGGCGTCAAGCGGGCGCTGATGGGCATCGACCCCGACGACAGCGCCGAGCTCATGACGTTCCTGCTCGGCCTGTTCGGCATCCCGCCGGGTATCCCCGCGGGGGGCGAGCACCAGGCCCATCTGATCACCTCGCCGAACTACCACACGGCCGTCACCCAGTTCGGCGGCACCGCCCTGCAGATGGGCCACACGCTCGTCTACATGGACAAGTGGGACGCCGAAGACACCCTCAGAGTGATCCAAGAACACCGTGTGAGCAACACCCACATGGTGCCGACGCACTTCAAGCGGCTGCTGTCGCTGCCCGAGGACGTCCGGTCCGGGTACGACGTGTCGAGCATGAAGTGGGCGATCCACGCCGCGGCGCCGTGCCCGGTGCCGATCAAGCAGCAGATGCTCGAATGGTGGGGCGACTGCATCTGGGAGTACTACGCGGCGACCGAGGGCGGCGGGACGATCGCGAGCCCGGCCGACTGGCGCGAGCACCCCGGCACCGTCGGCAACGCCTGGCCGATCAGTGAGCTGCTGATCGTGGACGACGACGGCGAGCCCGTCCCGACCGGGACGCACGGCACGATCTACATGAAGATGGCCGGCGTCGAGTTCGAGTACAAGGGCGACAAGGAGAAGACGGAGAAGAACCGCCTCAAGGACTTCTTCACCGTCGGCGACATCGGCTACCTGACCGAGGACGGGTTCCTGTTCCTGTCCGACCGCAAGGCCGACATGATCATCTCGGGCGGCGCGAACATCTACCCGGCCGAGATCGAGAACGAGATCATCCTGCACTCGAAGGTCGGGGACGTCGCCGTGTTCGGCATCCCGGACGAGGAGTGGGGCGAGCAGATCAAGGCCGTCGTCGAGCCGGCCGAGGGCGTCGAGCCCGGCGAGGAGCTGGCCGCCGAGATCCTCAGGTCGCTGGAGGGCCGGCTCGCCAAGATGAAGTGGCCGCGCTCCATCGACTTCATCGAGACGATGCCGCGCGAGCCCAACGGCAAGCTCCTCAAGCGCAAGCTGCGGGACCCGTACTGGAAGGACCGCGACGTTGCCATCTGACACGGTGCCATCTGAGCCGAACCACGTCGTCGCATTCCCCGGCGGCTATACCCGCTCGGTCGGCCCGGTCATCGGCCGCTTCCTGAGCGAGCTGCGCGACGGCCGGATGGTCGGCGTCCGCACGGCGGGCGGCCGGGTGATCGTCCCGCCGCAGGAGTGCGACCCCGACACCGGCGAGGACGTGACGGACGAGTTCGTCGAGGTCGGCCCGGCCGGCACCGTCACGACCTGGTCGTGGGTGCCGAACCCGGCCGAGGAGCACCCGTTCGACCGCCCGTTCGCGTGGGCGCTGGTCCGCCCGGACGGCGCCGACACCGCGCTGCTGCACGCGCTCGACCTCGGCGTCTTCGAGGCGGGCGCGAAGCCGCCGAAGTTCCTGAAGACCGGGATGCGGGTGCGGCCGAAGTACCGCGCGGAGCGCACCGGGACGATCGGCGACATCGAGTGCTTCCTGCCGGAAGTCACGATGATCAACCCGAAGGCCGGGCTGGAGTACCGGCTGAAGGGCGGCCGGGCGCTCGGCCGGTTCCTGGAGGGGGTCGCCGAGGGCCGGCTGATCGGGCACCGCTGCCAGGTGTGCGAGAAGGTCATCGTGCCGATGAAGGGCTTCTGCCCGCGCGACGGCGTCCCCACGTCCGAGGAGGTGGAGCTGCCCGACACCGGCACCGTCACCACCTTCGCGGTCAACAACATCCCCGACCCGCGCGCGCCCGAGGTGCCGTTCGTGTCCGGCTACGTCCTGCTGGACGGCGCGGGCCTGACGATGCTGACGCTGGTCGCGGGCATCCCGGCCGACCAGGTGCGGATGGGCATGCGGGTGAAGGCGGCGTGGCGGCCTCGCGAGGAGTGGACCAACTCGATGTCCAACATCAAGTGGTTCGAGCCGATCGACGAGCCCGACGTCCCCTTCGAAGAGATCAAGGACTACATGTAATGCGTGATGTCGCAGTAGTCGCGTTCGCACAGAGCCAGCACAGCGGTGAGGACCAGGGGATCGCGGAGACCGAGATGGTCCTGCCGGTGATCACCGAGATCAAGGAGCGGACCGGGCTGTCCCGCTTCGGCTTCACCTGCTCGGGCTCGTGCGACTACCTGCAGGGCGCGCCGTTCGCGTTCGTGTCCGCGCTCGACACGCTGGGCGCGTGGCCGCCGATCGCCGAGAGCCACGTCGAGATGGACGGTGCGTGGGCGCTGTACGAGGCGTGGGTGAAGCTCCAGATCGGCGAGATCGACACGGCGCTGGTGTACGGGTTCGGCAAGTCGTCCCAGGGCGACCTCCGCGCGATCATGACGCAGCAGCTCGACCCGTACCACCTGGCGCCGCTCGGCGTCGACCAGGTGTCGATGGCCGCCATGCAGGCCCGTGCGTACATGGACAAGTCGGGCGTCAAGGAGGACGACCTGCGCGCGGTCGCCGCGCGGTCCCGGGCGTCCGGCCGCGACAACCCGTTCGCGCTGCACCTGCCGGACCCCGAGGGCGACGACTACGACGTGGCGCCGCTGCGTCCCTACGACGTCGCGCCGATCACCGACGGCGCGGCGGCGATCGTCCTCGCTGCTGGCGACAAGGCGCGGGAGCTGTGCGAGCGGCCCGCGTGGATCACCGGCATCGACCACCGCACCGAGCCGCACGCGCTCGGCGTCCGCGACCTGACCCGGTCGCCGGCCACCCGCCTGGCGGGGGAGAAGGCCGGCGCGACCGGCATCGAGGTCGCGGAGCTGCACGCGCAGTTCAGCCATGAGGAGCTGATCCTGCGCGAGGCGCTCGGCCTGGACGACGGCGTGACGGTCAACCCGTCCGGCGGGGCGCTGTCGGCGAACCCGGTGATGGCGGCGGGCCTCATCCGCATCGGCGAGGCCGCGTCCCGCATCCACGACGGGACGGCGGCCAAGGCGCTCGGGCATGCCGCGTCCGGCCCCTGCCTCCAGCAGAACCTCGTCTGCGTGCTGTCGGGAGAGAACAACAATGGCTAATTCCTGTGCGGTCATCGGCATCGGGCAGACCGAGTACAAGACCAAGCGGCTGGACGTGTCGATGGCCGGGCTGCTCCGCGAGGCGGCCCGCCGAGCCCTCGACGACGCCGGGCTGACCTGGAAGGACATCGACGCAGTCGTGGTCGGCAAGGCGCCCGACCTGTTCGAGGGCGTCGTGATGCCGGAGATCTTCCTGGCGGACGCGATCGGCGCGACCGGCAAGCCGATGCTGCGGGTGCACACGGCCGGCTCGGTCGGCGGGTCCACGGCGATCGTCGCCGCGAACCTGATCCAGTCCGGGGTGCACGAGCGGGTCCTCACGATCGCGTGGGAGAAGCAGTCGGAGTCGAACGCGACATGGGCGCTGACGGTGAACGGGCCGTTCACCACGTCCCTCGTCGTCGGCGCGGGCGGCTACTTCGCGCCGCACATCCGCGCCTACATGGCCAGGGCCGGCGCGCCCGACCACATCGGGACGCTCGTCGCGGTCAAGGACCGGCAGAACGCGCTGCGGAACCCCTACGCGCACCTGAAGATTCCGGGCATCTCGCGCGAGATGGTCGAGTCGACGCCGATGCTGTGGGAGCCGATCCGCTACCTGGAGACGTGCCCGTCCTCGGACGGCGCGTGCGCGATGGTGCTGGCCTCGGAGGACGCGGCCAAGAAGGCGCCGAACAAGCCCGCGTGGGTGCACGGCACGGCGATGCGCTCGGAGCCGATGTCGTTCGCCGGCCGCGACAGCGTGAGCCCGCAGGGCGGCAAGGACGCGGCGGCGGAGGTGTACCGGCAGGCGGGCATCACCGACCCGCGCAGCGAACTCGACTGCGCCGAGGTGTACGTCCCGTTCTCCTGGTACGAGCCGATGTGGCTGGAGAACCTCGGGTTCTGCGGCGACAACGAGGGCTGGAAGCTCACCGAGGCGGGCGCGACGGCGTTCGACGGCGACATCCCGTGGAACCCGTCCGGCGGCGTGCTGTCGTCCAACCCGATCGGCGCGTCCGGGATGATCCGGTTCGCGGAGGCTGCGCTGCAGGTGCGCGGGCTGGCCGGCGACCACCAGGTGGACGGTGCGCGGCGCGCGCTCGGCCACGCCTACGGCGGCGGCGCCCAGTTCTTCGCGATGTGGATAGTCGGCAGCGACAAACCCTGATTTTCTACAACCAAGAGGCGCGAAGACCCCCCTTCGGAGGACGTCCGATGGAGTACAACCACGCTGACCTGTTCGAGGGAGTCGCGGACGCGATCGGGGACCGTGTCGCCCTGATCTGCGGCGATCAGCGGCTCACGTACGCCGAGCTGGACGAGCACGCGAACCGGCTCGCGCACCACCTGGCGGACGCGGGCGTCCGGCCCGGCCAGCATGTCGCCGTCCAGCTCTACAACGGTGTCGAGTACGCGGCGGCGCTGCTGGCGACGCTGAAGATCCGGGCCGTGCCGATCAACGTCAACTACCGGTACGTGGAGAACGAGCTGTTCTACGTGTACCGGGACTCCGACAGCGTCGCGCTGCTGTACGACGTGGAGTTCGAGGACAAGGTCGCCGCGACCGTCCCGGAGGTGCCGGAGCTGAGGCACCTGATCGCGGTGGGCGGCACGCCGTCCATCCCGGGCGCGGTCGCCTACGACGAGGCGCTGCGGGACGCGCCCGGCACGCGCGGCTTCCCGGCGCGGTCCGGCGACGACATGTACATCATCTACACGGGCGGGACGACCGGGATGCCGAAGGGCGTCATGTGGTCGACCGAGCAGATCATCTTCGCGTTCTGGAACCCGACGGTGCAGCGCCCGTCGAAGCCCGAGGACATCGTGGAGAACGCCCGCAACAGCGGCCCGCTGATCATGATGCCGGTGGCGCCGCTGATGCACGGGGCCGCGCAGGTGGCCACGTTCATCGCCTGGTTCATGGGCGCGACGCTCGTCTACACGCGCAAGTTCGACGCGGCGGACGTGTGGGCGACGATCGAGCGGGAGAAGGTCAACTCGCTGACGATCACCGGGGACGCGATGGCGATCCCGATGGCGGAGGAGCTGGCGCGCGGCGAGTACGACACGTCCTCGCTGTTCGCCTACGTCTCCACGGGCGCGATCTTCACCGGGACGGTCCGCGACCGCATCCAGAAGCTGCTGCCGAACGTCATGATCCTGGACCGGTTCGGGTCGACGGAGTCGGGTTCGACGGCCGAGGCAGTCGCCGGGTCAACGCCGGAGAAGGGCCTGCGGTTCGCCCCGGACGTCGAGAACGTGACCGTCCTGGACGACGCGTTCCAGCAGGTCAAGCCGGGCTCGGGCGTGATTGGGCAGGTCGCCCGCACCGGTTACATCGCGCAGGGCTACTACAACGACCCGGAGAAGACGGCGAAGACGTTCCCGGTGGTGGACGGCAAGCGCTGGCTGCTCACCGGCGACATCGCCACCGTCGAGGAGGACGGCTCGATCGCCGTCTACGGCCGGGGTTCCCAGGCGATCAACACGGGCGGCGAGAAGGTGTTCCCGGAGGAGGTCGAGGCCGTCCTCAAGGGGCATCCGGGCGTGTACGACGCGGTCGTGACGGGCATTCCGGACGAGCGCTGGGGCAACCGCGTCGCGGCGGTCATCCAGCCGTCCGGCGACGCACCGCCCTCTGACGAGGAGCTGGACGCGCACTGCCGCCGCGAGCTGTCGGGCTACAAGGTGCCGCGCGTCTACGCGTTCGTCGACGAGATGAAGCGCTCGCCGGCGGGCAAGGCGGACTACCGGTGGGCCAAGCAGGTGGCGGAGGAGGCCCAGTAGGGGAGGCACGCTACAGGTCGGCCCCGAACCTTCGTGGGATTCGGGGCCAGGAGCGGACCTCTGTTAGTGGTCCTAACAAGTCCATGATAGGGGTGACCTGGAGGTGCCCTGATCATGATCGGCTGAGTCCTCCGCCACATGCCGCGCCGTCCGCGGTGGTCCTGTCCGGATCCGGACACTAGGCTCTCCCCACAAGAGGCAGAGGGAGAGGTGGGCGTGTCGACCCCGGACCGCGAGCGGTTGGACGAGCTGCAGCGGGCGATGCAGCGCAGCACCATGTTCACCGTCCTGCTGCACCACGCCACCGCGAGCAAGGCGGGACTGAACGTCAGCGACGCGCAGTGCGTGAACGCGCTGATGCTGGACGGCCCGCAGACCCCCGGCCAGCTCGCGCAGCTGATGGGCATCACGACGGGCGGCGCGATCACGGCCGTCATCGACCGGCTGGAGCGCGCCGGGTACGTCAAGCGCACCCGCGACCCCGACGACCGCCGCCGCGTGATCGTCGAGCTGGTCGACGAGAACGTCGCCGACTTCGCCCGCTACTTCGAGCCGATCTCCCGCGCCTTCTACGAGCGTCTCGGCACCTACACCGACGAGGAGTTCGACGTCCTGCTCCGCTGGATCCGCGAGAACAACGCGGCGATGCCCGGCATCATCGAAGAGATCCGCAACCTCCCCTAACCGGTGAGCCGGCCGCGCAGCAGATCCATCAAAGTGGCCTGGACGTCGGCGAGCGGGCGTCCCGGCTGGAGGGCGCGCCAGTCGAGCGCGACGGTCAGCACCATCCCGAACACGGCGGACGCGGCGGTCCCGGTGTCGAGGTCGGCGCGCAGATCACCGGCGGCGACCGCGTCGCGCAGCACGTCCGCGATCACCCCAATGGCACGCTCCCGGATCAGCCGTGCGGTGCGCTGCCAGTCGCCGCCGGACCGCCACGTCTCGGCGATCAGCAGCCGGGCGAACGACTCGTGCTCGCCGATGAACGCCAGCTCGGCGGCGACGACGGCCTCCAGCGCGTCCAGCGGGGCCTTGCCGGACGCGGCGTCCCGCAGCGCGGTCGCCAGCCGGTCGACCCCGTACTCCAGCAGCGCCGCGAACAGCGCCGCCTTGCTGCCGAAGTTGTAGTAGACGGTGCCCTTGGCGACCCCGGCCCGCTCGGCGATCTGGTCGACGGTGGTCGCGGCCAGCCCGCTCTCGGCGATCAGCTCGATCGCCGCGCCGAACAGCTTCTCCCTGGTCGCGCTGCGCGCCACGTCCCCGCCTCCTAGAGCCTGAGTACCGACGCTATCCGGTGGCGTTCTCCGCGCTGGAGAGCCAGGCCTTGTAGGTGGGGTTCTCGGTGGCGGCTTCGAGGTAGACGGTGCGGGCGGCGGCGGCCAGCTCGGCGGCGCGGTCGGCGAGGGGGCCGCCGTCGCGCCAGGCGAGGAGGTGCCGCATGATCAGCGGGGATCCGGCCAGCGGGCGGACCGCGAGGTCGGGATCCTCCCGGAGGGTCGCCTGGCAGGGGACGACGGCGCCGCTCTTGCGGACCAGGGTGCGGATCATCTCGCGGTCGCTGGTCGTGTGCAGGACGTGCGGGGTGAAGCCCTCCTCCTGGCAGGTGGAGTAGAAGACCTCCGGCCAGCCGGAGCCGTCGGGCGGGGAGACCAGCCAGTCCGCGTCGGCGAGGTCGGCGAGGGCGACCTCCTTCGCGGCGGCCAGCGGGTGGGTTTCCGGCAGCGCGATGAAGATCGGTTCGGTGGTGATCACCATGGTGCTGACCGAGGGGACGGCGGGCAGCTCGTTCCCCGGGTAGTCGATGAGGGTGGCGAGGTCCAGGCGGCGTGAGGCCAGCAGGTCGAGCAGCAGGCGGGGGTAGTACTCGGTGTGCACGGTGACCCGCATGCCGGGGATCTCGAAGAGCTCGCGCAGCAGGCCGTTGAGGACGGTGTTGGCGTAGCCGCCGATGCGCACCTGGGCGGTGTCGGGCTCGGCGGCGGTGCCGAGCAGCAGCTCGTCCACGGTGACCAGGGCCGAGCGGGCGCGGCTCAGCACGAACAGGCCGAACGGGGTGGGGCTGACGCCCAGCCGGTCGCGCCGGAAGACCTGGCCGCCCAGGGCGGCCTCGATCCGCTGGAGCTGGGCGGTGAGGGCGGGCTGGGAGACGCCGACCACCGTGGCGGCCCGGCTCAGGCTCCCGGCGTCGGCGATCGCGCACAACGCGCGCAGATGGCGTAGCTCAAGCTGCACAGCGACCTACTTTCACCCCATAACGCTCCGAATATAGACGATCGGGATTGGCCGTGTGATCTGCCGACTCGGGATGATGGCCAGGTGATATATCGGCACTCCGGGCTCGTCTTCACCGAGCACACCCTCACCGTCCCGCTCGACCACGCCGATCCGGGCGGACGGCGGATCGAGCTGTTCGCCAGGGAGGTGACCGCGCCGGACCTGCCCGCGGCGGACCTGCCCTTCCTGCTGTACCTGGAGGGCGGCCCCGGGCACTCCGCACCGCGCCACCTGCCGGCCTGGCTGCGGCGGGCGACCCGCGAGTACCGGGTGGTGCTGATGGACCAGCGCGGAACCGGCCGCAGCACCCCGGCCACCAGGCAGACCCTCGCCGGGCTGGACGACCCGGCCGGGCACCTCCGCCATTTCCGGGCCGACGCCATCGTCGCCGACGCCGAACTGCTGCGCGCCCACCTCGCCGGGGACCGGCCCTGGACGGTGCTCGGGCAGAGCTTCGGCGGCTTCTGCGCGGTCACCTACCTGTCCCGGGCGCCCGAAGGGCTGCGCGAGGTGCTGATCACCGGCGGGCTGCCGCCGCTGGAGGCGTCGGCCGAGGACGTCTACCGGGCCGCCTACCCCCGCGTCCTGGCGCACAACGAGCGCTACGCCGAGCGCTATCCCGATGACGCGCCGGCCGCCCGCCGGGTGGTGGACGCGCTGTGCGAGCGGGACGTCCGGCTGCCGGGCGGGGACCGGCTCACCCCGCGGCGCTTCCAGACGCTCGGCATCCACTTCGGCGCGGAGAGCCGGTTCGACGCGCTGCACCATCTGCTGGCGGAGGCGTTCGTCGACGGGCCCGGCGGCAAGGAACTGTCGGACGCCTTCCTGCGCGGGGTGGACGCCGCCGTCTCCTTCGCCACGCAGCCGCTCTACGCGCTGATGCACGAGTCGGTCTACTGCCAGGGCCGGGCGTCCGGCTGGGCGGCCCACCGCGTCCGGGCCGAGTTCCCCGAGTTCGACCTGGACGGGGACGGCCCCGTCCGCTTCACCGGGGAGATGATCTATCCCTGGCTGTTCGACGAGGACCCGGCGCTGATCCCGCTGGCCGGCTGCGCGCGGGAGTTGGCGTCCCGGACGGACTGGCCCGCGCTGTACGACGCGGACCGGCTGGCCGGCAACACCGTCCCGGTGGCGGCGCTCATCTGCTACGACGACATGTACGTCGACCGTGAGATGTCGCTGGCGACCGCGGCCGCGATCCGGGGGCTGCGTCCCTGGATCACCAACGAGCACGCCCACGACGCTCTCGGCATCCGCGAGACCGTCTTCGAGCGGCTGCTCACGCTGGTTCGGCGCTGAGGTCCGCCGCGGACTCCGCGGACGTCTCGGGATAGTGGCAGGCCACCGGATGCGGGCCGCCGGTGAGGACGGGCTCCTCGCTCGCACACCGCTCGGTGGCCTTCCAGCAGCGGGTGCGGAACCGGCAGCCGGACGGCGGGTCGGCCGGGCTGGGCAGGTCCCCGGTGAGCCGGATCCGCTCCCGTCCGGCCGTCCCGGTGGGGTCGGGGGCCGCCGACAGCAGCGCCTTGGTGTACGGGTGGGCGGGGGCGGAGTACAGCGTCTCCCGGTCCGCGACCTCCACGACCTTCCCCAGGTACATCACGGCGACCCGGTGGCAGAAGTACCGGACGACGGCCAGGTCGTGCGCGATGAACAGGAACGACACCCCGAGCTCGGCCTGCAGCCGCCGCAGCAGGTTGATCACCTGCGCCTGCACCGAGACGTCCAGCGCGGACACCGGCTCGTCGGCGATGATCAGCTTCGGCTCGGTGACCAGGGCGCGGGCGATGCCGATCCGCTGCCGCTGCCCGCCGGAGAACTCGTGCGGGAACCGGTTGTAGTGCTCGGGGCCCAGCCCGACCAGCTCCAGCAGTTCCCGGACGCGGGCGCGCCGCCCGCCGGGCGGCTCGATTCCGTTGACCTCCATCGGCCCCTCGATGATGGCGCCGACGGTGTGCCGGGGGCTGAGCGAGGAGTACGGGTCCTGGAAGACCATCTGGATCTCGGGGCGGATCGCGCGGAACTCCCGCCGCCTCATCCGGGCGACGTCCTCGCCGCGGTAGACGACCCGGCCGGCGGTGGGCCGCTCCAGCCCGGCGACGATCTTGGCGGTGGTGGACTTCCCGCAGCCCGACTCGCCGACGAGGCCGAGGCTCTGCCCTTCGGGGACCTCGAACCCGATGCCGTCCACCGCCCGGACCGGGCTCCTGCGTCCGAAGAGGCGGGACCCGCCGGACGGGTAGTGCTTGGTGAGGCCTTCCACCTGCAGCAACGGGTTCATCGGTCCTTCTCCGTGGTGAAGCGCGGGTGGGGGATGTGGCAGGCCGAGCCGCGGCCGCCCCCGGTGAGCAGCGGCGGGAGGACGGTCCGGCACAGGTCGCCCTCGACCAGATCGGTGTAGTGGCAGCGGGGCTCGAAGGGGCAGCCGGACGGGGGTTCGAGCAGGCTGGGCGGCACTCCCTCAATGGCGGTCAGCTCCGCGTGGACGTCGCCCGTGAGCCGCGGGGTGGAGGCGAGGAGGCCGCGCGTGTAGGGGTGCCGGGGCTCGTCGAGCACCTCTCGCACCGGCCCGTTCTCGACGCAGCGTCCCGCGTACATCACCAGGATGTCCTGGGCGGCCTCGGCGACGACGCCGAGGTCGTGGGTGACGAGGATGATCGCCGTGCCGTACTCCTCCCGGATGGACGCGAGCAGGTCGAGGATCTGGGCCTGCACGGTGACGTCCAGCGCGGTGGTCGGCTCGTCGGCGATGAGGAGGTCGGGCTCGCAGACCAGGGCCATCGCGATCATGGCGCGCTGCCGCATGCCGCCGGAGAACTCGTGCGGGTGGCTGCGGGCCCGCGCGGCGGCCTGCGGGATGCCAACCCGGTCCAGCGCCTCGACGGCCCGCTTCGCGGCCGCGCGGCGGCCGGCGCCCCGGTGCCTGCGGTAGCTCTCCGCTATCTGGGCGCCGACGGTGTGGTACGGGGACAGCGCCGTCAGCGGATCCTGGAAGATCATCGCGATCCGGTCGCCCCGGACGCGGGTCAGCTCCCGCTCGGAGGCCCCGGTCAGCTCGGCGCCGTCGAAGCGGATCGAGCCCGTCACCTCGGTGCGGCGCCGGTCGTGCAGGCCGAGCACCGCCAGGTTGGCCACCGACTTCCCGGAGCCGGACTCCCCGACGATCGCGAGCGTGCGCCCGGCCTCCAGATCGAACGACAGCCCGTTGACCGCGTGCACCGTCCCGTCGTCGACGGAGAACCGCACCCGCAGGTCGCGGACGGACAGCAGCGGGCTCATGACGTCCTCACCCGGGGGTCGATCAGCGCGTAGCAGGCGTCCACGACGATGTTCGCGACGATCATCGCGGTGGCGGCCACCAGGGTCACGCCCATCAGCATCGGCAGGTCGGCGTTGGTCACCGAGTCGACGGCGAGCTTGCCGATCCCCGGAAGGTTGAACACGGTCTCGGTGATGACCGCGCCGCTCAGCAGCACCGCGGCGTCGATGCCGAAGAGCGTGATGACCGGTGCGGCGGTGCCGCGCGCCCGACGACACCCGCGAACCGCCAAGGTGCGCCACTCCCTCAGCCCCACGAGCTTGCACGCGCACGCCTCGCGGCTCGGCGGAAAGTGCTGCCTGCCGGCTCGGTGACGTCTGCGAAGTGTCGAGGGGTGAGGCTCCTGTGGTGCCGCGAGCCGGCACGCGTACGTCTCGTGACTCGGTGGAGAGTGCTGCCTGCCGGCTCGGTGACGTCTGCGGAGGGTTGAGGCGTGCCGCTTCCGGGGTTCGCCCGTGGGGACGTGGCTCCTCGTCTGGCTGTGCCCGGTCCGGTGTCCGCGCTGGCGGACGCGCTGTTTCGTCGGGCGTGCGGGCGGTGCTCTTGTCGGGCTGGGGCGGCTCTTGGATCGGGTGTTCCGGGTCCCGTACCGGTCGTGTCCGCACTGCGGCCGGATGCGCCGAAGTGCCTTCCCCGTCGGGCTTGGGGGGTGGGGAG
>NZ_JABXFD010000105.1 GCF_013372625.1 Actinomadura sp. BRA 177
GCCCGGCCCCGCCGGGCCTTCACGGCGTGAGCCCCGCCCCCGGCAATACGGGCAGGCGCGTGGAGCGAGCGAAGGGCGCAAGCCCGCCGAGCCGAGCGACCGCAGCGCCACGGCACCGGCCCGCACGGTCACAGCACACCGGCACTGTGGCGTGCGGATCGACCGGCTCGTAACGGGGGGTTTGGGGGGTCGTCCCCCCAATAGACTCCGTGCATGTCCGTGCCGCGGCTTGCCGTCTCCGTCGATCTTGTCGTGCTCACCGTGCGGGAGCAGCGCCTGTGCGCGCTGATGTGGCGGCGGGACCGGGCGCCCTATGACGGGGCGTGGTCGCTGCCCGGCGGGTTCATCCAGCTGGACGAGGACCTGCCCGTCGCGGCATCCAGGCTGATGGCGGAGCGGGCCGGGCTCGCGGACGTGCGGATCCACCTGGAGCAGCTCGCGACCTTCGGGTATCCCGACCGCGACCCCCGGCAGCGGGTGGTGAGCGTCGCGTATCTGGGGCTGGCGCCGGATCTGCCCGCGTCCAGCCGCGCGCAGGTGCTGTGGACGGCCGTGGACGAGCTCGTCCACCACGACCGGGCCGCGTTCGACCACCGCCGGATCCTCTGCGACGGGATGGAGCGGGCGCGCGCGAAGCTGGAGTACACGTCGCTGGCCGCCGCGTTCTGCCCGCCCGAGTTCACCGTCGCCGAGCTGCGCCGCGTCTACGAGATCGTGTGGGGCACCAGCCTCGACCCGCGCAACTTCCACCGGAAGGTCACCGGCGCCGACCGGTTCCTCATCCCGACGGAGCGGACCACGACGCGCGACGGCGGCCGCCCGGCAAGGCTGTACCGGCGCGGCGACGCCGAGCAGCTGCGCCCGCCGATGCTGCGGCCGCGGGCTTCTTGACCTGGGGCGACGTCGCACGCATCCGGGGACGGTTGCTATTTTCGGCCCCTATGAACGGTGACGAATCGCTCGGCCTGCTCGTCCGCGACATCGGCGAGGTCGGCGTCGCGGAGATGGCCGGCTCCCCCGGGCTCGCGGCGGCCGTCGACCAGCACGTGGCGACCCTGCGGGACGAACTGGGCGCGCCCGGCGAGGAGAGGCTGATGGCGTACCTGCACGGGTTCGCCGAGGACGCCTTCAACCGCGGCTGGTGGCCCGACGACCCCCGCGACTGGCGGTTCGTCCGCATCGTGGCCGTTTGCTGGATGATGAGGGACGCTGCGTAGGCTGAGGGGTCATCACCCCCCTGTGCGATCTGGAGGACAACGGTGTCCGAGGCAACCACTCCGCGCTTCCGCTCCGTCCTCGACCGGTTCGTGGCTTACAAGCCCGGAAAGGTCGTGGTGTCACCCGAGGGCCGCTCGTTCAAGCTGTCGTCCAACGAGTCGCCGGAGGGCCCGCTGCCCTCGGTGCTGGACGCCATCGGCGAGGCGGCGCGGAACATCAACCGCTACCCCGACAACAACGCGACGGCGCTGACCGAGGCGATCGCGTCGTTCTGCGGCGTCCCCGCCGACCATGTCGCGGTGGGCTGCGGCTCGGTCGGGATGACGCAGATGCTGCTGGAGGCCGTCGCCGAGCCGGGCGCCGAGGTCGTGTACGCGTGGCGCTCGTTCGAGGCGTACCCGCTGCTGGTGTCGCTTTCCGGCGCGACGGGCGTCCAGGTGGATCTGAAGGACGAGACCCACGACCTGTCCGCGATGGCGGACGCGATCACTGATCGGACGCGGCTGGTCTTCGTCTGCAACCCGAACAACCCGACGGGCACCGCCGTCCGGCGCGCCGAGATCGAGGCGTTCCTGGACCGGGTCCCCGCCGACTGCCTGGTCGTGCTGGACGAGGCGTACCGCGAGTACATCCGCGACGAAGAAGTCCCGGACGGCCTCACGCTCTACGGCGACCGCCCGAACCTCGCGATCCTGCGTACCTTTTCCAAGGCGTACGGGCTCGCCGGCCTCCGCATCGGCTACCTCGTCGCGCACCCGGAGGTCGCGGGCGCGATCCGCAAGACTTTCCTGCCGTTCAGCGTGAACTCGGTCGCGCAGGCCGCTGGCATCGCGTCCCTTGAAGCCACCGACGAACTCCTGGAGCGGGTCGAGAACACGGTGAAGGAACGCGACCGCGTGCGCGACGCCCTCCTCGCCGACGGCTGGACGGTCCCGCCGACCGAGGCGAACTTCGTCTGGCTTCGCCTGGGCGACCGCACGATGGAGTTCTCCGCGGCCTGCGACGCCCAGGGCGTGAGCGTCCGCCCCTTCGACGGCGAAGGCGCACGAGTCTCCATCGGCTCCCCGGAAGAGAACGACGCCTTCCTGGCCGTGGCCACGGCCTTCCCCCACCGCAACTGACACCCTCCCGGGCCGCCCCGCCCGGCGAGGCTTTCAGGTGGTCTTGGCGGGGCCCAGCTTTTCGACGATGAGGCGGTAGAGCTGGCGGGGGCGGCCTGGTTGCGGGGTGCGGTTGGGGGGCAACGGCCAGGCCAGGCCCTCTTCGACGAGGGTGCGTAGGAGGCGGCGGGCCGTGCGGGGGGTGACGCCGAGCATCTTGCCGGCGTTCTCCGCGTCCACGATGAGGGGCTGCTCCTGGTCGCCCAGCTTGTCGGCCAGGCGGGCCAGGATCTCCAGGCCCTTCGGCTTGGCCTGGGGCTGGGAGCGTGGGGGCGTGCGCGGGGCCGGGACGAGGGCGCGGCCGTCGCGGTCCAGGGCGAAGCCCTGGACGCGCTGGGAGCTCTGCGAGCGGGCCAAGGCGGCGCGGGCGTGGTTCTCGGCCTCGTGGGCGGTGCGGCCCATGCCGATGCCCACCTCGATGGCGAGGCCCAGCTCTTCGCGGACGCGTTCCACGAAGGGCGGGGTACGGAAGCCCTCGGTCGAGGTCGTCACGGAGCCTCGTGTGGCGATGACCAGGTAGCTGTGGTCGTCGAGGGGCCAGACCGAGGCGTTCATGCGGTGCGCCTCCTGGAGCAGGACGCGGTGCAGCGCGAGCTTCAGCTCGTCCCGCCAGTAGCGGGGCGTTACTCGGCGGGGTGTCTCGCGGAGGGTCGGGACGTCCACGAGGACCACGACCAGCTGGGATTCCTCCAGGCGGTGGTGCGCGCCGAGCAGCGCGGCGGTCTGGAGAGAGCTGCGGATCGCGGCGCCCGTCGGACGGACGCGGATCGTCGGAACGCCCGCCATTTCCATGCGTTCGGCCGTGGCGTGCACGCAGGTCATCGCGACGGTCGTCGCGCCGCGCCGCCAGAGGCGCTCGTGGAACGCGGCGAGCGTGCCGGGGCCCGCGGCCTCCTCGCGCAGGTGCACCTGCTCGGTGCCGAGGCTGATCTCGGAGTAGGCCTCCTCGACCTCGGCGCGGCCGAGCACGTCGATGCTGACCCGGGCCGGGTCGAAGCGCTCGTCCAGGGATGCCCGCAGCAGCGCGCCCTGCAGGGCGGCGCCGTTCAGCGGAACGTACGTGGCGGGCATGGTCAGCACGCCCGCCTTGCGGGCGAAGTCGTAGGGGACGGGGCTCGCGAACAGGCAGACGTCCACCCCCGATCCGAGCCGCACGACCTTGTCGGCCGCCTCCTGCTCGTCCCGGTACGCGGCGGCCACCAGCCGGCTCGGTACCGGGGTGGGGCCGTGGCCCATCAGCATGACCCGTTCCACCAGGTCGTGGGGGCCCACGACGCCGATTGTGAGATCGGGCGTGACCGACCCCGTCCGTGCCGCCGTCATCGATGCTCGCTCGCTTCCGGTCCGTCCTCTCGGCAAGGGCACCGCCCCGGCCACCTGTTCGCGCACGTCTCGCCCAACGGTCGACTCCATGGGCTCGTCGCCCCTGCCTCCTGACCCAGCGCCGCCATCCGAGGCCTTGACTGGGAGATCGGGTCAGGATGACGAGATGTGACACCCAGACGCGAAATCGAATCAAGAGTGCGGCGAAAAAGTAACCTACGCGACCCCCTGGTCAGTAATTTGTCACCATTCGGGCAGTCTCGATCCAGCATCTTCGGACGTCCGAAGTTGAAAGGCAAGACCCCAAAACGCCGCAAGGGGCCCCACCTGACGCTCTCACGTACAGGAGGGACCCCTGCGGTACCGGTTTGGTTTACCTGCGGGCCGAAATCCGGACGAGTCGTTTCCGGTCGCGCCGGAAAGACGAACGATCCGTCCAGCGGCCCCGATGATCAGCGTCGGTGATTATTTACCGGATTACGGACCGGCCGAACCGGGAGCGTTCCATGGGTTTCTTCCCAGGTCAGCCGACCCGATCGGCGGTCCGCGAGCGCCACTGCCCCGACTCTCCGCAGCCGAGCGGTAACTCTCAGCTCGGGTTTTTCTGCTCCCGGCGTTACACGTCTCGTCAGGTGCGAACCGGGAGTTGGTCAGGACGGGGCCACAATCGGCCGTTTCCAGCCGGGCCCCGCCCCGTCCCGCGTCCTAGTCGGCCTCGCGGACGATCTCGGCGCCGAGCTGCGACAGCCGCTCGGCGGTGTGCGCGTGCCCGCGGTCGAGGTAGTAGGCCGAGGTGATCGTCGTCTCGCCCTCGGCGGCGAGGCCCGCGAGGACGAGGGCGCTGCCGCACCGCAGGTCGTGCGCCTCCACCTCGGCGCCGCGCAGCGGCCGCGGCCCGTTCACCTTCGCGCGGTTGCCGTCCACCTCGATGTCGGCGCCCATCTTGCGCAGCTCGTCGGCCAGCTTGAACCGGCCGTCGAAGATCCGCTCGTAGACGTAGGACGGGCCCTCGGCGAGGCAGGACAGCGCCATGATCGGCGACTGCAGGTCGGTGGCGAAGCCCGGGTACTCGTCGGTGATGACGTTGATCGGGCGCAGCGTCCGGTCGCGGCGGACCTGCAGGACGGCGCCCTGCTGGTGGAACTCGACGCCCATCTGCTCCAGCTTGTCGGCGGCGACGCCGAGGTGCTCCAGCGAGGCGCCGACGAGGTTCAGGTCGCCGCCGGTGATCGCGGCGGCCATCACGAACACGCCGGCGTCGATCCGGTCGGGCATCACGGTGTGCTCGACGGCGGTCAGCTCGTCCACGCCCTCGACCGTGACGAACCCGGTGCCGCCGCCGCTGATCTTGGCGCCCATCGCCTGCAGGATCGCGATGTTGTCCAGCACCTCCGGCTCCAGCGCCGCGTTCTTGATCAGCGTGGTGCCGCGGGCCAGCGCCGCCGCCATGATCAGGTTCTCGGTGCCGGTGTGCGACGGGGTGTCGCAGTACAGCGTCCCGCCGCGCAGGTCGCCGGCCTTGATGTGGATGATGCCGTCGCCGTTGTCGGCCACGTGCTCGGTGACCGTGGCGCCCATCCGCTTGAAGCCGTTGTAGTGGAAGTCCAGGTTGCGGCTGCCGAGGTTGCAGCCGCCGACGCCCTCGATGACGGCCTCGCCGAGCCGGTGCAGCAGCGCCGGGACGAACAGGAACGAGCCGCGGAACCGGGACGCGATGTCGGCGGGCAGCACGGGGCTGCTCAGCGAGGACGCGTCGATCACCAGGGTGCGCTCGGTCTCGTGCAGCTCGGCCTTGGCCCCGATGGCCCGCGCGAGCTCCACCGCCCGCCGCACGTCCTCGATGATCGGGACGTTCCGCAGGACCGTCCGTCCCTTGGCGGCCATCAGCGAGGCACCGATCATCGGCAGGACGGCGTTCTTCGCGCCCTGGATGAATACCGTGCCGTGCAGCTGCCTGCCGCCGCGCACGCGGTAGCGAACCTCGTGGCCCATGCTCATGCCGCCTTACTCCTTCTCGGGTGCGGGTAGGTGCCTGCCATCAAGTGGGAGCACGAGAGTCGAGCGCGCCGAACGGTGTCCCCCTCTGCGCCAACGCGACCCCAGTAAACCACCGGGCCGGACATGTCCCGTCCTGCCCGCGCTGGCCGTCAGTCTGCTTGGTGAGACCTTCGCTCCGCGCAAAAAGTTCGCACTCCCAAGGAAATTTCCCAAGGTGAGCCTAGGGGCGGCGCCTCCGCGGGGTGGCCGCTATCGTGATCATTCATGGACGAATCGCCCGGCTGGGACGCCATCGACGCCGCCCTCCGCCCGCTCTACGGCGACACCGAGCCGCACCATCTGGCCACCCTCCTCAAGTGGGCCGTGGGCGGTCCCGACCCGCTCGACGGGATCAGCGTCTACGCGCGGACGGAGCCCGTCCCGCACTGGCATTTCGTCTCCTACGGCATGACGGAGCTGTACGAGAAGGAGTCCGAGGACCCGGACGAGTCGGGCTGGGGCTTCGAGTTCACGTTCCGGCTCGTCCGCGACCCGGCGGAGGAGACGCCGCCGGTGTGGGCGGCGAACCTGCTGCAGAACCTCGGCCGGTACGTGTTCCAGTCGGGCAACTGGTTCGAGGCCGGCCACCACATGAACGTCAACGGCCCGGTCGCCGCCGACCGCGACGACTCGGAGATCCGCGCGGTCACGTTCGTCGAGGACCCGGAGCTCGGGACGATCTCGACACCGCACGGCAAGGTCGTGTTCCTGCAGGTCGTCGGGCTCGCGTCCGAGGAGTACGACGCGCTGCGCCGGTGGAACGCCGGGGGCCTCATGGCGGCGCTCGCCCCGCACCTGCCGCTCGGCGTCACCGACGTCGACCGCCGGTCGCTGCTCGCCGACCCCGAGGTGGCCCGCGCCGTCGAGGAGGGCATCGCGCGGGACGGCTCCAGCGGCGGCCTGCTGTTCGTGTCCACGGCGAACTGGGAGCGCGACGCCGGTTCGACGACGCTGAAGCTCGGCGCACTGCAAGCCCCGGCCATCGCGGATTCGCTGCGCGGACGCATCCCGTTCGGGCGCGAGCTGATCCTGCAGACCGACGACACGATCCTCGCGTTCCGTCCCGCCGACGCGTTCGCGGTCGAGGAACCGGCCGACGGCGTGCTGGAGGTCCATCTGCCGGCGACCGCGCTGGACGAGCTGGCGGCCGCCATGCCCGCAACGGCGGGAAGCACCGTTATTGCGTCTCTCCCAGGGCTCACCGTCGAGATCGTGCCGACCGCGATGAAAGACCGCTTCGGCAAGGAGACCGGCGAAGTCGTCGGCTGAGTCAGCGGGGTTCGAGAACTTCGATGTCGTCGCCGAGCGTGAGGGTGCCCAGCGCGCGCGGGACGGCGTTGTAGCCGAACTGGATGCCGCGGTCCCTGGTCCGGTAGGTGGCGAGCGTCCGGAGCGGCTCACGGCCGCGCTCAGCGGTTTCCTGGTCGGTGGTCGTGATGAGGCATCGGGCGCACGGCTTCACCATCTCGATGACGGCCTCGCCGACGCGCAGCAGGCGCACGTCGTCCTCGCCGTAGGGGCCGAGGCCCTCGATGACGAGGCTCGGGCGAAATCGGTTCATCGGGACGGGTTCGTCCAAGCGCGTGTTGAGGTCGGCCAAAGACTCGGCGGAGATGACCAGCAGCGGGTACCCGTCGGCGAACATCACCTCACCGCCGCCCCTGGACGTCGGCCGATGACCGGTGAAGCGCACGAGTCGGCAGTCGGTGCCTAGCTGCTCGGAGAACCAGACCGCGGCCTCCTCGCCCTGGTCGATGCCCTGGCAATCCGTCCGGTGGACGCGCACGTCCAGGACCTCACCGTCGTCCACGGCCTTGTGGACGAGCGGTGAAGCACTGGGAGCGTTCACTGCGAGGACCTCGCCGTCGTAGGACGGACGCAAGAGCGCCATCCGGGCGGACTCCCGCTGCGACAGGAAGCGGCCTCCAGGGCTGATCAGCATGAACTCCCGGTCGAACCGCAGCCCCCTGGGCGTCAGCTCCGCGCTGCGGAGCGCGGTTCCGCCGCCGCTCTTGAGCGGGTAGGCGTTCAGCTCGGTCAGGGTCCCCTTCAAGGCCCCTCCTTGTTTCAGTTGAGCGCGGCCAGCCGGTCGAACACCGGGCCCAGCCGCTCGACGAAGCGCTCCGGACGGCATACCTCGTCCAGGCGCTTCTCGTCCAACGTCAGTCCCGCTGCCGCGGCGTGCTTGCGCAGCGTCTCGCGGAACGGCGTGCCGCTCTCCCAGGTCTCCATCGCGGCCTTCTGGACGAGCGGGTACGCCTCATCGTCGCGCGACATGCCCGCTTCGACCAGTTCCAGCAGCACGGTCGAGGTGTAGATCAGGCCGCCCGTCGACTCCAGGTTCTCCGTCATCCGTGCCTCGTCCACCACGAGCCCGGACATGAGGCGGTTCGTCAGGTTCAGCATGTAGTCGAGCGCGACGGACGCGTCCGGCAGCGCGATCCGCTCGGTGGACGAGTGCGAGATGTCGCGCTCGTGCCACAGCGGGATGCCCTCCAGCACCGGGACGATCTGCGCCCGCACGATCCGCGCCATGCCGGCGAGCCGCTCGGAGATGATCGGGTTCTTCTTGTGCGGCATCGCGGACGAGCCCTTCTGGCCCTTCCCGAACGGCTCCCACAGCTCGCGGACCTCCGTCCGCTGCCCGTGCCGCACCTCCAGCGCGATCGCCTCGCACACCGTCGCCATGATCGCCAGCGCCGACACCCACTCGCTGATGCCGTCCCGCATCACGACCTGCGTCGACACGTCGGCCGACTTCAGCCCCAGCTTCCGCGCGACATGCAGTTCGATCGCGGGGTCGATGTTGGAGTACGTCCCGACAGCACCCGAAATCGCCATCACACCCACGGCCTCCCGGGCGCGCCGCAGCCGGTCCCGAGACCGCGCCATGGCGAACGCGAAGTCGGCGACCCGGTGCCCCCACACGTCCGGCTCACCGTGAATGCCGTGCGTCCGCCCGACCCGCAGCGTCCCCTTGTGGGCCAGCGCATGGTCCCGCAGCGTCGCGACGAGCGTGTCGGCCTTCGCCAGCAGGATGTCGGTGGCCTCGACCAGTTGCAGCGCGAGCGCCGTGTCCAGCAGGTCGGACGAGGTCATCCCGAAGTGGACGTACCGCGCGGCCTCCCGCGGCTCGGTGTTGTCCGCCCACGCCGACAGGAAGGCGATCACGTCGTGCTGCGTGACCGCCTCGATCTCGTGCACCGCCTCCGGCGTCGGCGGCGGCGCCTTGCGCACCGGCTCCACCACCTCCGGCGGGATCGTGCCGGCCTCGGCGTGGGCCTCGACGACGAGGACCTCCACCCGACACCACAACTCGTACTTGTGCGCGTCACTCCAGACGCGCCCCATCTCCGGCAGTGTGTAGCGCTCGATCACGCGCCCATTGTCCCAGGTCTCCGCCCCGGTTCCGTCACGGCGCGGCGGCGGCCTTGAGAGCGATGTCGGTGCGGTGGTGCGAACCGCGCAACGCGATGTGGGAGGCGGCCTCGTAGGCGGTCGCGCGGGCGGCGGGGAGGTCGGGGCCGGTGCCGACCACGTTCAGGACGCGGCCGCCGTTGGCGATGAGCCGTCCCTCGCCGCCCAGCTTCGTCCCGGCATGCAGGACGTAGGCGCCGTCGACCTTGGACGCCTCGTCCAAGCCGGTGATCTCGTCGCCCTTCACAGGGGCTTCCGGGTAGCCCTCGGCGGCGACGACGACCGTGACGGCCGCGCCCGGATGCCATTCGGGACGGAAGTCGGGGTCCAGGCCGCCGATAGCGCAGGACTGGAGGAGCTTGGCGAGCGGGGTCGCCAGGCGGTCCAGGACGACCTGGGTCTCGGGGTCGCCGAAGCGCGCGTTGAACTCGACGACGCGGACGCCCTTGGAAGTGAGGGCCAGCCCCGCGTAGAGGGTGCCCACGTACGGGATCTCTCGGCGGCGCAGTTCGTCCACGGCGGGCTGGACGACGGTGGCCATGACCTCGTCCACGAGGTCGGGGGAGATCCAGGGGAGCGGGCTGTAGGCGCCCATGCCGCCCGTGTTGGGGCCCGCGTCATCGTCGTAGGCGCGCTTGAAGTCCTGGGCCGGCAGGAGCGGGACGGCGTGCTGGCCGTCGCAGAGGGCGAACAGGGAGACCTCGGGGCCGTCCAGGAACTCCTCGACCACGACGCGTTCGCAGGCGGTGGCGTGCCGGGACGCGATCGTGCGGTCCTCGGTGACGACGACGCCCTTGCCGGCGGCGAGGCCGTCGTCCTTCACGACGTAGGGCGGGCCGAAGGCGTCCAGCGCCTCCTCGACCTGCATGGTGGTGTCGCAGACGCGGGCCTCGGCGGTCGGCACCCCGGCCGCCGCCATGATCTCCTTCGCGAACGCCTTGGACGCCTCGATGCGGGCGGCGGCGCGGTCCGGGCCGAAGCACGGGACGCCGGCCTTGCGCAGGGCGTCGCCGACCCCGGCGACGAGGACGGCCTCCGGGCCGATGACGACGAGGTCGGTGCGCAGGCGCTCGGCGAGCTCCGTCACGGCGGTCGGGTCGCACGGGTCGAGCTGGTGGTTGTCCGCGATCTCGGCCGTGCCCGGGTTGCCCGGGGCGCAGTGGAGGGCGGTGACGGCAGGGGCGCGGTGCAGGGCGCGGGCGAGCGCATGCTCGCGGCCACCCGATCCAAGGACGAGTACTCGCACGTGACGCGAGCTTACAGATCCCCCTGCGGGGAATGATGGCGGTGACCCCGCCCGTTACGGGGGTCGTGCCGAGTGAGGCGACCGTCACAGCGGGACGGGTCAACCTCACCGTTATGGGCAGCGTCCTAAATGTCGGCTGGTAAGCTGCGACGGGCTTGACCGCCCGATGTCGAGGTGCGTGAAAGGAGGTGGTCGGGATGAGTCCTGGTGATCCTTGCAGTTCGCCGGAAAACCCTCACAGTCCGCACAGGACTGTTCCTCCGTCCGCCTCCGTCTGGCGTCCGGCCATCGGCACCGCGCGCTCCCTTCGCTGACCAGCCTGGGTTGAGCGCGCGCTACGTGCGTGGCCGGCGGGTTAGGAGCACCTCATGGCCATGACTCGAGTCCGCCCCGGTCGAGCGCTGTTCAAGACGCGCGGCCGCCCCAACGGCGTGCAGGCTCCGAACCGCGATTCCGCCGTCATCGACTGGGCCGCCTACATCGACGGGCACCGGGTCTGCACCGGCACCGTCGCGGACGCCGTCCGCCTCATCCGCGACGGCCGCCTCACCCCGGACGGCGACAGCGCCGGTTTCGTATGGGTCGGCCTGCACGAGCCGTCCGCGACGGAACTCGCCGACATCGCCGAGGTGTTCGGCCTGCACCCGCTCGCCGTCGAGGACGCGATCCACGCCCACCAGCGGCCCAAGCTGGAGCGCTACGACGACGTCCACTTCGTCGTCATGAAGACCGTCGGCTACGTGCCGAGCGAGCCCGGCGGCGCCGAAGTCGTCGTCACCGGCGAGATCATGCTGTTCTGCGGGCCCGACTTCGTCGTCACCGTCCGGCACGGTACGCACGGCGAACTCGGCACCGTCCGCCGCGATCTGGAAAAGGACCCGGCCCGCCTCGCGCTCGGTCCCGCCGCCGTCCTGCACGCCGTCGCCGACCGCGTCGTGGACGGCTACGTCGGCGTCGCGAACGCCGTCATGGAGGACATCGACGAGGTCGAAGAGGCCGTCTTCTCCCCCGAGCGCACCGACGAGTCCCGGCGCATCTACCGGCTCAAGCGCGAGGTCATCCAGCTGAAGCGCGCCGTTGGCCCGCTCGCCAGCCCGCTGCGCAACCTGTCCGGCCGCCGCTTCGTCCCCACCGAGATAAAGGAGTACCTGCGGGACGTCGAGGACCACCTCACCCGCGTCCGCGAGCAGGTCGAGTCCTACGACGAACTCCTCAACCCGATCCTGCAGGCGCACATGACCCAGGTCACCGTCGCCGACAACAAGGACATGCGCAAGATCTCCGCCTGGGGCGCCATCTTCATGGTCCCCACCGCCATAGCTGGCATCTACGGCATGAACTTCGACCACATGCCCGAACTCCACATGCGCTACGGCTACCCCATGATCCTCGGCGTCATCGCCTTCATCTGCTTCTCCCTCTACCGGGGCTTCCGCAGAAACGGCTGGATGTAGTTCAGACCGCTGCCGCCAGGACGTTCAGGAGGCGGTCGGGGTAGTCGCTGACGATCGCGTCCACGCCGTAGTCGATGAAGCGGGTCATCTCCTGATGGGTGTTGACCGTCCAGACGATGACCGGGAGGGCGGCCGTGTGGGCGTCCTCTATCAGCGCGGGGGTGGTGATGACGTGCTCCGGGGACAGGGCCGTCGCGCCTATGGCGAGGGCCGCTGCCACCGGGTCCTTGGGCGATTGACCGGCCAGCCAGGCGGTGTTCGGGACGAGGGTCTTGCGTTCGATCAGCGCTACGCGGCCTAGCTCCGGGTAGTGGCAGCGGGCCTCGACCAGGACGCGCCAGTCGAAGGCCAGCAGGCGGGTTCTCTCCGTCATTCCGCGTGACTTCAGGACGTTCACCACGGCGGCGGTGAAGAGTTCTACTTCCTCGTCCGTCCACGTGGGGTCGGTCTTGAGTTCAACGGAGAGCGTCACGTCCGCCGGGGCCAAGAGGGTACAAGCCTCGGCCAGCGTGGGGATGCCTGAGCCGGCGCCTGCATCCACCGTGCGGAGCTGGGCGAGGGTTAACTCACGGATCGGCTTGCCCACGTAGGGGAAGTCCGGGTCGTCGGGCTGCGCGGGAGCGGTATCCGCCAAGTTCCTCGGCGAAAGGACCTGGTCGTGGTTCAGGACCACGACGCCGTCCGCCGACAGACCCACGTCCAACTCGATCGCGTCGACGCCCAACGCGAGGGCGTGGGCGAAGCCGGGGAGGGTGTTCTCCGGACGGAGGCCGCGCGCGCCCCGGTGTCCGTGCACCTCGACGGTAGAGATCACCGCACGCACGTTACCGTCCGTTACCGAACGTGCGGTGAACAATGTCAAACAAGAGAGCGAAGCGAGAGCGTCTGGTCGCGGCCGGGGCCGACGCCGATGGCGGAGATCTGGGCGCCGGACATCTCCTCCAGGGCCCGGACGTACGCCTGCGCGTTCGCGGGCAGGTCCTCGAACTTCTGCGCGCCGGTGATGTCCTCCTGCCAGCCGTCCAGGTACTCCAGGATGGGCTTGGCGTGGTGGAAATCGGTCTGCGTCGTGGGGAGCTCCTCAACACGGGTGCCATCGACGTCGTAGGCGACGCATACCGGCACGCGTTCCAGGCCGGACAGGACGTCCAGCTTCGTGAGGAAGTAGTCGGTGATGCCGTTGACGCGGGTCGCGTAGCGGGCGATGACGGCGTCGAACCAGCCGCAGCGGCGGTCGCGTCCCGTGGTGACGCCGTACTCGCCGCCGGTCTTGCGCAGGTACTCGCCCTGCTCGTCCAGCAGCTCGGTCGGGAACGGTCCCGAGCCCACGCGGGTCGTGTACGCCTTCAGGATGCCGATCACCCGGGTGATCTTCGTGGGGCCGACACCGGAGCCCGCGCACGCGCCGCCGGCCGTCGGGCTGGACGACGTCACGAACGGGTAGGTGCCGTGGTCGATGTCCAGCAGCGTGCCCTGAGCGCCCTCCAGCAGGACGACCTTCCCGTCGTCCAGCGCCTTGTTCAGGACCAGCGTCGTATCGACGACGAACGGCTTCAGTCGCTCCCCGTACGCCAGGTACTCCTGGACGATCGGACCCGTCTCGATGCGGCGCCGGTTGTAGACCTTCGTCAGCACCTGGTTCTTCTCGCGCAGCGACAGGTCGAGCTTCTGCGTGAGGATGTTCGGGTCGAACAGGTCCTGGACGCGGATGCCCATCCGGTTGATCTTGTCGGCGTAGGTGGGGCCGATGCCGCGCCCGGTGGTGCCGATCCGGGCCTTGCCGAGGTACCGCTCGGTGACCTTGTCGAGGGCCCGGTGGTGGGGCATGATCAGGTGCGCGTTCGCCGAGATCAGCAGCCGCTCGCAGGAGATGCCGCGCTCCCGCAGCCCGTCGATCTCCTGCAGCAGGACGGCCGGGTCGATCACCACGCCGTTGCCGATCACCGGCACGACGTCGGGCGACAGCACCCCGGACGGCAGCAGGTGCAGCGCGTAGCTCTTGTCGCCGATGACCACCGTGTGGCCGGCGTTGTTGCCGCCCTGGTACCGGACGACGTAGTCGACGTCCCCGCCGAGCAGGTCTGTTGCCTTGCCCTTGCCCTCATCTCCCCACTGGGCACCGACAAGAACGATGGCAGGCATGCCACTTTTCCTTCCCACGACGAAGGCCCCGGTCGCCGCAAGCGAAGGGGCCTCTTGCGATCAAAGCCTACCTTTAGCGGCGCGGCATGAAAACCGGAGCGCAGGTCACCGGCCTGGTCCCGCGCCGGCTAGGCGCCGTTGAGGGTGTCGGCGGCGGTGGGGCTGCTGTCGCGCAGGAACGCCTTGCAGCGCTCGGCCTCGGCCTCCTCGCCGATGGCCGCGGCGGCGCGGCCGAGCGCGTGCAGGGCGCGCAGGAACCCGCGGTTGGCCTCGTGCTCCCACGGGACGGGCCCGTGACCCTTCCAGCCGGCCCGCCGCAGCGAGTCCAGGCCGCGGTGGTAGCCGGTGCGGGCGAACGCGTAGGAGTCGATGACGGAGCCGTTGTTGAAGGCCCGGTCGGCCAGCTCGGCCCACGCGCCCGGGTAGTCCGGGTGGCGCGCGGCGACTTCGAACGGGTCGACGCCGTTCTCCAGGGCCGTCCGGGCTTCGGTGTTGTCCGGCAGTTCGGTCGGAGGAGGGCCGCCGAGCAGGTTCTGGGTCATGCGGGCCATCGTAAGCAGCCTCGACCGCCCCGCATCAACCCGGGTCGCGGCCAGTGGAACCGCGTCCGGCGCGGATTCCGCCGCGCGACTCAGTTCAGCACGCCGTGGTCGCAGCCGACCCGGTGCACGAACTCGCCCAGCTCGGCGAGGAAGTCGTCCGGAACGAGACCGGGGAGCAGGTGGTCCCACATGGTCCGGACGCGCAGCGACAGGTCCGTGCGATGGTTCTCGGCCGCGGAGATCCGCTCGCATCCGGCGAACGCGGCGACGATGAACTCGGCCACCGGCCGCGCCTGCGTCTCCGGCCGCGCGTCACCCTGGGACACGGCTTCCAGCAGGAGTTCCTCGATCACGGTGGCCCAGCCGTCGAACAGCGGCGGCGTCGATGATGCGACCGGGGCGCCCTCATAGGCGAGCCGCGCGCTCGCGCGGACGATGACGTCGTCCCGAAACAGCTCGGCGACGTGGAAGGAGAGCTCGAACAACACCAGGATGGCGCGTTTCTGCCAGCGGAGCTGGGACACCACGTCCGACCAGAGCGTGTGCTGTTCGCGCAGAATGGCGACGGCGAGATCGGCCTTGGTCGGGAAGTGGAAATACAGCGCGCCCTTGCTGACCGGTGTCCCCGCCACGACGTCCTGGAGGCTGGTGCCCAGGTACCCGCGCGTGTCGAACATTTCAGCGGCCGATCGCAGGATGAGACTGCATGTCTGGTATGCCCGCTTTTGCATGAATGATGCCTGTATATCCAAAATAAGATTTTGCATATCGGTGTGGCGGTGCCGGCGCGGGTGATCCTACCGGAGGTGCATGTCTGTGGGCATTCTGTTCGGTCGAACAAAGAGAGTCATTGAACGGTGTCGCGTTTCTTTTCCGTATACCGGCGGGCGACGATCAAAACGGCACCCGGACCTGAG
Organism: Actinomadura sp. BRA 177; assembly: GCF_013372625.1. Lineage (GTDB taxonomy): Bacteria > Actinomycetota > Actinomycetes > Streptosporangiales > Streptosporangiaceae > Spirillospora. Next base: position 15,457 of record NZ_JABXFD010000105.1, read on the forward strand.
TTGCACAGTTTTAGTGTGTCAGCGCGTTGAGGATGGCTCGGGCGTCTGGGGTGATCTCGGGCTTGGCGGTGATCTGCTGGCCGGCCAGGCTGATCGTGACGTCTTGGAGCGGCCGCAGG
>NZ_JABXFD010000091.1 GCF_013372625.1 Actinomadura sp. BRA 177
GTGGGGTTGGGGGGGGGTGTGGGGGGGCGGGGCGGGGCCGGGGGCGTGCGTGGCCCGTGGGGGGCTGGGCGGGCGGGAGGGGCGGCGGGGGCTGCGGCATGTCGCGCGGCGGGACGTCCTGCAGCGGCACCTCCTGCGGCCCCATGTCGGCCGCGCCGCAGGAGAACACGTCCTCGCTGGTGTCGGGCGGGCCGCCGAGCGAGTCCGGCGGCGCGAACCCGCCGGCCACCAGTCGGTCGCCCTCGCCGCCGGGCTCCGGGCCGGGCTCCGCGCCGGGCTCGGGGGTGTCCTCGGGGTCACCGGCCGGCGGGATCTCCTGGTCGGTCACCGTCTCGGGAGGAGCCGCCGCCTCCTGCCGCCCGGGCTCCTGGCCGGAGGCGACCCCGTCGTCCTCCGAGGGCGCCCTGACCGGCCCGCGGTTGTCTTCCGTCATCCCCATCTCTCCTACCGAGCATGGTCCTCGTCATCCGTGCTCATGCTGCCCCGAAAGGCATGTGGCGAGCATAAGACCTAACAACGACCCGCTCACGCCGGGCTAGTCGAATGGATTCGCCGCCGACGCCAGGCGTCGGGAGCCTCGCGAGATGCGCGTCCAGAACGTGTCGGTGTCGTGCGGCATGTTCACGGCGACCGCCTCCGCGGTGCTCTGCGGCGCGTCGGTCAGGACGGTGTAGACGTAGCCATGCCCGGCGGACACGGCCCAGCGCCGCAGCGCCTCCTTGCGGTACACCGTGCGGCCCCGGCGGAACGTCTTCTGCCAGCCGGCCATCCCGCGCTCGTCCAGGCTGCCGCGCTGCACGAACACCGAGACGGCGGCGAGGCCGTCGGAGTAGCTGAGGTGGACGGCGCCGCCGCCCCGCTCGCGGCGCACGTCGTAGAGGGTGAGCCGCCCGGGCAGGTCCTTCGGGACGGGCCAGCCGCCGTCGCGCAGCCCGGCGATCCCGACGCGGTCCAGCCGCTCGCTCCACGCGCTCGCGGCGGACGCGGAGCCGGCGCCCTCGACGGGGCCGCCGATGCTGGATCCGGGGAAGCGCAGCAGCCCGCCCCGGGGCTGGCCGAGCACCGGGTGCTCCGCCGCCGGCATGGTGAAGCTGATCTCGCTGAACCCGGTGACGACCACGGGGCGCCCGGTGGCGTCGATCAGCTCGCGGTGCAGCATCAGCCCGGTCTCGCGGTCGAGCCAGAAGCGCCCGGCGGGGCTGCCGTCCGCGCGGCGGGCCTCGACGACGCGCGCCTGCCGGCCGCAGACCGCCGCGTCCGCCGCGCGCACCAC
>NZ_JABXFD010000596.1 GCF_013372625.1 Actinomadura sp. BRA 177
GGGTCGGGGCGGCGGTCAGGGGGTCGTAGCCGGACGCGGCCTTCGGGAAGGCGATCACGTCGCGGATGGAGTCCTGGCCGGCGAGGAGCATGACGGTGCGGTCCCAGCCGAAGGCGATGCCGCCGTGCGGGGGCGGGCCGAACTTGAACGCCTCCAGGAGGAAGCCGAACTTCGACTCCGCCTCCTCCTTGGAGAGGCCGAGGACGTCGAAGACGCGCTGCTGCATCTCGGCGCGGTGGATACGGATGGAGCCGCCGCCGATCTCGTTGCCGTTCAGGACGAGGTCGTAGGCGTCGGCGAGGGCGCTGCCCGGGTCCTCGTGGAAGGTGTCGGCGTACTCGGGCTTGGGCGCGGTGAACGGGTGGTGGACGGACGTCCAGCCGATCTGCTCGCCCTTGTCGTCCTCGACGGGCTCGAAGATGGGGGCGTCGACGACCCAGGCGAACTTCCAGGCGGACGCGTCGATCAGGTCGCGGCGGCGGCCGATCTCCAGGCGGGCGGCGCCGAGGAGCTCCTGGGTGGCGTGCCGCTTGCCGGCGCCGAAGAAGATCGCGTCGCCGGGGGCGGCGCCCGTCTTGGCGGCCAGTCCTTGCTTTTCGGTGTCGGAGAGGTTCTTGGCCACCGGGCCGCCCAGGGTGCCGTCCTCCTGGATCAGCACGTAGGCGAGGCCGCGGGCGCCGCGGGCCTTCGCCCAGTCCTGCCAGCCGTCCAGCTCCTTGCGGGTCTGGGACGCGCCGCCCGGCATGACGACCGCGCCGACGTACGGGGCCTGGAACACGCGGAACGACGTGCCGGCGAAGTACTCGGTCATGTCGGTCAGTTCCAGGGCGAAGCGCAGGTCGGGCTTGTCGGAGCCGTACCGGGCCATCGCGTCGGCGTAGGTGATGTGCGGGATCGGGAGGGGGATCTCGTAGCCGGCGATGTCCTTCCAGAGGCGCGCGACGAGGTCCTCGCCGACCTTCAGGACGTCGTCCTGGTCGGCGAACGACATCTCGATGTCGATCTGGGTGAACTCGGGCTGCCGGTCGGCGCGGAAGTCCTCGTCGCGGTAGCAGCGGGCGATCTGGTAGTAGCGCTCCAGCCCGCCGACCATCAGGAGCTGCTTGAACAGCTGCGGCGACTGCGGCAGCGCGTACCAGTGGCCGGGCTTGAGCCGGACGGGGACGAGGAAGTCGCGGGCGCCCTCGGGCGTCGACCGGGTGAGGGTGGGCGTCTCGACGTTGACGAAGCCGTGCTCGCGCATCACCTCGTGGGTGAGGAACGACGCCTCCGAGCGGATCTTCATCGCGCGGGCGACGGACTCGCGGCGCAGGTCGAGGTACCGGTACTTGAGCCGGATCTCCTCGTTGACGTTGACGTCGCCCTCGATGGGGAACGGCAGCGGCGCGGCGTCCGACAGCACCTCGATGTCGGACGCGGCGACCTCGATGCCGCCGGTGGGCAGCTCGGGGTTCTCGTTGCCCTCGGGGCGGACGCGGACCTCGCCGACGACCTTGACGCAGAACTCCGAGCGGAGGTCGTGCGCGGTGTCCTCCTCGCGGAAGACGACCTGCGCGGTGCCGGACGCGTCGCGCAGGTCGATGAACGTGACGCCGCCGTGGTCGCGGCGGCGGCCGACCCAGCCGGCCAGCGTGACCTGCTGCCCGGCGTGCTCCTTGCGGAGCGTGCCCGCCTCATGGGTGCGGATCATTTCGAGAGCCTTTCCGTCAACGTCGTGGTGAGGTCGGTGAGCGGGACGGCGGTCTGCTCGCCCGCGGCCAGGTCCTTGACCTGGGCGACTCCGTCCGCGATATCTCGCTCCCCGAGGATCACGGCGTAGCGGGCGCCCGAGCGGTCCGCGTCCTTCATGGCGCCCTTGAGCTTCTTGCCGCCGAACGCCATGTCGGCGGCGATCCCGGCGCGGCGCAGGTCGGCGACGAGCGCGAACATGCGGCGCTCGGCGGTGTCGCCGAGCGCGACGCCGAACGCCTCGCAGCGCGGCTTGGCGGCGAAGTCCGCGCCTTCGGCTTCCAGCGCCAGGATGGTGCGGTCCAGGCCGAGTCCGAACCCGATGCCGGGCAGCGGGGGGCCGCCGATGTCCTCGGAGAGGCCGTCGTAGCGTCCGCCGCCGCCGATCCCGGACTGGGCGCCGAGCAGCGGGTGGTCGAACTCGTAGGTCGTGCGCGTGTAGTAGTCCAGCCCGCGGACGAGGGTGGGCGTGTCCTCCCACGCGATGCCGAGGTCGGCGAGCAGCTCCCGGACGCGGTCGTGGTGCGCCTTGCACGCCGGGCACAGGTGGTCGGCCATCAGCGGCGCGCCGGCGAGCTGCTCCCGCACCTTGGGGCGCTTGTCGTCCAGGACGCGCAGCGGGTTGATCTCGACGCGGGCGCGGGTGTCCTCGTCCAGGTCCAGGCCGCGCAGGAAGTCCTGCAGCAGGGCCCGGTAGGCGGGACGGCACTCCTTGCAGCCGAGGGAGTTCAGCAGCAGCCGCACCTGCGTCAGCCCCAGGGACCGGTACCAGTTCGCCGCGATCGCGATGGTCTCGGCGTCGACCTGCGGGTCCTCGCTGCCGATCGCCTCCAGGTCCAGCTGGTAGAACTGCCGGTACCGGCCCTGCTGCGGACGCTCGGCGCGGAACGCGGCACCGGTCGTCCACACCTTCACCGGCAGCGCGCCCTTGTGCAGGTTGTTCTCCAGGACGGACCGCAGCACCGACGCGGTGAACTCGGGACGCAGCGTCAGTGACCGGCCGCCCCGGTCCTCGAACGTGTACATCTCCTTGGACACCACGTCGGTGGACTCGCCGACGCCGCGCCGGAACAGGTTGGTGTCCTCGAAGACGGCCAGCTCCAGGTAGCCGTACCCGGCCAGCCGCGCCTGCTCGGCGAACGCCTCCCGGATGGCGTAGAAGAGGTCCGCGCGCGGCGGGACGTATTCACTGACCCCCTTGGGGGCCCGGAAGCTCGAACTCATGGTCTCTTAGGCTCAGAATCCCTTGTTGGGTCCGTCCGCGGGCGTCAGCTCCGAGAGGAACGGATTCGTGGCGCGCTCACGGCCGATTGTGGTCTGGTCACCGTGGCCGGGCAGGACGGCGGTGTCGTCGGGCATGGTCAGGCACACCCGGGACAGGCTGGCGAGGATCTCCTCGTACGATCCGCCCGGCAGGTCGGTGCGCCCGATCGACCCCGCGAACAGCAGGTCGCCGGTGAACATCACGTCCGGGATCTGCTCGCTCTTCGGGGTGCGGAACGTCACCGACCCGGGCGTATGGCCCGGCGCGTGGTCGACGGTGAAGCTCAGCCCGGCCAGCTCCAGCGCCGACCCGTCGGTGAGCTCCTTCACGTCGTCCGGCTCGGACAGCTTCAGGCCGCCGAACATCTGCTGCCCCGCGCCGAGCGACAGGCCCTTCGCGGGGTCGGTGAGCAGGTCGCGGTCGTCCGGATGGATGTAGGCCGGGACGTCCTTGGCGCCGCAGACGGGGGCCACCGACCAGACGTGGTCGAGGTGGCCGTGCGTCAGCAGCACCGCCACCGGCTTCAGCCGGTGCTCGCGCAGCAGCTCCTCGATCCCGGCCTCGGCGTCCTGCCCGGGGTCGATGATCACGCATTCCTCACCCGCGGCGGGGGCCACGACGTAGCAGTTCGCGGCGAACGATCCAGCGGGGAACCCGGCGACGAGCACGGTCGTCCTTTCTCGGAACCATCTCGGGTAGGCGTGTCCGAGGGTACCGGCGCGGCCGCGGCCACCGCGAACGAGTTGGCGCCGTCGCCGTGTCGCGGGGAAAGCGCTCCCTGAGCGCTCCCTGAACGCGGAGGCGCTTTTACTCCCCGGTACCGCTACTATGCGCTGCACGTTCACCTGATCACACCGGAGGGGCGAGGCACGTGGCGGGGAAGGACCGCAAGAAGCAGCTCGCGCGGCAGCGGTACGAGCGGCAGCAGCAGCGGCGGGAGCAGGAGGCGGCGCGGGCGCGCCGGCTCAAGATCATCGGCTCGGTCGCCGCGGTGGCGGTCGTCGTCGCCGGCGCCACGGCCTTCATGGTGCTCAACAAGGAGGACAAGTCCACGGCCGCCGGCCCCCAGTGCGTCTACCACGACGACGCGCAGGGCAGCGCGCCGAAGGACGTCGGCCGCCCGCCGGGCAAGCCCGCCCACACCGGCGTCGTCCAGGCGACCATGAAGACGAACCGGGGCGACGTGGAGATGCAGCTGTACGGCGGCAAGGCGCCCTGCACGGTGAACTCCTTCACCTTCCTGGCGCAGAAGGACTTCTACGACAAGACCGAGTGCCACCGGCTGACCAGCGGCGGCCTCAGCGTCCTGCAGTGCGGCGACCCGACGGCGTCCGGCAGCGGCGGGCCCGGCTACCGGTTCGCCAACGAGAACACCGACGGCGCCACCTACACCGAGGGCACCCTCGCCATGGCGCACTCGCAGGCGCCCGACTCCAACGGCAGCCAGTTCTTCATGGTCTACAAGGACTCGCAGCTGCCGCCGGACTACACCGTGTTCGGCAAGATCACCAAGGGGCTGGACGTGCTCAAGAAGATCGCCGACGGCGGTTCCGAGCCCAAGGGCGACGGCAAGCCCAAGAAGAAGGTCGAAATCCAGGACGTCGCGATCGCCGGGAAATAGGCGAACGGGATACTAAGGTGTGGAGGGTCCGGAGGGCGTGAGTCGTCCGGACCCGCGATTCAGGAGGCAAGGGTGTCCAGCGCGACCGATCCCTGGGGCCGGGTGGACGAGGACGGCACCGTCTATGTCAAGACCGCCGACGGCGAGCGGGTCGTCGGGTCGTGGCAGGCGGGCGCGCCCGAAGAGGCCCTGGCCTACTTCCGGCGCAAGTACGACGCGCTCGTCACCGAGATCGGCCTGCTCGAGCAGCGGCTCCGCACCACCGACTTGCAACCCGCCCAGGCGCAGCAGAGCATCGACCGGCTCCGCGAGGCGGTGTCCGACGCGCACGCCGTCGGCGACCTCGGCGCGCTCGTCCGCCGCCTGGACGGCCTGACCGACCAGGTCGGGCGGCGCCGCGAGGAGGTCAAGGTCCAGCGCGAGCAGCACCGCCACGAGGCCCGCGAGGTCAAGGAGCGGATCGTCGCCGAGGCCGAGCGCATCGCCGCCGAGGAGACGCACTGGAAGAACGGCGGCGAGCGGCTGCGCCAGCTGGTCGAGGAGTGGAAAGGGGCCGACCGCATCGACCGGCCCACCGAGACCGTGCTGTGGAAGCGGCTGTCGGCCGCCCGCAACGCCTTCACCAAGCGCCGCAAGGCCTACTTCGCCACCCTCGACGACCAGCGCGAGGAGTCCCGCCGGGACAAGGAGCGCCTGGTCGCCGAGGCCGAGGCGCTGTCCGGCTCCACCGACTGGGGCGACACCGCCGCCGCCTACCGCGACCTGATGCGCCGCTGGAAGACGGCCGGACGCGCCTCCCGGGACGCCGAAGAGGACCTGTGGACCCGCTTCAAGGGCGCCCAGGACACCTTCTTCCAGGCCCGCAGCGCCGCGTTCGCCGAGCGCGACGCCGAGTTCCGCGGCAACGCCGAGGAGAAGGAGAAGATCCTCGCCGAGGCCGAGCGGCTGCTGCCCGTCCGCGACGTCCGGCAGGCCCGGCAGTCGCTGCGCGCGATCCAGGAGCGCTGGGAGGCCGCCGGCATGGTCCCGCGCGACCAGCGCGACCGCCTGGAGGGCCGGCTCCGCAAGATCGAGGACACGGTGCGCTCCGCCGAGGAGAACGAGTGGCGCCGCACCAACCCCGAGGCGCGCGCCCGCGCCGAGGCCACGGTCGGGCAGCTGCGCAGCTCCATCGAGCAGCTGGAGAAGCGCCTCGGCAAGGCCCGCGATGCCGGCCGCGACAAGGACGTCAAGGAGGCCGAGGAGGCCCTCGACGCCCGCCGCGCCTGGCTCGAAGAGGCCGAACGCACCCTCGCCGAGTTCTCCTGACCGAGTCCTCCTGAACTTCTAGGCCGTGCGGCCGAGGAAGGCGAGCATCCTGGTCTGCTCGTCGGCTCCGCGCGGGGCCGGGAGCGGCGGGGACAGGCGGCCCGCCGCGCGCAGCGGGGCGGCGACCACCTGGGCCGTCGCGAACGCGTGGTGGACGAGGTCCGGGTCCAGGCGGGACGGCTGGCCCGTCGCCCGCGCCAGGTCCCAGGCGTGCACGAGCGGCTCCAGGATGTAGCCCTCCAGGTAGTCCGCCAGCGGCAGCTCGCCCAGCCCGCCGAACGGGATGGGGCGGGCCAGCGCGTCCGGGGTGAGCGCCGCCGCGCACTCCTTGCGCGCCGTCCGCCAGCTCATCAGGACGTCGCCGGGAGCGAACCGGGCCGGATCCCGGTGGACGTCCGGTCCGGGCTCCCCGGTGGCCAGCGCCCTGATCAGGTACTGGCCGCCGGTGACGTGGCCGGCGACGTCCCGGGCGGTCCACCCCGCGCAGGGCGACGGCGCGTCCCAGCCGTCCCGGGGCACGCCGGCCACCAGGCCCTCGAAGAGGTCGAGGGCCCGGTGGTAGCCGCTGAGGTTGTGAGCCATGGTGGTCAGTGACCCGCGATCCGACCGCGCTGTCAAGCGCTATCGCGAAGGTCGCGGGTCACGATCACACAGTGGCGGCGCCCCGCTCCCGGAGCATCGTGTTCATCAGCGTGATCTCCGATCGCTGACCGGCGACCATCGTGCGGGCCAGCCGCCGCACGCGGTCGTGACCGGTGCGGGCCACCACCGCCTCCGCCATGTCGACGCCGCCGCGGTGGTGGGCGATCATCAGCCGCAGGAACTGGACCTCGGCGGCCTGGCCGGAGGCCTTCTCCAGCTCGGTGAGCTGCTCGCGGGTCGCCATGCCCGGCATGGTGGATGCGCCGCCCCGGTGGGCGCCGTGCCCGGACATCCACCGCATGGGGCCGGACGGGTCGGTCTTCGGCAGCCCCCACTCGTCCAGCCAGGCCGTCATCATGCCGATCTGGGCCTGCTGCGTGGCGATGATGTCGTAGGCCAGCAGCCGGACGTCCGGGTCGTCGGTGCCGTCCCGGATGATGAACGACATCCGCACCGCCTGCGCGTGGTGGGTGCTCATGTCGCGGGCGAACCCGGCCTCGGGGCCGTCCGTGCCGGGCTGTCCCGAGCGGGTGACGGCCAGCGCCACCAGGACCGCCCCGACGGCCAGGACGAGGACCGCGAGGACGACGGTGACCCGCCGCCCGCGCGGTGCCGCGGCCGCAGGGGCGTCCTCGCTCACGGGGTGTCCTTGGCGCCGTTGCAGGCCGCGCCGGGCTCGGGCGTCTGCGGGCCCTTCACGAAGCCGCGCAGGAACTCGTTCACGCGCGCGTCGGAGGCGTCGTCCAGGGTGAGCTGGTGGCCCCAGGCGGTGAGCTTGATCGGGGCGTCCTGGGTCGGGTAGGGGCTCAGCATCGTGTAGTCGGTGCCGTCCACCTTCTCCTTGAGCGCGTCGAGCTGGGCGGTGTCGAGCCCGGGACGGTAGGTGATCCAGACGGCGCCGTGCTCCAGGGAGTGGACGGCGTTCTCGTTCCGCAGCGGCGCGTCGTAGAGGCGGCCGTCGCAGTTCTGCCAGGCCGGGTCGTGGTCGCCGCCCATCGGCGGGTCGCTGTCGTACTGGACGGTCCCGGTCGTGTGGTCGCGGCCGAGGTCCTCCTTGACGACCAGGCCCGCGATGGACTTGGAGTCGGCCGACGACGACCTGGTCTGCATGAACGTGTAGCCGATCGCGACGACGGCGACCAGGCCGATGACGGTGAAGAACGCGATGGAGCCCCAGGGGGTGTCGCGCTGAGCCAGCGCGTTCTTCCTCTTGGCGTTCTTGGCGTTCTTGCCCTGCGCGTTCTTGCGGGCGTTCTTGTTGCGGGCGCTCTTGGACATGCGAGCGGTCCTCTCAGGGGCGCTGTGGATCCTGGCGGGATGCGGGCAGCGCCGTATCGCGGCGGGCGGTACGGCGGTGCGTGCGGCCTTACGGCCGGCTCATCACAGCCGGAGCACCTGGAGGACGGGCGGGAACGCCGGGACGGACGCGGCACCGGGCGGCGGCCCGAGTGACCAGCCGGTGCGCGCGGGAAGGCGTGAGAAGGGCCGGCGCAGCCCCGAGAACAGCGCCAGCAACAGCAGAGTGAACAGGACAGCCGCGCACAGGCACACGTCCAGCGGCATCTGCGGGGACGGCTTCACGGGAGCGGTGAGCGCCGCGCCCACGAGCCCGTGCAGGCCCTGCGACGGCTCGGCCGAGGTCGGCCCTTCGGGCCCGGCGACGGGCACGCTGCTGACGGGCACGCTGACGGCGTTCTCGGTGCACACGCGGGGGCGGCGGTCCGTGGCCCAGCCCGTAGCTGAACACGAGTCCGGCCACGACGAAGAGCGCCACGAGAAGCCCAGCCGTCCCGTGGCGCCGATGCGGGGCCGTACGAGACACCGTCACGCTCCTGAATGCGCCGTTCGGGCTGTTCCAACGCCGGAGCCTACCGCCGGGTTCCCCGGCCCCGGCACCCGGCCGTGGGAGGTCCTGGGTGTCCGTGCCGGGAGATAGTGTCGGAGCGTGACCAGCAGGGCGGAATCGGGCGAGCCGGAGGGCCTTTTCGACGCGCCGGGACGGGAGCCCGCGGCGCCCGAGAGCGTGCCGTCGCGTCCGGTGGCGCCGGGCGCGGAGCAGCCCCTCGCCGTCCGGATGCGCCCCCGCGCGCTGGACGAGGTCGTCGGGCAGGGCCACCTCCTCGGCCCCGGCACCCCGATCCGGCAGCTCGTCGACCGGGACGTGCCGATGTCGCTCGTCCTGTGGGGCCCGCCGGGCACGGGCAAGACGACGCTCGCCACGGTCGTCAGCCACGTCACGTCCCGCCGGTTCGTGGAGATCTCGGCGGTCAGCGACGGCGTCAAGCGGGTCCGCGCCGAGATCGACCTGGCCCGCCGCGAGCTCGGCATGACCGGGCGGCAGACGGTCCTGTTCGTCGACGAGGTCCACCGGTTCAACAAGGCCCAGCAGGACGCCCTGCTCCCCGCCGTGGAGAACCGCTGGGTGTCGTTCATCGGCGCCACGACCGAGAACCCGTTCTTCTCCGTCATCAGCCCGCTGCTGTCCCGCTCGCTGCTGCTCACGCTGGAGCCGCTCGGCGAGGACGACCTGCGCGAGGTGATCCGCCGCGCGCTCACCGAGGAGCGCGGCCTGGACGGCGCGGTGACCCTCGACCCCGCCGCCGAGGACCACCTCGTCCGGCTCGCCGGCGGCGACGCCCGCCGCACCCTCACCTACCTGGAGGCCGCGTCCCTCGTCGTCGACGACGGCGGCGTGATCGACGCGGACGTCCTGGAGAAGGCCGTCGACCGGGCCGCCGTCCGCTACGACCGCGAGGGCGACCAGCACTACGACGTCATCAGCGCGTTCATCAAGAGCATCCGCGGCAGCGACGCCGACGCGGCGCTGCACTACCTCGCCCGCATGATCGAGGCGGGGGAGGACCCGCGGTTCATCGCCCGGCGGCTGATCGTCCACGCCAGCGAGGACATCGGCATGGCCGACCCGACCGCGCTGCAGACCGCCGTCGCCGCCGCGCAGGCGGTCGAGTTCGTCGGGCTCCCCGAGGCCCGCATCAACCTCGCCCAGGCGGTGATCCACCTCTCCCTGGCGCCCAAGTCCAACGCGGTGATCATGGCCGTGGACGGGGCGCTCGGCGACGTCCGCAAGGGGCTCGCCGGGCCCGTCCCCGGGCACCTGCGCGACTCCCACTACAAGGGCGCCGCGAAGGTCGGGCACGGGCAGGGCTACAAGTACGCGCACGACCACCCCGGCGGCGTCGTCCGGCAGCAGTACGCGCCCGACTCCGTGCACGGACGGGAGTACTATCGCCCGACCAGGCACGGCGCCGAGTCGCGCTTCACCGATGTGCTCGCGCGCATCCGCTCCGTCCTGCGCGGCACCGGCGAGCGGAGCTGATCGCCCCCACCGGCCGGTGCTACCGCCACCGGGCCGTCCTGACCGGTAAGGTCTGTCACGCCGTAACCGGCCCGAACCGCATTCGCACGAACGGAAAGCCCGATGCTCACTGGTGGACAGCTGGCAGGCCTCATCGTCGCCGTGTTCTGGGCGGTGCTCGTCGCGTTCATCGCGCTGACGCTGCTGAAGCTCTCCCGGCTCCTCGGCGAGGCCGGCAAGGTCGTCCGCGAGATCGGCGACCAGGCCGCCCCCCTGCTGGACGACATGGCCGGCACGGTCAAGCGCGCCAACGAGCAGCTCGGCCGCACCGACGTCATCACCAAGCAGGTCGCCGGCGTCACCCAGAACGTCTCGGCCGTCACCACCGTCATGAGCTCGGTGGTCGGCGGCCCGCTGGTGAAGGCCGCGGCCTTCTCCTACGGCGTCCGCAAGGCGCTCAAGAACGGCGACGGCGACGCGCGCGAGGCGTCCGCCCGGCCGCAGCTTCAGGCCCGCTCCTCGGGGAAGGGACGCCGATGAGGCGGCTGTTCTGGCTCTCGGTCGGCGCCGGCGCCGGCGTGTACGTCACCCACCGCGTCAAGCGGCGCGTGGAGCGGGTCGCGCGGAGCCTGTCCCCGGAGGGGGTCGCGCTGCGCGCGGTGGCTACCGGGAAGGGCACGGGGGAGCGGTTGAGGCATTTCGCGGCCGACGTCCGTACCGAGATGCAGGCCCGCGAAGAGGAACTGCGCGAGGCCGTCCGCATGGACCAGGCTCCGCCGGACGCCGAGGTGCCCGGGTTCCGGGGGTCCCCGCCCCGCCGGGTGCTGAAGGCGCGATACACGATCATCGACGACGACAAGGATGGCCACTGATCATGGAGTCGGCAGAGGTCGCACGCCGCTTCCTCAGGTTCTTCGAGGAGCGCGGGCACACGGTGGTGCCCTCGGCCAGCCTGGTCGCCGAGGACCCGACCCTGCTGCTGGTCAACGCCGGCATGGTCCCGTTCAAGCCGTACTTCCTCGGCCAGCGCACCCCGCCCTCCCAGCGGATGACCAGCGCGCAGAAGTGCGTGCGGACGCCCGACATCGAGGAGGTCGGCAAGACCACCCGGCACGCCACGTTCTTCCAGATGCTGGGCAACTTCTCCATCGGCGACTACTTCAAGGAGCAGGCGATCCCGTTCGCCTGGGAGCTGCTCACCGCCTCCCGCGAGGACGGCGGCTTCGGCTTCCCCGAGGAGAAGCTCTGGGTCACCGTCTTCCAGGACGACGACGAGGCGCGGGACCTCTGGCACGACAAGGTCGGCGTCCCCCTCGACCGCATCCAGCGGCGCGGCATGGAGGACAACTTCTGGTCGATGGGCGTCCCCGGCCCCTGCGGGCCGTGCTCGGAGATCTACTACGACCGCGGCCCCGAGTACGGCCGCGAGGGCGGCCCGGTCGCCGACGAGGACCGCTACCTGGAGGTCTGGAACCTCGTCTTCATGCAGTACGAGCGAGGCCCCGGGGAGAGCAAGACCGACTTCCCGATCCTCGGCGACCTGCCCGCCAAGAACATCGACACCGGCATGGGCCTGGAGCGCATGGCGGCGATCCTGCAGGGCGTCGACAACATCTACGAGACCGACACCCTGTGGCGGGTCCTCGACCGCGCCGCCGGCCTGACCGGCGCCAAGTACGGCCGTGACCACCGCGCCGACGTGTCGCTGCGCGTCATCGCCGACCACGTCCGCAGCGGGACGATGATGGTCGCCGACGGCATCCGCCCCGGCAACGAGGGCCGCGGCTATGTGCTGCGCCGCATCCTGCGCCGCTCCATCCGCAACCTGCGCCTCCTCGGCGGCCAGGACGCCGGGCTCATGCACGAGCTGACCGACGTCGCGATCAAGGCGATGGGCGAGCAGTACCCCGAGCTGGTGCGCACGGCCGCGAACATCCACACGGTCATCGACGCGGAGGAGGACTCCTTCCTCCAGACGCTCCGCACCGGCACCTCGATCTTCGACACGGCGGTCGAGGAGACTAAGCGGAGCGGCGGCGCGACGCTGGCGGGCGACCAGGCGTTCAAGCTGCACGACACCTACGGCTTCCCGATCGACCTCACCCTGGAGATGGCGTCCGAGCAGGGCCTCCAGGTGGACGAGGCGGGCTTCCGCCGGCTCATGCAGGAGCAGCGGGACCGCGCGAAGAAGGACGCCCGCGACAAGAAGACCGGCAACCTCGACGTCTCCGTCCTGGACGAGCTGCTCACCGGCGCCGGCGGCAGCGTCGACTTCACCGGGTACGGCAGCCTCGCCGGCGACGCCCGCCTCGTCGGGCTGCTGGTCGGCGGCGCCAACACGCCCGCCGCCGGCGAGGGCACCGAGGTGGAGGTCGTCCTCGACCGCACCCCGTTCTACGCCGAGGGCGGCGGCCAGCTCGCCGACCACGGCCTGATCCGGCTCGGCAGCGGCGCCGTCATCGAGGTGACGGACGTGCAGGCGCCCCTCGCGGGCCTCATCGTGCACCGCGGCCGCGTCCGCAGCGGCGAGGCGCAGGCCGGCGACACCGCCTACGCCGAGGTCGACGTGGAGCGGCGCCGCGCGATCTCCCGCTCGCACACCGCGACCCACCTGGTGCACGCCGGGTTCCGCCGCGCGCTCGGCGAGTCCGCCGCGCAGGCCGGCTCGGAGAACTCGCCCGGCCGGTTCCGGTTCGACTTCACCGCGTCCGGCGCCGTCCCGCCGAGCGTGCTGCGCGACGTCGAGGACGAGGTCAACGAGGTCCTGGTCGGCGACCTGGACGTCCGCGCGTTCCACACCTCGATCGACGAGGCCCGCGCGATGGGCGCGCTCGCGCTGTTCGGCGAGAAGTACGGCGACGAGGTCCGCGTCGTCGAGGTCGGCGACTACTCCCGCGAGCTGTGCGGCGGCACCCACGTCGCCCGCTCCGGGCAGCTCGGCCTGGTCAAGGTGCTGGGCGAGTCGTCCATCGGCGCCGGCGTCCGCCGCGTCGAGGCCCTCGTCGGCATCGACGCGTTCCGGTTCCTGGCCCGCGAGAGCGTCCTCGTCGCGCAGCTCGCCGAGCAGATGAAGGCCCGCAAGGAGGAGCTGCCCGAGCGGATCTCCGGCGTCGTCTCCCGGCTCCGCGACGCCGAGAAGGAGCTGGAGAAGCTCCGCTCCCAGCAGGTCCTCGCGGTCGCCGGCTCCCTCGCCGACGGCGCGAAGGACGTGGGCGGCACCGCGTTCGTCGGGCACCGCGCCCCGGACGGCACCGGCGCCGACGACCTGCGCAAGCTCGCCGTCGACGTCCGCGGCCGCCTCATGGCCCGTCCGGCCGTCGTCATGGTCACCGGCGTGCCGAAGGACCGTCCCGTCGTGGTCGTCGCCGTCACCGAGGGCGCGCGCGAGCGCGGCCTCAAGGCCGGCGCGCTCGTCGGCCTCGCCGCCAAGGCGCTCGGCGGCGGAGGCGGCGGCAAGGACGACCTGGCGCAGGGCGGCGGCGCGAACCCCGCCGCCGTCGGCGACGCCCTCGCCGCGGTCGAACGAGCTGTAGGGGCCGCGTGAGCCCGGCACTTCGGGGTATGCGACCGGAGCCGGCGCCATGAGGCCCGGCGTCCGGTTGGGGGTCGATGTGGGGAGTGTGCGCGTGGGGGTCGCCAAGTGCGACCCGGGCGGCATCCTCGCGACCCCTCTGGAGACCGTGAAGAGCGGCAAGGGCGACGTCGACCGGCTGGTGAGGCTGGCCGCCGAGTATGAGGCGATCGAGGTCGTCGTCGGGCTGCCGACGTCGCTGTCGGGCCGGGAGGGCCCGGCGGCGCAGGCGGCGCGCAGGTTCGCGGCCCGGCTCGCGGACCGCCTTCCCCCGGAGGCGGTCCGGCTGCACGACGAGCGGCTCACCACCGTCACCGCCGAGAGCGGGCTGCGGGCCGGGGGCGTGCACGGCCAGGCGAGGCGCAAGGTCGTCGACCAGGCCGCCGCGGCGGTCCTGCTGCAGGCGGCCCTCGACGCGGAACGGTTGACTGGGAACCCCCCAGGAGAGATCGTCCGGGGGAGCTCATGAACGATTTGGACCTCTTCTCAGACCCGTACGGCGACCCCTACGGCGACGACCGGCCGGCGGAGGAGCAGCACGGCCGGCGGGACCGGCGGCGCGTCCGCAAGCGGCAGAAGCGCCACCGCCGCAACGGCCGGGCCGCGGCCCTGTTCGCGCTGGCGTTCCTGGTGGCGGTGTTCGGCACCGGCGGCGTCCTCGGGTACGCGTGGCTCGACGACAAGTGGCATCCGCCGGACTACGCGGGCCAGGGGGCCGGCAATGTCACGGTCCAGATCAAGGAGGGCGCCAGCGGCTCGGTGATCGGCGCGACGCTGGAGCGGCACCGCGTGGTCAAGAGCTCCCGTGCGTTCGTGAAGGCCTACGCCAAGGAGGCGCGCGCCTCCAGCATCCAGCCGGGCTTCTACCAGATGCGGCTGAAGATGTCGTCGGCCGCGGCGATGGCGCTGCTGCTGAACCCGAAGTCGCGGGCGGGGAACCAGATCACGATCCCGGAGGGCCGGCGGGCCGTCGAGACCTACCAGCTGCTGGCGAAGAAGACCGGCATCTCGGTCAAGGAGTTCCAGGCCGCCGCGAAGAAGGGGAAGTCGCTCGGGCTGCCGTCGTACGCGAAGGGCAACGTGGAGGGGTACCTGTACCCGGGCCGCTACGACCTCGACCCGAACGGCTCGGCGGAGCAGATCCTCAAGCAGATGGTGGAGCGGTTCAACGAGGAGGCGAGCAGCACCGACCTCGTCGCCAAGGCGCGCAAGGCGGACATGAGCCCCGCGACGGTCGTCACGATCGCCAGCCTCGTCCAGGCCGAGGGCGGCAAGCCCAGCGACCTGCCGAAGATCTCCCGGGTCATCTACAACCGGGTGAAGAAGGGCATGAAGCTGCAGTTCGACACGACGGTGCTGTACGCGCTGAACGAGCGGCGGCTGACGGTCACCGAGAAGGACCTCCTGACCCCGTCGCCGTACAACACCTACCTGCACGAGGGGCTGCCGCCCGGCCCGATCAGCAACCCAGGGGGGGACGCGGTCGAGGCGGCGCTCGCGCCGAAGCCCGGGACGTGGCTGTTCTTCATCGCCACCGACCCGACGAACAAGGTCACCAAGTTCGCCACGACCGAGGCGGAGCGGGTGGCCATCGAGAAGGAGTTCCGCGAGTGGCAGAAGGCGCACCCGGGCCAGTGACCGGGGGGACGGGTCGCCGGGCCGCGGTGCTGGGGTCGCCGGTCGCGCATTCGCTGTCGCCGGTCCTGCACCGCGCGGCGTACGCGGCGATGGGCCTGGACGACTGGTCCTACGAGGCGGTGGAGTGCGGCGAGGACGGTCTCGCCGCACTGCTCGCCGGCCTCGGCCCCGAGTGGGCGGGCCTGTCGCTGACCATGCCGCTCAAGCGGGTCGCGCTGGACGTCGCCGACTCGGTGTCCGACCTCGCGGTGCAGGTCGGCGGCGCGAACACGATCGTCCTGCGGGACGGGCGGCGGCACGCCGACAACACCGACGTGCACGGCATCGAGACGGCGCTGACCGAGGCCGGCGTCAAGCCGCCGGAGTCGGCGCTGGTGCTCGGCGGCGGCGCCACCGCCGCGTCCGCGCTGGCCGCGCTCGCCCGGCT
>NZ_JABXFD010000516.1 GCF_013372625.1 Actinomadura sp. BRA 177
CGTGTGCAGGGCGCGGCCGCCCGCCGCCGCGGTGGAAGAGGCGGCGGGCGGCCGCGCCCTGCACACGGTCGTGCTCGGCATCCCCGGCCTCATCGACCCCCGCACCGGACGCGCCGCCGACAGCGGCGTCCCCGGCGGCCGGCCCGACATCGGCGCGGCGCTCCAGGACCGGCTCGGCGCGCCGGTGCGCGTGGAGAACGAGGTGAACCTCGGTGCGGTCGCCGAGCACCGGGAGGGTGCGGCGGCCGGCCGCGACGACTTCGCGCTGCTCTGGCTGGACGACGGCGTCGGCGGCGCGCTCGTCCTGGACGGCCGGCTGCGGCGCGGCGCGTCCGGCGGCGCCGGCGAGGTGGGGCTGCTCAAGTTCGGCGGCGCCGACTTCTGCCACCTGCTCGACGCGGCCTCCGTGGCCGGCCCCGGCGATCCGCCCGGCGATCACGTCGTCGCCGAGGCCGTGTTCGTGCTCGTCGCCGTCCTCGACCCCGGGCTCGTCGTGCTCGGCGGCGCGCTGGGCCGCGCCGGCGGCGACCGGCTCGCCGGTCTGGTCGCCGGGCGGCTCGATGAGCTGAGCCCGGCCGCCGCCGAGGTGCGGGCGAGCCGCGTCGAGGGCGACGCCGTGCTGCGCGGTGCCGTGCTGACCGCCCTCGACCTCGTCCGCGACGCCGTCTTCGGCGGTTAGTCCTTCGGCAGGCGCTCGCCCGCGCGGAGGCGGTCGAGGCCGAGCCAGATGAACTCCACGGCCATCTGCTCCGCGCGCTCGCGCGGCGTGTCGGGGTGCTCCAGCCACCACGACACCATCGACAGCATCGACCCGTACATCAGCGGGACGAGCAGCCGGGCGCGGCGCTCGTTGACCTCCAGCGCGGCCGGGGACAGCGCCGGGTCGGCGCGGCGGCGGCGCAGCAGCAGGTCGGCGAACGCGGTGCCGAGCCGGTCGCGCAGCTCCCGCAGCTCCAGCCCCACCTCCGGCTTGTCGAGGTGCCGGACGACCAGCGTCCACGCGTCCGGCTCCGCGGTGGCGTAGTCGAACAGGACGCGGATCATCGCCCGGATGCCGTCCGCCGAGCCGTGCGCGGCGAACACGGCCTCGTTCAGCCGGCCGGTCAGCTCGCCGACGATGGCCTCGGTGACCTCGGCGAACAGCTCCTCCTTGGACGCGAAGTGCTGGTACAGCAGCGCCTTGGAGACCTGCGCCGCCGTCGCCACGTGCTCCATCTGCGTCAGGTGGTAGCCGCGGCGGCCGAACTCCTCCAGCGCCACCTGCAGCAGCTGCTGGCGGCGCCGGGCGTACGGCATCCGCCGCCGTACGCCCGCCTCCCCCGTGTCACTGGTCATGCGCCGAGGTACTTGCCCAGCTCGGCGCGGGCCACGGACCGCACGTGCACCTCGTCCGGGCCGTCCGCGAGGCGCAGCGTGCGCAGGCCCGCCCACATCGCGGCGAGCGGGGTGTCGTCGCTGACCCCGGCGCCGCCGTGCACCTGGATCGCCCGGTCGACGACCTCCAGCGCGACGCGCGGCGCGATCACCTTGATCGCCGCGACCTCGGACCGGGCCGCCTGCACGCCGTGCTTGTCGATCAGCCAGGCGGTCTTCAGGGTGAGCAGCCGGGCCTGCTCGATCGCCATCCGCGACTCGGCGATCTGCTCGCGTACCACGCCCTGCTTGGCCAGCGGGCCGCCGAACGCCACGCGGGACACCGCGCGCTCGCACATCAGCTCCAGCGCCCGCTCGGCCATCCCGATCGCGCGCATGCAGTGGTGGATGCGGCCGGGGCCGAGCCGGGCCTGCGCGATCGCGAAGCCGCCGCCCTCCTCGCCGACGAGGTTCTCCACCGGGACGCGGACGTCGGTGAAGGTGATCTCGCAGTGGCCGTGCTGGTCCTGGTAGCCGAACACGGGCAGCGGCCGGACGACCTCCACGCCGGGCGTGTCGAACGGCACGAGCACCATCGACTGCTGCCGGTACGGGTGGCCGTCCGGGTCGGTCTTGCCCATCAGGATCATGACCTTGCAGCGCGGGTCGGCGGCGCCGCTGATCCACCACTTGCGGCCGTTGATGACGTAGTGGTCTCCGTCCCGCTCGATGCGGGTGGAGATGTTGGTGGCGTCGGAGCTGGCGACGTCCGGCTCCGTCATCGCGAACGCGCTGCGGATCTCGCCGTCCAGCAGCGGCGCCAGCCACTTCTGCTTCTGCTCGGGCGTGCCGAACAGGTGCAGGACCTCCATGTTCCCGGTGTCGGGCGCCGCGCAGTTGGTCGCCTCGGGCGCGAGGTTGGGGGAGCGGCCCGTCACCTCCGCGAGGGACGCGTAGTCGGTCACCGACAGGCCGTGCTCCGGGTCCTCGCTGCCGGGCAGGAACAGGTTCCACAGCCCGCGCTTGCGGGCCTCGACCTTGAGGTCCTCGACGATCTGGGGGACGTGGTGCTCGCGGCCCGCCGCGCGCAGCTCCGCCCGCTGCGCCGCATAGACCGGCTCAGCCGGGTAGACGTGGGAGTCCATGAATTCCTGGAGGCGGCCGAAGTACTCCCCGCCCCGCTCGCTCAAACCGAAGTCCATTCCGCTAGAGTAACTGACGAGTCAGTTACTTCGGGAGGGAGTCCCCATGGCAGCCTTCGACGGCACGGGCTTCGACGGCACGGGCAAGGTCGCGCTGATCACGGGCGGATCCAACGGCATCGGCGCCGCGGTGGCGCGCCGGCTCGCCCGCGCGGGGGCCCAGGTCGTCCTCGCCGACGTCGACGTGGAGGCGGGGGACGCGCTCGCGAAGGAGCTGGACGGGGCGTTCGTCCGCTGCGACGTGCGCGAGCCCGCCGATAGCGAGGCCGCCGTCGCGGCCGCCGTCGAGCGCTTCGGCGGCCTGGACGTCGCGTTCCTCAACGCGGGTGTCGCGGGCGGCGGGGGAGTGGGCGACGACTTCGACCTCGCGGCCTACCGGCGGGCCATGGGCATCAACCTCGACGGCGTCGTGTTCGGCGCGCACGCCGCGCTGCCCGCGCTGCGCGCCCGCGGCGGCGGCGACATCGTCTGCACCGCCAGCATGGCGGCGCTCACCGCGACGCCGTTCGACCCCGTCTACGGCGCGAACAAGGCGGCCGTCGTCGGACTCGTCCGCGCCCTCGGCCCCACGTTCGCCGAGGAGGGCATCCGCGTGAACGCCCTGTGCCCGTCGTTCGCCGACACCGACATCCTCGTCCCGCTCAAGGGGCACCTCCAGGAGACCGGCTTCCCGATCCTCAACGTGGACGACGTCGTCGAGGCGTTCATGCGGATCCTGGACGCCGACGGCGCGGGCGAGGCCTGGTACGTGGTGCCGGGACGCGAGTCCGAGCCGTTCAAGTTCCGCGGCGTCCCCGGCCCCCGCTGAGCCGCCCGCCCGAGATCCGACAGGAGACACATGCGCGCGATCCAGATCACCGAGTTCGGCGGGCCCGAGGTCCTGAACGTCACCGAGCTGCCCGAGCCGTCCGCCGGGCCCGGGCACCTGCTCGTCGACGTCTCGCGGGCCGGCGTCAACTACGCCGACACCCACCAGGCCGAGAACAGCTACCTGTCGGCGTCCACGCTGCCGATGGTGCCGGGCGGCGAGGTCGTCGGCGCCACCGCGGACGGCCGCCGCGTCGTCGCGCTCGTCGGTACCGGCGGCTACGCCGAGCAGGCCGTCGCGCCCGAGGCGCTGGCCTGGGACGTCCCCGACGCCATCGACGACGTCACCGCCCTCGGCATGGTCATCCAGGGTGCGTCGGCGTGGGTGCTGCTGCGCCGCAGCGCCCACCTCGCGGCGGGCGAGTCGGTCGTCGTGCACGCCGCCGCCGGCGGGGTCGGGACGCTCGCCGTCCAGCTCGCCAAGGCGTGGGGCGCCGGACGGGTCATCGCCACCGCCTCGTCCAAGGAGAAGCGCGACCTCGCCCTCGGCCTCGGCGCCGACGTCGCGATCGACGCCAACGAGCCCGAACTGAAGGACGCGCTGATCGACGCCAACGGCGGCCGGCGCGTCGACATCGTCCTGGAGATGACCGGCGGCACGGTCACTGACCAGAGCCTGCGCGCCCTCGCCCCGTTCGGCCGGCTCGCCTTCTACGGGATGGCCTCCCGCAAGGAGCCGTCGCCCGTCCGGCCGGCCACGCTGATGGCGCACTCCACCACCATCTCCGGCATGTGGCTCGCGCACGTCTTCCAGCTCCCCGGCGACGTGATGCGCACCGCGCTGGACGAGCTGTTCGGCCTCGCCGCGGACGGCCGGCTCCGCGTCATCGGCGGCGGCGAGTACGGGCTGACCGAGGCCAGGCGCGCGCACGAGGACCTGCGGGCGCGCCGCACCACCGGCAAGCTCGTCCTGGACCCCTCGCGCTAGCCCACGAGACCGTTCTCGTAGGCGTACACGACGGCCTGGGTGCGGTCGCGCAGCGCGAGCTTGGTCAGCACGTGCCCCACGTGCGTCTTGATCGTCTGCTCGGCCAGCACCAGTTCCGCGGCGATCTCGGCGTTGGACAGGCCGCGCGCGATGAGCCGCAGCACGTCCAGCTCGCGCGGCGTCAGCCCCGCGGTCGCCTGCGGGCTCGGCCGCTGGTGCCGGCGCCGGCGCGCGAAGTCGCCGATCAGCCGCCGGGTGATGGACGGGGCGAGCAGCGCGTCGCCGCCCGCCACCACCCGCACCCCGTTCACCAGGTCGGCCGCCGAGGCGTCCTTCAGCAGGAACCCGCTGGCGCCCGCGCCGAGCGCCTCGTAGACGTACTCGTCCAGGTCGAACGTAGTGAGGACGAGCACCTTCGGCCGCGCCTCGGCCGGGTCGGCGTCCGGGGCCGGATCGCCGACCAGCTCGGCGGTGGCGGCGAGGCCGTCCATCTCTGGCATCCGGATGTCCATCACGATCACGTCCGGGTCGAGCCGGCGGCCCATCTCCACCGCCTCGCGGCCGTTGCCCGCCTGCCCCACCACCTCGATCTCCGGGTCGGAGGACAGCAGCGCCGCGAGCCCGTCGCGGATCATCACCTGGTCATCGGCGATCAGCACCCGAATCGTCACGCACCAACCCTACGGCGACGAAGATCAGTCCGCGTCTCCATAGGGCAACTCGGCCGCCACCGACCAGCCGGCCTCGCCGCGCGGGCCCGCGTCGAGGGTGCCGCCGAGCATCGTGACGCGTTCGCGCATGCCGACCAGGCCGTGGCCGCCGCCCTGCGACTCCTCCGGCGTGCTGCGGGGGCCGTCGTCGGCGAC
This sequence comes from Actinomadura sp. BRA 177, assembly GCF_013372625.1. Lineage (GTDB taxonomy): Bacteria > Actinomycetota > Actinomycetes > Streptosporangiales > Streptosporangiaceae > Spirillospora. Next base: position 5,217 of record NZ_JABXFD010000516.1, read on the forward strand.
CGACACCGCCAGTGCCTCCGGGCCGTACTTCACCTCGACGTGGACGCGGGAGCCCGGCGCGTACCGGGACGCGTTGCTCAGTGACTCCTGGACGATCCGGTACGCCGACAGGTCCACCCCCGCGTTCAGCGGGCGCGGCATCCCGACCACGACGGTCGCCACCGACAGGCCGGAGCGGCGGGCGGCGGCGACCAGGTCGTCCAGCCGGTCCAGGCCCGGCTGCGGGGCCCGCTCGGCGCCCTCGTCGTCCGCGCGCAGCAGCCCCACGACGCGGCGCGTCTCGGTGAGCGCCTCGCGCGCGGCGTCCCGCACCACCCCGAACGTCTGCCGCGCGGCGTCCGGCAGGTCGGGGATCTTGTAGGGGGCGGCCTCCGCCTGCATCGCGATCACCGACATGTGGTGCGCGACCACGTCGTGCAGCTCGCGGGCGATGCGGGCGCGCTCCTCCAGCACCGCCTGCCGGGCCAGGTCCTGCCGGTGCTGCTCCTCGCGGCGGCGCAGCTCCTCCACCGCCGAGTGCCGCCCGCCGACCGCGTCGCCGAACGTCAGCGCGACCGCCGCGATGCCCGCGAGGATCATGGCGAACCAGCCGGGCATGCCGAACAGCACGGCCGGCACCAGCACCCCGGCCACGGTCACCGCGCCGACCCCGACGGTGGTCTGCCGGTCGGACCCGACGCCGGTGAAGAACAGGATGACGACCAGCGCCAGGATCGCGGTGACCGGCCACGGCATGAAGCCCTCGCCGTGCCGGACGAACACCGTGAGCAGCAGCCCGGCCGCCGCGACCCGCCAGGCGGCGAGCGGCCAGCGGGCGGCGAACAGCAGCGGCGTCGCCTGCAGCACCCCGAGCGGCCAGGCCAGCCCGGTCGACACGTGGTACTGCTGGATCGCGATCGCGATGGACCCGGCGGTGAAGCCGATCGTCATCCCGGTCAGCAGCACCAGGATCGGTATCCGCAGCCGCAGCCGGCCGGGCAGCAGGGTGACGGGCGGGCCGTCCCCGCCGGGCAGCAGGGCGGAGCGGACGCCGGCGAGCAGCCGGGTGCGGCCGGCGGGCGCGAAGCGGTCTGGATCGTTCATTTGACTCGGAGCCTAGAACCCGCGGCGCCCGGACGGCCTGACCCGGAGGGGGGAGATCCGACCCGCCCCTCGGGTATCACCCCTGAGCAGGGCGATCGCGCGGCGATCTTGCGATGGCCGGGGCGGGGACGCAGACTGCGGGGATGAGTGACCTGAGCCATCCGATCTTCGCCCGGCTCTATCCGCGCCTGGACGCCGGCTGCGCCAGGGCGGGCGGGGACGCCCACCGCGCCGAGCTGCTCGCCGGGACGGCCGGCCGCGTGCTGGAGGTGGGCGCCGGATACGGGGCCAACTTCCCGCACTACCCGCCGGAGGTCACCGAGGTCGTCGCCCTCGAACCCGAGCCGCGGCTGCGCGCCAGGGCCGACCACGCCGCCGGCGCCGCGCCCGTCCCGGTCACGGTGCGTCCGGGCGTCGCCGAGGACCTCGACCTGGACGACGCGTCGTTCGACGTCGCGGTGGTGTCCCTCGTGCTGTGCTCGGTGCGCGACCCCGTCCGCGCCCTGGCCGAGCTGAGGCGCGTCCTCAAGCCGGGCGGCGAGCTGCGCTACTACGAGCACGTCCGGGGGAGCACGCCGGGGAAGGTGCGGTTCCAGCGGTACGCCGACGTCGTGTGGCCGTTCTTCGCCGCCGGCTGCCACGTGTCCCGTCCCACGCCCGAGTGGATCGCCGGATCGGGTTTCACGGTCCGCGGCGAGCGGCGCTTCGAGTTCCCGGCCGGCCGCGGCAACCCGGCCTCACCGCACGTCCTCGGCGTCGCCGTCCGCGACTGAGCGGGGTTCGGAATCCCCGCATAAGGCGTGCCTCGCGGGGAAGATCAGGGCCCATGACGACCTCGGGCAGCGAACCGCGACCACCGGACGGCAAGGAGGGCGACCGCCCCGCGCGCGCCACGGCGACCGCCGCGCTCCTCGCCGGCGCCGCCGCCCTCGGCGGCTTCCTGTTCGGCTACGACTCCTCGGTGATCAACGGGGCCGTCGACGCCATCCAGGACCAGTTCGGGCTGAGCGGCTTCGCCGTCGGCTTCGTCGTGTCGTCCGCGCTGCTCGGCTGCGCGGTCGGCGCCTGGTTCGCCGGGCCGATCGGTGACCGGATCGGCCGGGTCCGGGTGATGCTCATCGCGTCCGCGCTGTTCGTGATCAGCTCGGTCGGCTCGGCGCTGGCCTTCAACGCCGTCGACCTGACCGCCTGGCGGCTGGTCGGCGGCCTCGCCATCGGCGCCGCGTCCGTGATCGCGCCCGCCTACATCGCCGAGATCGCGCCCGCGAACCTGCGCGGCCGGCTCGGCTCGCTGCAGCAGATGGCGATCGTCCTCGGCATCTTCGCGGCGCTCGTCGTCGACTACGTCATCGCCCAGGTGTCCGACGGCGGCGCGTCGGGGGAGTTCCCCTGGGGCGGGACCGCGTGGCGCTGGATGTTCGCCAGCGCCGTCGTGCCCGCGGTCGTGTACGGGGTGATCGCCCTGACGATCCCCGAGTCGCCCCGCTACCTGGTCAAGAAGCGCCGGACGGCCGACGCCCGGCGGGTGCTGCAGCGGGTCATGGGCCACGGCGACGTGGACGCCAAGATCCGGGACATCGTCCGGTCGATCGCCGAGGACCGGCCCGTCCGCCTCCGGGACCTGCGCGGCAACCGGTTCGGCCTGCTGCCGATCGTCTGGATCGGCATCCTGCTGTCGGTCTTCCAGCAGTTCGTCGGCATCAACGTGATCTTCTACTACTCGACGACGCTGTGGCGGGCGGTCGGGTTCTCCGAGAGCGACGCGATGTTCACCTCGGTGATCAACTCGCTGGTGAACGTGGCGTTCACGCTGCTCGCGATCGCGCTGGTGGACCGGGTCGGGCGGCGCCCGCTGCTGCTCGCCGGCGCCGCCGGCATGGCGGTCTCGCTCGGCACCCTCGCGGCCTGCTTCGGCACCGCGCCCGTGGTGAACGGAGAGCCGGACCTCGGCGGCGTCACGGGGCCCATCGCGCTCGTCGCGGCCAACGCCTTCGTCGCCTCGTTCGCCGCGACCTGGGGGCCGGTCGTCTGGGTGATGCTCGGCGAGATGTTCAACAACTTCATCCGCGCCTCCGCGCTCGCCGTCGCGGCCGCCGCGCAGTGGCTCGCCAACTGGGTGATCACCACCACCTTCCCCGGCATCTCGGGCTTCTCCCTCGTCCTCGCCTACGGCATCTACACCTTCTTCTCCATCCTCGCGTTCGTGTTCGTGCTCCGCGCCGTCCCCGAGACGAAGGGACGCGAGCTGGAGGACATGGACCAGCTCTCCGCGCCGCGCACGCGCACGTAATCCGAGCGAGCCGCCGCGCCCGTCGGTTACAGTGGTGGCATGCCGCACGTGTCCGTACAGACGACGACGCCGGGTCTCTCCCGGCGCGACGGCGGCATGTCCTGACATTGCACGCGGAAGGGCCCCGGGAGCGATCCCCGGGGCCCTTCCGCTTTCCCGGGGACCGCCGCGGGCCCTCCACGACGAGAGGAGCACCCGATGGAACCGGATGCGTCCGGGGCCGACCCCGAGTCGATAGCATCGGAACCCGCTGATCCCAGACCGCAATCACGAGGAGTACCCGTGTCCACCGTCCCCGAACTGCGCATCACCCTCGACGGCGGCGAGCGGGCGGTGCCGGGGGGCACCACCGCGGGCGAGGCCCTGGACGCCGACGGCCGCACCGTGATCGCCGCGCGGGTCAACGGCGAACTGCGCGACCTCGCCGGCGAGCTGCACGAGGGCGACGCCGTCGAGCCCGTCGAGATCGGGTCGGACGACGGCCGGGCGATCATGCGGCACTCCGCCGCGCACGTGATGGCGCAGGCCGTCCAGGAGCTGTTCCCGGAGGCGAAGCTCGGCATCGGCCCGCCGGTCGACAACGGCTTCTACTACGACTTCGACGTCGCCGAGCCGTTCACCCCCGACGACCTCAAGCGCATCGAGAAGCGGATGCGCGAGATCGTCAAGCAGGGCCAGCGCTTCTCCCGGCGCCCGGTCTCCGACGACGACGCGCGCGAGGAGCTGGCCGCCGAGCCCTACAAGCTGGAGCTGATCGGGCTGAAGGGTTCCGGCCCGGTCGAGGACGCCGCCGACGGCGCGAGCGTCGAGGTCGGCGGCGGCGAGCTGACCATCTACGACAACCTCGACGCCAAGTCCGGCGAGCTGCGCTGGAAGGACCTGTGCCGCGGCCCGCACCTGCCGTCCACCCGCGTCATCCCGGCGTTCAAGCTGATGCGCTCCGGCGGCGCCTACTGGCGCGGCAGCGAGAAGAACCCGCAGCTGCAGCGGATCTACGGCACCGCGTGGGAGTCCCGCGACAGGCAGGACGAGTACCTGAAGTTCCTGGCGGAGGCCGAGAAGCGCGACCACCGCCGGCTCGGCGCCGAACTCGACCTGTTCTCCTTCCCGCCCGAGCTCGGCAGCGGCCTGCCGGTCTTCCATCCCAAGGGCGGGATCATCCGCAAGGAGATGGAGGACTACATGCGCCGCCGCCAGCAGGAAGCGGGCTACGAGTTCGTCAACACCCCGCACATCACCAAGTCGTCGCTGTTCGAGATCTCCGGCCACCTGCCGTACTACGGCGAGGACATGTTCCCGCCCTTCGAGGTGGACGAGGTCGAGTACCGGGTCAAGCCGATGAACTGCCCGATGCACAACCTGATCTTCCGGTCGCGCGGACGGTCCTACCGCGAGCTGCCCCTGCGGCTGTGCGAGTTCGGCTCGGTCTACCGGTACGAGAAGTCGGGCGTGGTGCACGGGCTCACCCGCGTGCGCGGCATGACCCAGGACGACTCGCACATCTACACCACCAAGGAGCAGATGGGCGAGGAGATCAAGTCGCTGCTGAGCTTCGTGCTCAGCGTCCTGCGCGACTTCGGCCTCTCCGAGTTCTACCTGGAGCTGTCCACCCGCGACGACTCCGACAAGTTCATCGGCGAGGAGGCCGACTGGGCGGAGGCCACCGCGGCGCTGCGCCAGGCGGCCGGGGAGTCCGGGCTCGACCTCGTGGACGACCCGGGCGGCGCCGCGTTCTACGGGCCGAAGATCTCCGTCCAGGCCAAGGACGCCATCGGCCGGACCTGGCAGCTGTCCACCATCCAGCTCGACTTCAACCAGCCGAAGCGGTTCGGCCTGGAGTACCAGGCCGCCGACGGCACCCGGCAGACCCCGGCGATGATCCACCGCGCGCTGTTCGGGTCGGTCGAGCGCTTCCTCGGCGTGCTGGTCGAGCACTACGCGGGCGCGATGCCGCCGTGGCTGTCGCCGGTGCAGGCGGTCGGCATCCCGATCGGCGACGCGCACGTCCCGCACCTGGAGAAGGTCGCCGCGAAACTGCGCGAGCGCGGCGTCCGCGTCGAGGTCGACACCTCCTCCGACCGGATGCAGAAGAAGATCCGCAACGCGCAGAAGCAGAAGATCCCCTACATGCTGCTGGCGGGCGACGACGACGTGGCCAAGGACGCCGTGTCGTTCCGGTACCGCAGCGGCGAGCAGAAGAACGCCGTCCCGATCGACGACGCGGCCGACGAGATCGTCAAAGCGGTCGAGGCGCGCGTGCAGATCTGAGCGGCGGGGCCGTGCCTGCCCCGCGCGGGCACGGCCCCGGCCCGGCCAGTCCGCGGATCCGGCCAGTCCGTGGAAAGGACAAGCGGGTCCTGGCCGTCCCTGACACCGACCGCCCACACGGCGCCCGTGCCGGGCACGCGGGTGATCCCCTCGATGGCGCCCTTCACGCCCGGGGCGGGCTGCTCCAGCCGCCACGAGCCGCCCGTGTAGTGCAGGATGCGTCGTCGGCGGCCAGCGGCAGGACGGCGACGAGCCGGCCCTGCTCGCCCTGCGCCTGCGGCGGGGTCACGGTGTGCCAGGCCGAACCGTCGTAGCGGGCCGCGTAGGCGAGGCCGCCGGCGTCGCCGGTCCCGGCGGTCCGGCCCACGGCCCACACGTCGCCGGGCGTTCGCTGCCGGATGCCCTGGATCGACGCGCCCAGCGTGTGCGGTGTCCACGTCCCGGCCGAGTACCGGTGGACGGACGGGCCGTCCGGCGAGGTCGCCGCCCCCGAGACCCACGCGCCTTCGGCGTCGGCACCTCGCTCCAGGCGCGGGACGCGGCATGGGCCAGGTAGGGCGTCCCCTCGATCGTGCCGTCGGCCTTGTCGCGGCTGCCGGCGGCCCACGCGCCGGCCGCCTGCTCCGCGTCCAGGAACCTGACCTGCCCCTGCCCGGACAGGCCGGGCGTGCCGGTCCAGGACCAGCCGCTCCCGGTCCAGCGCTGCAGGGTGGGGTTCTGGTGGGTGCTCACCGTGCAGGGGCCGGTCTCCGGGCACCCCACCGTCCGGCTGCTCTGCCCCTGGTAGCCGCCGATCCACACCGCGTCCGGGCCGGCCGCGGTCGGAGCGCGGCGCAGCCTCGGGGAAGTACGTATGATCTTCATCTCACGCACTATGCGGCAGGCGCCCGCCCGGTCTCTTGTCCGGCGGATGACAACTTCAGGGGGGCGCGGCGTGGCGCGGGATGGGCGAAATCGCGGAATGCGTCAACCGCGGCCTCCGCGCGAGCGGCTCCTCGACGCCGCGTACGCGATCGTGGCGGACGCCGACTGGGACTCGCTGCGGCTCGCGCAGGTCGCCCGCGCGGCCGGGGTCAGCCGGCAGACCGCCTACAGCGAGTTCGGCTCCAAGGTCGGGCTCGGCCGGGCCCTCGTCGAGCGCGAGGTCGACGTGCTGGTGGAGACGCTGATGCGGCTGACGATCAGCCATGTCGTCGCGCCCCTGCACGAGCCCGCGGAGGTCGCCCGCGACCTCGGCGCCCTGACCCGGCTGCTCGTCATGCCGGGGGACGCGAGGACGGGATGAGCGCCGCCGGGAGTTGGTAGCCTCATCGATCACGTGCCACGACGGGGAGTCAGCGGAGATGAAGACCAGGAGGCCCGCGCGGCGGAGCCGGCGGGGCCGGCTCTGGGGCCGGATCGCCGGCTACGGCGGCACCCTGCTGCTCGTCACCGCCGCCGTCATCGTCCTCCTCATGCCGCTGATGGACGACGGGGAGAAGGGCACCGCCGGGGCGCGGGGGCCGGCGAGCCCGTCCGCGTCCGCGCTGCCCGGCCTGCCCGGCGGCGCCCCGACCAACCCGGTGCCGCAGCAGAACGGCGGCGGGAGCCCCTACCCGGGCGGGCAGGACGGCGGGTCCGGCGGGCAGGGCGGCGGCCCGCAGATCCCGCAGCCGACCGGCGGCGGCTCCCTCGACCGGTGCCCGAACGGGACGGCGTTCTACCGCGCCACGGCGACCGGCGTGGACGTCCTCGTCACCGTCTCCGCGAGCGGCCTGATCCGGGCGGAGCTCGTCCTGCGGCAGGGGTCGCCGAAGTCGCAGCAGGCGAGCGCCCAGGGCGGCAGGCCGCACACGTTCCACTTCACGGGCGTCGCGCCGAGCGCGGTCGAGCGCGTCAAGGTCACCACGGTGTCGGTCGGCGGCGGCATGCAGAGCTGCTACGCGCGGGGCGTCTGACCCGCGGGCCGGCGGGGCGGGGGCGGCGCGGCGGGCATGCGGACGTCCTGCACGCTCACGTTGACCGCGGCGACCCGCATGCCGAGCATCAGGCCCGTCACCCGCGCCACGTTGCCCTGCACGGCCTGCGCTACGTCCTTGACCACGCTGCCGTACTCCACCGCGATGACGAGGTCGACCGTGACCTCGTCGTCGCCGTCGCTCTCGGCCACGGTGACGCGGGCACCGGCCGGGGCGGGCCCGGCGACGCCGGCCACCTCCAGCGCGGCCAGTGCGGCGATCTTCTCCAGCACCGCGTCCTCGATGGTGATGCGCCCCTCCACCGCCACGGTGACGTCACCGGGCGAGCCGTGCATGGTCAGCGGCACCGCGCCCGCCTGGGGCGCCGGTGGCGCCGGCAGGGGAGCGCCGCGCGGCGGCGTCGTCCCCGACCGCTGCGGCATGCCGGGGAAGTACGGCATGGATCCGGGGTCCGGTCTCGGCTCGACGCCTTCGGTCTGCCGCCTGTCGGGCCCGGTCATGATCGCTCCCCATGGTTCGGTTGATGACCATGGTGTCGGAGTCGCCCCCGAAACGCCATGCGGGGCCCGGCCCGCGGGCGCGTCCCGGAGGGGATCCCGGCTACAGGCCCGGCCGCTTCTCTCTCTATGCTGCTGGTCAGGCCGTGAACAAAAGGAGACCGCCGTCTTGACCGCAGAGCCGGAGGAGTCCGTGGTGCAGCAGGGGCGCGAGGACGCGCCCGGAGCGGGCGCCGGGAACGCGCGCACGCCCCGCTTCGAGGAGGAGAGGGGCGGCGCGGGCACGCCCGACCACTTCCAGCGGCTCTGGACACCGCACCGGATGGCCTACATCAAAGGGGAGGGCAAGCCGACGGGCGCGGGCTCGGGCGACGGCTGCCCGTTCTGCGAGATCCCGAAGATGACCGACGTGGAGGGCCTCGTCGTGGCCCGCGGCGAGTCGGTGTTCGCGGTGCTGAACCTGTACCCGTACAACTCGGGGCACCTGATGGTCGTCCCCTACCGGCACGTCGCCGACTACACCGAGCTGGACGAGCCGGAGTACGTGGAGCTGGCAGTCTTCACCCGGCGCGCGCTCGCCGCGCTGCGCAAGTGCAGCGGCGCGCAGGGCTTCAACGTCGGCATGAACCTCGGCCTCGTCGCGGGCGCCGGCATCGCGGCGCACCTGCACCAGCACGTCGTCCCGCGCTGGGGCGGCGACACCAACTTCATGCCGGTCGTCGGGCACACCCGGGTGCTGCCCCAGCTGCTGCGCGACACCCGCCAGATGCTCGCCGACGCGTGGCCGGTCTCATGACCGGGCGGCCGGTGCTCGTCTACGACGGCGACTGCGGGTTCTGCACGTCGTCGGTGCGGTTCCTGGAACGGCACGTGCCCGTCCAGGCCACGGTCGTTGCCTTCCAGTTCGCGGACCTGGACGCGCTCGGCACCACGGCGGAGCGCGCGCAGCACGAGGTGCTGTGGATCGACCGCACCGGACGGGTGAGCGGTGGCGCCGAGGCCATCGGACGGATGCTGACCGCCGCCGACGGCCTCTGGCGGGTGCCCGGCGTGGTCATGCGCGTCCCGCCGGTGAGCTGGATCGCGCACGGCGTGTACCGGCTGGTCGCCAACAACCGGCAGCGGATGCCCGGCGGGACGGCGGCGTGCATGCTGCCCGCCGACCGGCGTCCCGGCGCCCAGGGCTGACCTTTCAGGAGGCCGGTTCCCCGCGCAGCCGCTCGGGGAGCAGCCCGGTGAGCCGCTCCAGCGGCAGGAACGCGGCGAGCCAGATGGCGTGCGGCAGGAAGTGGATCGTCATCAGCGCGTAGGTGACGGCGTGGAAGCCGGCGAAGAACAGCACCAGCGCGTACAGCGGCCGCCCGCGCAGGAACAGCAGCGCCGGGGAGAGCGCCTCCGCGGCGAACATGACCCACTGGCTGGCCTTGAGCATCACCGAGTAGTCGATGAGGGCGCGCCCGAGCGGCGTCCCGCGACGGCTCAGCGCCCACTGGACGGTCGAGCCGTTCGGCCACGCCGGGAACCCGCCGATGCGCACCTTCGCCCACGCGGACAGGAAGTACGCCGCGACCACCCCGAGCTGGACGCAGCGCACCGACCACGCCGACGCCTCACAGCGCCGCGTGTCGCCGACGCCGGCGCGTCCGACGCTCGGCAGCACGAACAGCGCCACGACCAGGGCCAGATGGTCGTGGTCGACCTTGCCGTACGACATGCTGATCGTGACCCACCACAGGTACCCGCACGCGGCGAGGTAGCCGCTCGCGCGGGGGAGGACCCGCCCGGTCATCGCGACGAGCCCGGCCGCGATCGTCACCGTCAGCAGCGTGTACATGGACCACGGCGTGGGCGCGGGCAGGTGCAGCAGCCGGCCGAGCAGCACCGGCTGGTACAGGTCGGCGGGCAGCCGCGCGTGCGCCAGCGAGCTGCTGGTCAGCAGCAGCATGTCGAACGGCAGGAACACGTAGCCGATGATCCGCAGCCAGGCGACCCGGGCACGCGGGACGGGCCCGAACCACCCGCGGCCCCACGCGGGGCGGGCCGGCCCGGGCGCCGCCCCGTCGACCCCC
>NZ_JABXFD010000134.1 GCF_013372625.1 Actinomadura sp. BRA 177
TGTTCGTCATGTTATTGTATTGTTGTTTTTTTGTTTTCCAGTCAGATGCCGCATTGCGCGATAGGTTACCGTTTCTTGGGCGCGGAGATGTGTATAGGAGCCGGGGCCGTCCGGGCGCTGTTCGGTCCGGCACCGCGCCCCCCGCGAACTGCGGGTCCGGCTCGTGGCGTAGCAGCTGGCTGTGCAGCGCCGGGACGGCCTCGGCCTGCTCGGTGACCTGGGAGACCCCGGCGCCCGCCGCGTCCGGGGACCCGCCGGTCATGCGGTGCAGGGCGGCGGTCACGACCTCCCGGACCAGGGAGTCGCGCAGCGGTTCGACGGTCGCTGCGAGCCACGGGTAGACGCGGCCCGTCCCGACCGCGCCGGCCGCGTACAGGCCGGCCAGGGCGGCGAGCCAGCCGAGACCCGCGAGGGGGCGGCCGGACAGGAACCCGCGGTCGATGGCGCGCGCCAGCAGCAGGCCCGAGGCGAACACCGGCAGGCTCTCCAGCGCCGACCAGGCGGCGAGCCGGCGCAGCGCCGGCCACTGCCCCCGGATGTGGCGGTGCAGCAGCCGCGCCGCGGGCGGGGCCGTCACGGGCCCGCCACCTTCTCGGACGCGGGCAGCGCCGCGAACACGGCGCGGTAGGCGGGGTCGGGCCACAGGTCGGCGTGGGCGGCGAGGGCCCGCACTCGGCCGCCGTCGAGCCAGGCCACGAGGTCGGCGCGGGCGGCCGTGGCGGGGCGGCGCGCCACCACCAGGCTGGTGCGGCCCGCGAGGATCCGCTGGAGCGCGCGGGTCACCCGCAGCTCCGTGGCGGTGTCGAGGCTGCTGGTGGCGTCATCCAGCACGATGATCCGCGCGTCGCCGAGGGCGGCCCGGGCCAGGCCGAGGCGCTGTAGCTCGCCGCCGGACAGCGGGGCGCGGTCGAGCGGGGTGTCGTAGCCGTCCGGCAGCGCCCGGATGAAGGCGTCGGCGTCGGCGGCCCGCGCGGCGCGGCGGACCTCGGCGCGGGTCGCGTCCGGGCGCGCGTAGGCGATCGTGTCGTGCACGGTGGCGCCGAGGAGGGCGGGCCGCTCGAAGGCGTAGGCGACGGCGCGCCGGAGCCGGGGGAGCGGGACGGCGGCGACCGGGACGCCGTCGAGCTCGACGGTGCCCTCGTCGGGGTCGAGCAGCCGCCCGATCAGGGACACGAGCACGCTCTTGCCCGTCCCGGAGGCGCCGGCGACCGCGACGGCGGCGCCGGGCGGCACGTCGAGGTCGATGCGGTCCAGGACGGTCCGGCCGCCGGTCCGGACGGTGACGCCGCGCAGCCGGAGCCGGCCCGGCCCGTCCGGCAGCGGCACCGGGCGGGCGGGTTCCCGCACCGCCGGGGCGGCCGCCAGGATCTCGTCGATCCGGCCCGCACCGACCTGGCAGTTGAGCAGCGCGACGACGGTGTCGAACAGGGACGCGGAGGCGACGGCCATGGCGGCGTAGGACACGGCCGCCACGAGCTGCCCGGTGGTGATGTCGCCGGTGGACAGCCGGATCCCGGCGACGCCGACGACCAGCACCTGCGTGAGGGGGGCGAGCAGCGCGAGGCGCCGGCTCACCCGGCCCTGCGCCTCCCACGTCTCCCGGCCGGCCCGGCGCAGCCCGGGAAGCGGCGCGAGGACGCGGCGGGCCTCGGCCGCCACGGTGCCGCTCGCCCGGATCGTCCGGATGCCCTGCCGGGCGTCCAGCAGCCGGGTCGCGATCGCGGCCTGGCACGCCTGGTAGGGCGCGAACGGCTCGGTGGCCCGGACGACGAAGACGCGCAGCGCCGCGGCGAGCGGCGGAATCCCGGCCGCGAACGCGGCGGCGAGCCACCAGTCGATCATGGCGAGCGCGACCGCCGCGCCCGCCGTGGTCGCGACGCCGGCCGCCGCCGTCAGCAACAGGACGGGGAAGGCCGCGGGCCCGGAGGCGCTCTCGGTGAGCCGGGAGAGCACGTCCCCGGTGGGGAAGCGCCGCTGCCCGGACGGTCCGAGCGCCAGTACCCGGCCGAGCAGCCGGTGCCGGAGCCAGGCGGTGATGTCGCTGCCGCAGTACGCGCCGAGCACGTCCTCGCCGGTGTCGGCGAGGACCGCCGCGGCCAGGACGGCCGCCAGCCGCGCCGTGGCCGCGCCGAGATGCTCCTGGGTGCGGGCGGCGTCGACGGCCCCGGCCAGCATGAGCGGCGTGGCCACGGTCGCGGCGACCCGGATCGCGGTGAGCGCCGCCAGCAGGCACAGGCGCGGCCGGAACAGCCGCATCGCCTCGCGCAGCCGTCGCCTGCCCCCGGCGCGCAGCGCGGCGGGCGTGCCGGGCTCGGCTGCTGTCCGGACCACCCTCGTCGGCTCCGTCCGTCGTCGGCGTGCGTCATCTAGACTCGGGGATGGGTCCGGTCACGGACCGGCTCGCGCCGGCCCGTGACCGGGGTTCTGCGGTCCGGGATGCGATCAGGGGTCCCGGGGGCCGCATGGGATGGTGCGGATCAGGCGCACGAGATGCCGACGCACACCGAGTTCAGCAGCGTGAGCAGGCCGACGCACGCACAGGTGCCGCTGAGCTGGATCCCCTCGATCTCGATGGGGTCCGTCTCCGGCAGCTCCTGCAGAGCGGCCACGAGGTCGCCTTCGAACGCGTCCATGTGATGTCACCTCCTTTCCTGGTCTGGTAGGGAGATCCGCCCCGCCGCGAGGCAGAAGCGGACCACCGCTTCACGCAGGACCGGTGACCAGGCCTGGACGACGCCGTTGTGGTCGTCGTCGGCCTCCAGGTAGTCGAAGTCGACTCCTTCGGTCCTGCCGAGTTCGAGTAGCCGGGCGCGCAGCGCCCTGGACTGGGCCACCGGGACGACCTCGTCCCGGACGCCGTGGGCGATCAGCAGTGGCGCGGTGAGCGCGGCGCACGCGCGCAGCACGTCGCGTCCGTCCCCGGGCGCGCCGGGCGCATCGCAGTGGCTCAGCCGTGCCACGCGGTCCCGGACGGCGCCGGACGCGCCGCCGTGCAGTCCGGCGGCGGAGGTGAAGGGGGCCAGCGCGACGCAGCCCGACCACAGCCGCGGGGCGCGGCAGGCGGCGAGCAGCGCCAGGAAGGCGCCGTAGCTGCCGCCGAGCACGACGGGGCCCGGCAGGCCCGCGGCGGCGCGGTCGCGTCCGATCTCCCGGGCCAGGTGGACGATGTCGTCCAGGTCGGCGCCGCCCCAGTCGCCGATGACCGGCCGCAGGTGCGCCTCGCCGTAGCCGGTGCTGCCCCGCTGGTTGGGGGCGGCGACGGCGACGCCGGCGGCGGCCAGGTGCTGCAAGAGCGGCTCGAAGTCCAGCCGCCAGGACGCCAGCGGGCCGCCGTGCAGGGCGATCACCAGGTGCCGGGCGCGCCGCCATCCGGGGCCGCCGTAGACGATCGTCTCGATCGGCCCCGCCGGGCCCGGCAGGTCGGCGGTGCCGGCGTCCGACCAGCCGACGCCCGCGTCCGTGTCCGCGTCGGGCGCCAGCCACCAGTCGGCGCCGGGTTCGCTGGGCACCGTGGCCAGCGTGGGCGGCCGGTGCGGGGCCGCGTAGCGCAGGTGGATCCGCCCGTCCTCCGCCCAGCGCGCGGGCGGCCACAGCATTCCCGGCGGACCCGGCACCGGGCTGAGGCGGTCCCGGTCCGGCGCGTAGACGGCGAGGCGTTCCGCGGCGCCCCAGGTCTCTCGGACGAGCAGGTTCTCTCCGGCGGCGTCGAAGGTCAGCGGCGTCCGGGGACGCTCGGACCCGTTGAGCGCCTCGGGGAACCGCACGGGCCCGCCGCGCGGGAACCGCAGCCCGATCTGCCCGGTGCCGGGCTGCTGCGCGCCCGGCGAGGTCGTGGTCACGGCGAGGGCGCCGGAGCGCGGGCTGAACGCCGCGATGCGGTCGGTCGTGATGTCGGAGACCGACCAGACCCGCCGCCACGCGCGGTCGCGCAGATCGACGAGGACGCCCTCGGTGCGGTGCGCGGCCGTGGTGCGGTCGAGGGCGAGGGTCCGCCCGCCGTCGACCCAGACGCCGCCTCCCAGCACGCCGGGGATCCGCAGGACCGCCTCCAGTGCCGGCAGCCGCCAGTGCAGCCACCAGATCCGCGAGTACCGCTCGTCCTCGACGGTGACGAGCACGATGGTGCCCGCCGGGCCGGGCGCCGCCAGCAGGAATCCGGCGAGCATCGCCGGGACCGGCCACGAGCGGGTGAACCGCAGGCCCCGGCCGGCGGGCTCCGCCGCGAGGACGGTCCCGTGCCCGGCCGGCTCTCCGTCCGCGCCGGTCGCGGGCCGCAGGACGAGGACGCGGCCGTCGTCCAGCGGCAGCACTCCGCAGCGCCGGTCCAGGCCGTCCACCGCGTGCGTCGCGGCGTCGCCGGTGAGCGTGCTCCGGAGCGGTACGGGCCGCGCCAGCTCCCACCGCTCCAGCGCCACCTCGTCCCCGGTGGCGCGCAGGCAGGCGCCCCAGCCGCCCCGCCCGGAGAAGGCGAACCCGAACCGGGTCGCCACCGGAGGCAGGGCCAGCAGGACCGGCTCGCGTGCGGGTGCGGTCATGACGCCCGCTCCGCCCCGGCGGCCGCGGCGGCCGCCCCACCGGCGAGGCCCACGGGGACGTCGGCAGTCCACAGCCGCGGCGTGCCGTACAGCGCCCGCAGCAGGAAGCCGAGGATGCCGCTCATCCCATCGCCCCAGGTCACCGAGACCTGCCCGAACTCGTCCGGGAACACCGCCCGGCGGCCGCGCTGCGCGCGGTTGGCGAGCACGATCCGGGCGAGCCGCCAGGCGCCGTGCCGGTACTCGCCGTCGCCGGTGAACGCGGCCATGTCGAGCAGGAAGTCCCCGTTGCCGGAGAGCCCGTGGCACTGCCCGAGCGGCGCGCGCCAGCGGTGCTCCAGCACCGACCGCGCGGCCCGTTCCGCGCCCCGCGCGAACCGCGCGTCCCCGGTGGCGTCGGCCAGCCGCACGAGGAAGCCCCCGATCCCGGCGGCGCCGTGGCACCAGTACGGTGCCGTCGGCGCGTCACCGGGACCGGCCCCCCACATCGCCGACCGCTCCGTGCCTGTCGCCTCGTCCAGCAGGTTCTCCCCGGTCGCGGCGGCCAGGGCCAGCAGGTCGGCGCGGCCGGCCGCCCGCGCGCACGCGGTCAGGAAGCAGCCCACCCCGGCGATGCCGTGCGCGAACCCGTAGTACCGGCGCCCGGCGAGCTTCGACTCGTGCTGCGCCGGGGTGCTCCAGGAGAGCTTCCCTGACCGGTCCTCGACCGAGGCGGCCAGCGCGTCGGCGGCGGCGACGGCCCGCTCGGCGTACCGGGCGTGCCCGGTACGGGTCCACAGGTGCAGGGCGGTCAGCCCGATCCCGGACGTCCCGTGGGTGATGGCGGGGGCGTCGACCGCGGGGGGGGGCCGGTCGGCCACGGCCAGGGCGGCGTCCACGAGAGCGGCGTCGTCCAGGGCGAGGCCCGCGGCCAGGACCGCCCACGCCGCCCCGGCGGTGCCGAAGTAGAGCCCTGCCGGCCGCGGCGTGCCGTCCTCCAGCCGGGCCAGGATCCACTGGGCGGTGCGGGCGATCGCGTCCGGGAGGCGGCGGTCGCCGGTGAGCTCGAAGCAGCGGACCAGCGCGCCGAGCGGGCCGGCCGCACCGTGCTGGAGGCTGCACGGGTCCGGTGCCCCGTGGACGCAGGACGCGGGCCACAGCGTGTCGGCGCCCCCGGGGTCCATGGAGTCGAGGAGGTGGTCGGTGATGCCGAGGACGGTCTGCCGGGTCTGCTTGCGCAGCCATCCGGACCGCAGCCGCGGCCGCCCGGCCGGAACCTCCGGCTCGGTGCCGGCGGGCAGCGGCGGGGTGTCTCCGCCGCCCGCCGCGGCAAGCGTCTCGCGCGCCCGCTCCGGGCTCCAGCGGTGCCGCGGGGCGTCGGCCATCAGGCCGAGCAGCAGCGGAACCACGGCGGCGGGCAGGTCCAGGCCCTGGGTGCGCGCGGTCAGCCACTCCGCGAGCCGCTCGGTCACCGACCGCGCGGCGGGATGCTCGTCCAGCAGATAGGGCGGGCCGCCGGTGAGCACATGGCAGAGCGTCGCGCCCAGCGCGAACCGGTCCGCCGCGGGGTCGGGCGCCGCGCCGTCCATCTGCTCGGGCGCCGCGAAGCCGGGTGTTCCCGCGCGCAGCGGGACGTCGTCCGATCCGTCCGCGGTGACGGCCAGCTCCAGGTCGATGAGGACGGGGATGCCGTCCGGGCGGACCATGATGTTGTTCGGGGTGAAGTCGCGCACGATGAGCCCGGCGCCGTGCGCCTTGACCATCAGGTCGGCGAGCCGGACGGCCGTCTCCAGCGCGGGAGCGAGGTGCGGGCCCCAGCCGCGCTCGCCGATCAGGTCCGCCGTCCACTGCCCCAGCGTCGTTCCCGGGACCATCTCCTCCGCCAGGAACAGGTGGCCGCTCTGCGTGAACAGCCGGACCGGCCGCGGCGCGAGCCCGAGGTCCGCGACGGCCTCCAGCGCGCGGGCCTCGGCGCGGAGGAGGTCGCGGGCGTCTCTGCCGTTCTCGCCGGCGGCCACGTGCGGGCGCGCCTCCTTCAGCACGACCGGCTCACCGGTCTCGGTGTCCGTGGCGCGGTAGACGCCGCCCTTGTTGGTGTGCCGGATCGCCTCCCGGACGGCGAAACGCGTCCCGATCAGAATCTCGTTCCGGTCGGACCCGGCGGCGTTCCCGCCGCGCTCGGGGCCGCGTGCCCGGTGTTCGGGAAAGGGACAGGACACCCATGGCGGAGGCGTGTATCTTCCGATGCGCTGATCCTCGACCGGGTTTCCGTCCGGGTCGAGAATCGTCCACGCATAGAACCCGTCGTTGGTGATGCGGCGCTCTTCGATGAACGCGCCGTAACGGTAATGGACGAGGCTGCCCGGCGCGTAGGGGCGGTCCGAGAGAATGCGCGGCCCGGGCAGGCCGGCCGTCGCCCGGTGCAGTTCCAGCGCCAGCCGGACGGCCTCGTCGTCGCTCACCGGGTAGACGGTGAGGAACTTTCCCGAATGGCCGCGCGAGGTGTTGCGCGCGTTCAATGCCGCGACGTGGTCGTGGGTGGCGGCGAACTTGAACGTCGAGCGGGCCGCCAGCAGTACCGGCAGCGCGCGGGCGAGCACCTCCACCGCCGACGCGGGGGTGGCCGACACGTGCAACTTCCATCCCTGAGCTGGGCACTCACCGTCCTCGGGGGCCACATGGCACCACATGCCGGCGCGCCGCGCCCGCCACCGCGCCGGTTCCCCGGCGGCGCCGTGCGCCGCAGCCACCGCCCGGTCGAGGACATCGGCGAGGCGGGTGTCGCCGCTCTCCGCGGGCGCCGCCCCGGACAGGACGCTGAAATGGAAGTCCGCCATGGTGTCTCGTCGCTCTCCCTTCCATCTTTGCCGGCCGGATGAATGCACCCGCCGCGCGATCTTTGTGCTTTTCCTCGGCAATGGTGTCCGGCGGGTACCTGTTGGCTTCCGGCGAACGAGGACACGTTAGCCACGAATCGCCCATGAACGCCAGAGTGGATTTCTTGGTAAGAATGCCCGCCGTGCCGGTAGTAAAGTGTCACCGACGGGTCCTGGTCCGTGTGACGCGTGTGACGGATGCGCGGTATGTCCGGATTTGGCGAGACGGGGATGGGGATTTGTCTACCTTGTCCATGCCATGGATCGTCGGTGACTTTGCCAATTCGGTGTCGAATGAGTTTCGGCTCCCGTCATGGCCGATGGCAGTCATGGAGACCCCTGGCGAGCCGCCGCCCCGATGTGCTAACCGACCGTCTGGAGCGGGCCCGTCACCGTGCGCACTCAGTGATTGTCGGCCCCTGTCCATGGGTACCCTCGCCCCGGCCGGCGCCGACGCCGTGACGGAGAGCGGCCCGCCCTCTTCAAGCGGAGGCGTGGCCGTCGGATCTAACGAGCCCGCGGACGTGCAGTCCGCCTGGTGGAGCTGGGCCGCCGGCTCCCCATCGGGACGCAACCCCGTCGAGGACACCACGGGTGAGTTCTGCGCCGTGGATCAGCCGTCCGATCTCTGGTCCCTGGCCGGGACGTTCGGCGAGTCCGTGACGCGCAACTGCGACATCCCGGCGGGCCGCACACTCGTCGCCCCGGCCGTCAATCAGCGCGGCCCCGAAGAGGACTGCGAGGCCTTCAAGGAGACCGCGACCGGAACCCTGACCCTGGACGGGAAAGAAGTGACCCTCAAGCGGTGGTCGCCCATGCCCATCACGATCACCGGGGTCCCCGGCAACCCGGCCAGCGACGAGGGCTCTGTCCGTGCGTACGGATGCGGCCTCTGGAGCGTCCTCCCACCACTGCCACCCGGCCCGCACAAAGTCGAGATCCGCGGAACCAGCGGCGACTTCCACACCTCGGCAACCTACAACCTGACCGTAGCCCCCTAGCCGACGCCAGCCCCCTACGGGCCGCTCCGCACCTCCGCCCGTCCAGCCACAGGCGGCGCATCCGGTCCGCGAGAGGTATCGTGAGCAGGAGTGCGGCCGTCCGACAAGGCTGTCAAAGCACACTGCCGTGGTATGTCGAAGTTCCTTCCCTTCATATGAGGAGAAGGGGCAATGGAACAACCACTCCCTGCCGTCCAGCGGGTGGACCGCTATGTCCACGAGAGGCGAAGCACCGACCAAAGGCTCGTCGACTGGGCCGTCTACGCCTTCCTGCTTTCATGGGTGACGCTGGGCATCTACACGGTGGTGGTCTTCTACCGCCGGCTGAATCGCACAGATCTCTTCCGGGACCGGCGCCTCCATTATTTCGGCGCCGTCATCGAGGCAACGAGGCAGTACGCTGAGCAAAGCGGCCGCGGCGGCGAGGACATGGAGCAGTTGGACGACCTCCGGCGATACGTCAAGGAGCGCTTCGAGGACGAACACCGGCCGGTCAACGCGGGCTTGTCCGTCTTCCTGGCCTTCATCACCTTCGGGATATACGGCCTCTACGCCTACTATCGCATGATGCGGTTCTGGTGGGAGATCCAGCTCACCGAAGAGGACTTCAACGACAACCTCAGCGATATCTGGCTGCGGCTCGGAATCGTCCGGTACCGCGTGACCTACGAGCCCATCCCGGACCTGCACCGAGGCTTCGGGACGCATCTGTTGCTGACCATCGTCACCCTCGGAATCTATGGGTTCGTGTGGGACTACCAGCTCCACACCGACCCCGAGAAGATGTACCCAGAGGTGCACTCGACCGAGGACACGGTCCTCACCGCTCTCCGCCACGCCGAAACAACGCCGTACGGCGGCCTCGCCGCGGCTTGAGCCCAGGTCCTGAGCGAGTACCGCACACCCAGTGCACGCCGAGAGCGAGGAGCGCGGTGCACTGACCGGTTGAGATCGCCGTTCGTCTTCGTGTTGCTCGGGCAGCACTGCCCCGTTTCACCGAATGGATGTGAAAGTCCGCTCCGGGGTTGCTGAAAGTCAGCGCCAAGCGCTTTCTGGTCGTTGTTCCGGCGTTCCCGGCTTGGCTGCTGACACAGCGCCGGTCGGCCGGACGGGCCGCCTCGTGCTCGCCGCTCGTCCCACGGCGGCGGGCTGCCGTTCCAGGGCGCCAGACGGTGTGTGCGCTGTAGGGAGTCGTGAGTGCCGAACTTGTCACCTCTTGTCCGACCCTCAGGAGATCTTCCCGCCTGGATGAGCAATGGCTTCTTAGAAGAAGTCGGGAATCAGTTGAGGTCGGCGTTGCGCAGCGAACCAGAATGGCGTGCTGCGCCGTGCGGCTCAGTGGCGCGGCGGCTACTGGCGGACGCTGTCGATGGCTTCAGGAGAGAGGATGTTGTCCAGGACCATTGCCGCGCAGCCCTTCAGCCCGGCCTGTTCGCCCAGGCGGCTCGGTTCTATCCGCAAAGTGCGGGTCGCGAGGGCCGTGGACCGCTGGTAGACGACTTCGCGCAGGCCCGCTATCAGGGGTTCGTCGGCGCCCACCAGGTCGCCGCCGAGGACCACCACGGCCGGGTTCAGGAGGTTGACGGCGGTGGCGACGACCTCGCCGATGCGGCGGCCGGCGTCGCGGAGGAGGGCGACGGTCGCCGGGTCGCCGGAGCGGGCCAGGGCGGCGAGGCCGGGGAGGTCGTCGGCGGGGGAGCGGGCCAGGAGGGCGGTGCCGCCGGCGATCGCCTCGACGCAGTTGACGTTGCCGCAGCGGCACGGGGCGTCGGCGGGCGAGGGGATCGGGACGTGGCCGATCTCGCCGGCCGCGCCGAGGGCGCCGCGCTGGATGCGGCCGCCCGCGATGAGGCCCGCGCCGATGCCCGTGGAGACCTTGACGAACAGCAGGTCGTCCACGCCGGGATGGGCCTGGTGCTCGCCGAGGGCGGCGGCGTTGACCTCGTTGTCGAGGTAGGCGGGGACGCCGAAGCGGTCGGAGATCGGGCCGGTGATCTCGACCGCGTCCCAGCGGCCGGCGGCGTGCTCGACGGCGTCGGGGACGCCGAGGCCGGCGCCGCGGATCGAGGACGCGTCGATGCCGGCGGAGGCGAGAAGGGACGTCCACTCGTCGAGCAGGCGGGGGAGGGTCTTGCCGGGGGACGTCTCGGCCGGGGGCCCGTCGGTGCGGGCGAGGACCGTCCCGGCGAGGTCGCAGACGGCGAGCTGGCCGCGGGACTGGCCGAGGTTCGCGACGAGGACCGTCCCGCCGGCGGCGTTGAACTCCAGCCGGGCCGGGGGGCGTCCGCCGGTGGACGGGCCGGTGCTCCGCTCGACCACGAGGCCGCGGGCGATCAGGGACGCCACGCGGGACGCCACCGCGGGACGGGACAGGCCGGTGATGCGGCCCAGGTCGGCGCGGGTGGCGACGCCGTCCTCGCGGATCAGGCTCAGCATGTCGCCGGCCGTCCAGGGACGAGCCGAGCTCCGCTCGTCCTTTTGATGGTGGCGGTTGGCGGGGCGGGGCATCCGGCCAGTCAAGCACGGCCCCGTTCGGGACGTCCAGTTGGCGCAAGCTCCCGACTTTTGTCATTCAAAGTTCATAAGTGGGGTTGAAGGGATGACCTATGTCTCGGTAGCTTGCTGACCGAGAGATCCCCCCTGGTCTGGAGCGTCCCGATGGCCGTACATCCCGTGCTGGAGGCAGTGACCCGGCGCGTCGCCGAGCGGAGCGCCGGAACGCGCGCCGCGTACCTGAGCCGGATCCGGGACGCCCGGTCCGAGGGCCCGGTGCGCACCGGCATGGGCTGCGCGAACCTCGCCCACGGCTTCGCGGCGTGCGGCGTCCAGGACAAGCTGTGGCTCCGGGGCGACGTCACGCCGAACATCGCGATCGTGTCGTCCTACAACGACATGCTCTCGGCGCATCAGCCGCTTCAGGACTACCCGGACATCCTGAAGGGCGCGATCCGCTCGGCGGGCGGCACGGCGCAGTTCGCCGGCGGCGTCCCCGCGATGTGCGACGGCATCACGCAGGGCCGCGCCGGCATGGAGATGTCGCTGTTCAGCCGGGACGTCATCGCGATGGCGACGGCCGTGGCGCTCTCGCACGACATGTTCGACGGCGCGCTGATGCTGGGCGTCTGCGACAAGATCGTCCCCGGGCTGGTGATCGGGGCGCTGTCGTTCGGGCACCTGCCGGTGATCCTGGTGCCGGCCGGGCCGATGGCGTCCGGGCTGCCGAACGGGGAGAAGGCGAAGGTCCGCAAGCGGTTCGCGGCCGGGGAGATCGGGCGGGAGCAGCTCCTCGCCGCCGAGGCCGCGTCCTACCACTCGCCCGGCACGTGCACCTTCTACGGGACGGCCAACTCCAACCAGATGCTCATGGAGGTCATGGGCCTGCACCTGCCGGGGGCCAGCTTCGTCCCGCCGGGCACGAAGCTGCGGGACGCGCTGACCGAGGCGGCCGGGCGCCGCATCCTGAAGCTGACGAACCTGGCGGACGAGTACACGCCGATCGGCGAACTCCTGGACGAGCGCGCGTTCGTCAACGGCATCGTCGCCCTGCTCGCCACCGGCGGCTCTACCAACCACACGCTGCATCTCGTCGCTATGGCCGCGGCGGCGGGCATCGAACTGACCTGGGACGACTTCGACGAGCTGTCCGCGGTGACGCCGCTGCTCACCCGCCTCTACCCGAACGGGACCGCGGACGTGAACCACTTCCACGCGGCGGGCGGCACCGCGTTCCTCATCGGCGAGCTGATCGGCGCCGGGCTCCTCCACGAGGACGCGCGGACGGTCGGCGGCGCCACCCTCGCCGAATACCGCAAGGTTCCGGAGTTCCTGGACGGCCGGGCCGTGTGGCGGGACACCGTCACCGAATCGGGCGATACGGACGTCCTGCGTCCGGTGGCGGAGCCGTTCGACACGCACGGCGGCCTGCGCACCATGCGCGGCAATCTCGGACGGGCGGTCATCAAGGTGTCGGCGGTGCGGCCGGAGCACCGGGTGATCGAGGCGCCGGCCCGCGTGTTCGACTCGCAGGAACGGCTCCAGGAGGCGTTCGCCGCCGGGGAACTGGACCGGGACGTGGTGGCGGTCGTCCGCAACCAGGGCCCGCGCGCCAACGGGATGCCGGAACTGCACCGGCTCACCCCGCCGCTCGGCGTCCTCCAGGACCGCGGCCACCGGGTCGCACTGGTCACGGACGGTCGTATGTCGGGCGCCTCTGGGGCGGTGCCCGCCGCGATCCACGTGTCGCCGGAGGCGGCCGCGGGCGGCCCGCTCGCCCGCGTCCGCGACGGCGACCTCGTCCGGCTCGACGCGGACAAGGGCGTCCTGGAGGTCCTCGTCCCGGACGAGGAGTTCGCCGCCCGCGAGCCCGCCGCCGGGACGTCCGAACAGACCTACGGCACCGGCCGCGAGCTTTTCCAGGCCTTCCGCAACGCTGTGGGCCCGGCCGAGCGCGGCGCAGGAGTCTTCGCATGAGCGCGGTGAACCCAGGGGAGCGGGGGGTCGTCTCCCCACAAGAAACACCCATGAGCGCAGCGGAGCAGGGGATCGTCCCCGCACAAGAAGCACACGCGAATGCAACGACCCCGGGGGCGGTCATCCCGCCGCAGCTAACACGCGCGAGCGCAGCCGACCAGGGCGCGCGCTCCTCACAGGGGACACGTGCGAGCACAGCCGATCAGGGCGTGCAGGGCGCCGTCTCTCCACAGGAGACACGTGCGGGCGGGGTTTGGCTGGTTGCGGACGTCGGCGGGACGAATGCGCGGTTTGCGCTGGTGGACGGTCCGGACGGTGTCCCGTCCAATGTCCAGTCCCTTCCCACCCGCGACTATCCCGGCCTTGCCGAGGCCGCCGCCGCGTACCTGGAGAAGAGCGGCGTGCGTCCGTCCGCCGCGTGCCTGGCCGTGGCGGGGCCGACCGCCGGCGGGACGTTCCACCTGACCAACGCGGGCTGGCCGAAGGGCACCGTCGAAGCGGTGCGCGCCCACCTCGGCGTGCCCCACCTCGACATCATCAACGACTTCGAGGCCCTGGCGCTCGCCCTCCCGCGCCTCACCGCGGACGACCTGATCGTGATCGGCGAGCGGGCCCCGGCCGCCGGCGCGCCGGTCGCGGTGGTCGGTCCCGGCACGGGCCTCGGCGTCGCCGGACTCGTCCCGACACCGTCCGGCTGGGTGCCGGTGCCCGGCGAGGGCGGCCAGGTCGACGTCCCGGCCGCGACCGACCGGGAGATCGAGGTGACCCGGCTGCTCCGCGCCGAGAAGGGCGCCGTGCCCGCCGAATACCTGCTTTCCGGCGCTGGCCTCGCCCGCGTCCACCGGTACCTGGCGGCGCTCGACGGCGAACCCGCCGAGGAACTGACCGCCAAGCAGATCTGCGAACGCCGCGACGACCCGCGCTGCGACGAGGCGGTGCGCATGTTCTGCGCGCTGCTCGGGTCGCTCGCCGGCAACGTCGCCCTCACGTTCGGCGCCCGCGGAGGCGTCTATCTCGGCGGCGGGATCCTGCCGCGCATCGTGGACGTGCTGCGGGACAGCGCGTTCCGCGCCCGCTTCGAGGGGAAGCCTCCCGTCGAGGACTACGTGCGCGCCATCCCGACCGCGCTGATCGTCCACCCCGGCCCGGCCCTGGTCGGCGCCGCCGTCAGGCTCGCGCAGAGCCTCCCCGACCTGGAGCACGCATGATCGCCGACGACCTGCTCGACCTCGCGCCCGTCATCCCCGTCGTGGTGCTGGACGACGCCGAGGCCGCCGTCCCGCTCGCCCGCGCCCTGGTCGAGGGCGGCCTCCCGGTGATCGAGGTGACGCTGCGCACCCCGTCCGCGCTGGCGGCGATCACCCGGATCGCCGCCGAGGTCCCGGACGCGGTGGTCGGCGCCGGCACGGTCGTCCGGCCCGAGGACGCGGAGCGGTCCGCCGCAGCCGGGGCGAAGTTCCTGGTCAGCCCCGGCTGCACGGCCCGGCTCCAGGCGGCGATGGTCGCGACCGGGCTGCCGTTCCTGCCGGGCGTCGCGACCGCGTCGGAGGCGATCGCGCTGCTGGAGGACGGCATCACGGCGATGAAGTTCTTCCCCGCCGAGGCCGCCGGCGGCACCGCCTACCTGAAGTCGCTCGGCGGGCCGCTCCCGCAGATCCGGTTCTGCCCGACCGGCGGCATCAGCCCGCGGAACGCCGAAGAGTACCTCGCGCTGAAGAACGTCGGCTGCGTCGGCGGATCCTGGCTGACCCCGGTGGACGCCGTCCGCGACGGCGACTGGAACCTCGTCCGCGAACTCGCCGCCGAAGCGGCCGCCCTGCGGTGATGTCACGTCCGGGGGCGGGTATCCCGTCTCCTGGATATGAACACCACAACGACGCTTGAGAGCTGGAAGAAGCAGAAGACGTTCCTGCTGACGTCCTACCGCAAGGACGGGACGCCGGTCGGCACGCCGGTCAACGTGGTCGTGCGCGGCGACCACGCCTACTTCCGCACCTACGACAAGGCGTTCAAGTCGAAGCGGCTGGCGCGCAACCCCCAGGTGGACATCGCGCCGAGCACCTTCCGGGGCAAGGTCACCGGCCCGGAGGCGCACGGGCGCGTCCGGCTGCTCACCGAGGAGGAATCACAGCCCATCCGCCACCTGCTCGCCCGCAAGCACCCGCTCCTGCAGGGCTTCGCGGTACCGCTCCTCCACCGAATGAAGCACTACCGAACCCTCCACTACGAGGTAACCCTCGCCTAGCCCAGTGTGAGCGGGGTTCCGGCCGCGCCGGTCGCCGGGGCAGTGTGAAGGACGGCGTGCTTGCGGGCAGGGCCCGTGGTGCTGGATGGTCACTTTCGCCTGGCCCGGGTGTGCGCAGGGGACCGGCCGCTGGTCGCCGGGGCTGTCAGGCTCGGGTGGGACCGTGGGGGCAAGGGCCGGCGGTTAGGCCTGTCCGTTATACCACACTGCAGCCGCCG
>NZ_JABXFD010000290.1 GCF_013372625.1 Actinomadura sp. BRA 177
ACCCCGACCCGAACCCCTGACCGAACGACCACCGCCCGGACGCGTGTCGCCCGGGGACCACCGCCGGGACGTGCGCCGGCCGGACGTTGCGCCGACCGGGCGACGTGCGCGGATCGGACGGGGGCGGGTGGAAAGTGGTTGACCGGAAAGCGCGGTGGACTGGTCAATATCGGCGGTGTCCAAGATCTTCGGCACGCGGTCGGCTACCGTCGGCGGAGTGACAGACGTCGCGACCGCCAGGCGAAGCACCGCCGCGAACCGGCGCGCCACCGCGTTCCGGGGAGCTGAGCGCGGGGCCGGGACAGGCCCGGCCGGACGGCGTCCGCAAACCCCGCATCATTGCTCTCGATGTGCGATTACCCGCAATGTGCAATCATGTCGGCACCCCAGCCGCCTGTTTACTTCCGCTAAGTGAGTCCACATGCCGGGTCCAGGCAACGTCGGAGAACGTGTCCGCAACCTGCGGCTGACCAGACGCTTGTCGCAGGCACAGCTCGCCGGTCACGACCTCTCCGACAGCTATATCTCTCTGATCGAGTCGGGCAAGCGCACGCCGACGCCGACCGTCCTGCGGATGCTGGCCGAGCGCCTCGGCTGCACGCCGGAATACCTCGCCGAGGGCGTCGAGCCGGAGCAGCGCGCGCACCTGGAGGTGCGGGAGCGGCACGCCCACCTCGCGCTGCTGCGCGGGGACGCCGCCACCGCCGAGGCCGGGTTCGACGAGGTGATCGCGCGCAGCGACGACCCCGACCTGACGTCCCGCGCCCGCTGGGGCCGCGCCCGCGCCCTGGAGGAGCTGGGCCGGACGGACGCCGCCATCGCGCTCTTCGAGGAGCTGCGCGAGCAGGCCGAGCGCGACCCCGGCCGGGCGAGCTGGCTGCCGCCGGTGATCGCGCTGGCCAGGTGCTACCACACCGTCGGCGACCTCGGGCAGGCGATCGCGCTCGGTGAGCGCGCCGTCGCCCGGCTGGAGCAGCTCGGGCTCGGCGCCGGCCACGAGTTCACCGAGGCCGGGCGGATCCTGCTCCTGGCCTACGTGGATCGCTCCGACCCCACGCGCGCGCACGAGCTCGGACGCCGCCTCCTCAACCCGGAGCAGTCCGAGGACGAGCCGGTGAGCGTCCACTACCAGCGGGCGAGCATGCGCGCACTGGACGAGGGGACCATCGGCGATTCCCTGTACTTCGCCGACCAGGCCTTGGCGGCACGCACCGACGCCACCCCCGTGCAGAGCCGCGCCCGTCTCGCCCTTGCCGGCGCCAAGGCGCTGCTCAGGGGCGTCCTGCCGTTCTCGGCCATCGTGGCGCCGGGTGCGATGCCGTCCAGTGAGTTCGGCGTCGAACGTCCGCGGCCGGAGGGCACGCGTGAGGCCGCGCAAGAGGCGCTGGAGCTTCTCCAAGGGACGACGGACCTCAAGGGTGAAGAGTCCACCGAGAGCACCATCACCAAGGCGCGTGCGCTGGTCCTCACCGGTGAACTGGACGATGCGATCGCCACGCTGGAACGTTTCCTCGACACCGGGCTGGCGTTGGGTCCGCCGACGAGCAACCACACTGTGACGCCGCAGCCCGGCAGCGACCTCGCCGTGCGCACGCAGAAGACCATCCTGGCCCGGCTCGTCCTCGCGCGCGCACGCGTGGCCGAGGGCGACCGCACGGCCGCCCAGGTCGTCCTGCACGCGGCGTCCGATCAGCTCGCGGCGCTGGCACCGGGCCGTCCGGCGGCACACCTGTTCAGGGAACTGGGCGAACTGTACGAACTCGTCCAGGACCCCGAGAGCGCCGCCGCCGCGTACCGCCAAGCCCTCCAGGCCGCCGGTCTGTCCGCGTCCCAGATCACGTCCTCACCTCCCGGTGCGAGGACGCCTTCCCTCCACGGCCCCCACGACGACCCGAGCCGCTGACCACCCGCATCCCACGACAGTCGGGTGACGCCTGGGGCTGGACGGCCTCCGACAGCGACACGTGCGTCGCCCCCTCGTCGCCGATCGAGGTGGGCACGTCGTACATCGCTGGCCGACGCGGTCTCCAGGACCACGCGGGAAGCGATGTGATCGATATCCCCTGAGACGGGAACAAAGCCGACCCGATCTTGCTTTACCCTTAAACGTAGGATGACTGGTTGATCGGAGGTTGTTGGATGACGTTGCGCACGGCTCGGCGGTCGTCGCTCGTCGACCAGGTGATCGGCCAGCTCAGGGACGAGATCGTCGGGGGAAGCTGGGCGGTCGGCGCGAAGATCCCGCCGGAGCCGGTGCTGGCGGAGACGCTCGGGGTCGGGCGCAACACCGTCCGCGAGGCGGTCCGCGCGCTCACCCATGCGGGGCTCCTGGAGAGCCGGCAGGGCGACGGGACGTACGTCCGCGCGACGAGCGAGCTGTCCGGGGCCGTCCGGCGGCGCCTGGAAACGGCGGAACTGGTCGAGATCCTGGAGGTCCGGCGCGGGTTCGAGGTGGAGGCGGCGCGGCTCGCCGCGACCCGCCGCACCGAAGCCGACATCGCCGCCATCGCGGTCGCTTTGGCCCGCCGCGACGCCGCCTGGGCGGCCGGTGAGCACGCCACGTTCGTCGAAGCGGACCTCGCCTTCCATACGGCCGTGGTCGAAGCCACCCACAACCGCGTTCTCACGGACCTGTACCGCGACTTCAGCGCCGCGCTGCGGGCCAGCATCGGCGCCGCCGGCGTCCTGCTGGAGCACGCGGACGTCCCGCACGGCCCCATCGCCGCGGCCGTCGAGGCGGGCGACGCCGACGCCGCGACCCAGGCCACCCACGCGTGCCTCGACCAGATCCTCGCCTCCACCGCCGCGCCCGCCCGCGAGCCGACACCCGAGACCCAGCACGATTCCTGACCGACCCGCCCCCCGACGAGACGCCGAACTGGCGAGGCGACCCGAAGCGATGAGCCAGCTGAACCGGCGAGGCGGCGGGGGCGGCCGAGATGGCCGCAGCACCGCCGGCCGAACTGACAAGACGGCCGAACTGACGAGACGGCCGAAGCGACGGGGCAGCCGAACGGGCAGGGGTGGCCGAACCGACGGGACGGCTGAACCGGCGGGGCGGCTGAACCGGCGAGGTGGCCGAACCGGCGGGACGGCTGAACCGGCGGGGTGGCCGAACCGGCGGGACGGCTGAACCGGCGGGGCGGCCGAAGCGGCGAGCAGTTTGAACTGATGAGTAGCCCGGACCGATGGGACGGGCGGGACGATGTGATGGCGAGCAAGGTGAGATGAACAGTTCTGCGACGACTCCGGTTTCCCGTGGTGCGGCCGTGTGGTCGCTGGTCGGGCTGGTGCTGCTGACCGTCAACCTGCGGGCGGCGATCACC
The DNA here is from genome assembly GCF_013372625.1 of Actinomadura sp. BRA 177. Classification (GTDB taxonomy): domain Bacteria; phylum Actinomycetota; class Actinomycetes; order Streptosporangiales; family Streptosporangiaceae; genus Spirillospora. The sequence goes on from NZ_JABXFD010000290.1 coordinate 3,327, forward strand.
GGGATCGCCCCGGTGCTCGGCGAGCTGCGGGACGTCTTCGGGCTGTCCGGCGCCGAGGTCGGGGTCCTCACCACGCTGCCGGTGCTGTGCCTGGGCGCGTTCGCCGGCGTCGCGCCGGTCGTGGCGCGGCGGCTCGGCACCGAGACCGCGATCGCCGGGTCTCTCGTCATGATCACGGTGGGGATCGTGCTGCGCGTGGTGCAGTCCCCCGTGTCGCTGTTCGTTGGAACGGTCCTGGCGGGCGCGGGGATCGCGATGGGCAACGTCCTCATGCCGGCCGTGATCAAGCGCGCGTTCCCGTCCCGTGTGGGGTCGCTCACCGGCCTCGCGATGATGCTGATGGCGGCCAGCGGCGCCGTCGCGGCGGGGCTCGCGGTGCCGCTGGACGAGGCGGGCGGGTGGCGGCTCGCCCTCGCCGTCTGGGCCGTCCCGTCGCTGGTCGCCGTGCTGGTGTGGGGGCCGCTCGCCCTCCGCGGCCGGCGCGCGCCGGCCGAGCCCGTGGCGGCCCCGCGCGGTGAGGGTTCGCTGCTGCGCTCCCCGACCGCCTGGTACGTCGCCGTCTTCATGGGGCTGACGTCGCTGATGTTCTACGTCCTGATGTCGTGGCTGCCGGAGATCATGCAGGACGCCGGATACGCGCCCGCCGCCGCCGGGATGATGGTCTCCGCGATGATGATCGTCGGCATTCCGCTGGGCTTCGTCGTCCCGGTGTTCGCCGCGCGGCTGCGCGACCAGCGTCCAGTGATCGTCGCCGTCGCCGTCACCATGGTGGTGGGCCTCGTCGGGCTGCTGCTCGTCCCGTCGGCCGGGTGGGCGTGGGTCCTGATCCTCGGTGTCGGCACGGGCAGCGCGTTCCCGCTGGCGTACACGCTGCTCAGCCTGCGGTCGCCGAGCCCGTCAGTGGCGGCGGGGCTGTCCGGGATGGCGCAGACGGGCGGTTACCTTCTTGCCGCCGCCGGCCCGCTGGCGGTCGGCGTGCTGCACGATGCCACCGGTGGCTGGAACGTTCCCATCGTGCTGCTGCTCGCGCTGGTCGTGCCCGAGATCGTCTTCGGGCTGCTGGCGGCGCGTCCCGGCTTCGTCCGGCCGGCGCGTCCGGCGACCCGCACGGCAGTGGCCGCCCTGGAGCCCGCCCGGACGCGCTGATCAGGTCAGGTCGACGGCGTCCAGGTCCAGGACGCGCGCGTGCAGGACGAGCCGCTGGTGCAGCGCGGCCCGGAGCGCCCGGTGCAGGCCGTCCTCCAGGTAGAGCTCGCCGTGCCACTGGACGACGTGCGGGAACAGGTCGCCGTAGAACGTGGAGTCCTTCGACAGCAGGGACTGCAGGTCCATCTCGCGTTTGGTGCTGACGAGCTGGTCGAGGCGTACCTGGCGAGGCGGGATCTTGGCCCAGTCCCGGGACGAGAGCCCGTGGTCCGGATAGGGCCTTCCGTCACCGACCGCCTTGAAGATCACGCTCCGAGTCTACGGCGTCGCCTTCCAGCGGGAGAAGGCAACGCAACAACACGTGTCACTTGAGTTGCCTCAGTCGGTAAACCAGTTACCGCGCAGTTCAGGCCGTCCGTCATTAAGTTCCGGGCGTACCGTTGGGCCATGACGGGTGCGCGTCCTTCCGGAGTACGGCTCGCTGAGCTGGTGGGCGCGCTCTCCCTGGCCGTCGACCTGGGCCTAGGGCAGCCCATGGAGCACGTCGCACGCTCTTGTCTGCTCGCCTGCCGCCTGGGGTCGCGCATAGGGCTGGACGAAGCGGACCGTGCCGCGCTCTACTACACGGCCCTCCTCGGCTGGGTCGGATGCATCGCCGACAGCCACGAAGCCTCGAAATGGTTCGGGGACGACATCGACTACCGTGCCGGCGTCTTCGACGTGGACACCAAGCCGCTGCCCTTCCTCGGCTACCTCGTCCGCCGCGCCGGGACGGATGCACCACCCGTGCAACGGGTCGGCGCCAAGGCCGTCGTCGCGGTGACCGGAGCCCATGCCCTGCGCGAAACCCTGCGCTCCCACTGCCAGGTCACCGCCGCCATCGCCGGCCGCCTCGGTCTCGGACCGGACGTCCGCGACCCGCTCGGGCAGATCTTCGCGCGCTGGGACGGCAAGGGCCTGCCCGCGGGCCTGGCCGGCGACCGGATCGCGATCGCCGTCCGGCTGTGGCACGTCGCGGACGTCACCGAGGTCCACCACCGGCACGGCGGCCCGGACGCCGCCCGCAAGGTCGCCGCCGACCGGCGCGGCGGCCACTTCGACCCCGCGATCGCCGACGAGTTCCTCTCCTGCGCGCCGGATCTCTTCGCCGGGCTGCCCGAGGGATCGAGCTGGGACGACCTGATCGCCGCGGAACCGGCCCTGCGCCCGTCGCTGTCCGAGGACGAGCTGGACCGGGCCCTCGAAGTCCTCGCCGACTACGCCGACCTCAAGGCGCCCCACCTGCGCGGACATTCACGGGGCGTGAGCGCGCTCGCCGCCGCCGCGGCCGCCCGGCTCGGCGTCGACACCAGCCTCGTCCGGCGCGCGGCCCTGGTTCATGACCTGGGACGGATTGGCATCCCGACCACGATCTGGGAGAAAGCCGGCCCATTGACCGCGGCCGAGCGGGAACGGGTGCGGCTCTGCCCGCACTACACCGACCGGATGCTGGCCCGGCCGCCCGCGCTCGCCTCGATCGGCACCGTCGCCGCGCTGGCGTACGAGCGGCTGGACGGCTCGGGCCATCACCGGGGCCTGCCGGCCGCCGCGATCCCCATGCCCGCCCGGGTCCTCGCGGCGGCCGACTGCTACCAGGCGATGACCGAAGCCCGTCCGCACCGTGCCGCGCTGACGGCGTCCGCCGCCGCGAAGGAGTTGCGTGCCGAGGCGTCCGCCGGGCGGCTGGACGCGTCCGCCGTCGATGCCGTCCTCGCCTGCGCCGGCCATCGTCCGTCCCGCCGTCCGGCCGGACCGGCGGGGCTGACGCCGCGCGAGACCGATGTGCTGGCGCTGCTCGCCCGTGGTTCGTCCAACCGGCAGATCGCCCGTCGGCTCGGCATCACCCCCAAGACGGCCGGAAACCACATCGAGCACATCTACGCCAAAACGGGTGTCTCGACCCGGGCCGCCGCGACCCTGTTCGCGATGGAGCACGGGCTGCTGGACCATGGGGCGAACACCTCATGACCCGGGCCCCGGGCCGGCCGCACGCTGGGTGATGTCCGCGAGGGACGCGGACACCGACCCAGGAGGGCACCATGCCGAAGTACGTGATCGAGCGGACCGTCCCGTCCGCCGGGCAGCTGAGCGCGGACGACCTGCGGGAACTCGCGGCCAAGTCCAACGCCGTCCTGGACGGCATGGTCGGCGGCATCCAGTGGGTGCACAGCTACGTGGCCGAGGACCGGCTGTTCTGCGTCTACAACGCCGAGAACGCGGACCTGATCCGCGACCACGCCACCCGCGGCGGCTTCCCCTGCGACAACATCCGCCAGGTCAGCGCCATCATCGACCCCGTGACCGCCGAGCAGTGACACCCTGATGGCCCGGCGTGCCGGACCTATAACACGTGAGGGACGCCGGCAAGCGTCCCTCACGTGCAGCGTCAGGAGCCCGATCACCGCGCCGGCCAGTGCTCTGTCGAGGACGCACGAGGTGAGAACCGGGGCGTGGATGGACGCCACGCCTCCTCACGCTGGAAGGTGCCGAGGTTCGCGTGGAGTGCCCGGCCTGGTGACGGGAACGACGGTCAGCAGATCTTCCAGCCCGCGGAAGTCCTGCGGGTTGGTGGTGTAGAGCGGCAGTCCCTCGGCGATCGCGACAGAGACGATCAACAGGCCGGCGATCCGGCGCCGCGGTTTGCGGCCCGCTGCGACCACCGCCGCGCACACACGCCCATAGATCCGAGCGGCCTCGACGTCGAACGGAATCGGATCGAACTCATTCTCCGCGCGCTGCAGTACATCCAACCGCCGCGCCCGTTCGGTGTGCAGGTCCCGTTGGGTGACCTCGGGTTGGGCGCTCATGCCCACCAGGATGGATCAGAGTGCCATGCCGTGTCACACGGTGGCACAAGTGACCGGTAGCCGGGGGATGCGAAAGGCCGGTGCCCGTGGTGGGCACCGGCCTCGGTGTGGCGGAGGATGCGAGATTCGAACTCGCGAGGGCGTGAACCCAACACGCTTTCCAAGCGTGCGCCCTAGGCCACTAGGCGAATCCTCCACGGGGAAGCCTACCGGGTCCCGGGCAGTGATCTGACATCAATTACGGCGGAGACCGGGATCGGTCCGTAGACGTGAGGGAAGAGCTCGTCACCGGCGGGTTCGTAGCGGACCGGGGCGTCCAGCCGGGACACGTCGATGCTCAGCAGGACCAGGTCTTCTCGCTGGACGCCGGTGTAGAAGCGGGCCAGGACGCCGTCCACTTGGGCCATGTCGGACGAGCAGTGGATGAAGCCCTCCTCGTCCAGCGTCCGGCCCAGCGTGGACATGGTGTACGACACACCGGCGGCGCGGGCGGATTCCCAGTGGGTTCGTTCGGCGATGTGCAGGATCGGGGCGGCCATGAGGCGGAGACTACGCGGGAAGCGTGGCAATCCAGGGCCGGGGATGACATAGACTCAGGGGCAGACCCCTCGCATGGCGTCACCCTGTGAACCTCCCCAGGGCCGGAAGGCAGCAAGGATAAACAGGCTCTGGCGGGTGTGCGGGGGGTCCCTTCGTTTAAGGGACTGTGTGCTTCTGACGCTCTGCTTCTCCAGGAGGGCGGACCCCCGATGAGTCTGGCGCTGTACCGCAAGTACCGGCCGGCGACGTTCGCCGAGCTGAAGGGGCAGGAGCACGTCGCCGAGCCGCTGCAGCAGGCGCTGCGCAACGGCCGGATCAACCACGCGTACCTGTTCAGCGGCCCGCGCGGCTGCGGCAAGACGTCCAGCGCGCGGATCCTCGCCCGGTCGCTGAACTGTGAGAAGGGGCCGACCCCCGACCCGTGCGGCGAATGCGACTCGTGCGTCGCGCTCGGCCCGTCCGGGACGGGGCACATCGATGTGATCGAGATCGACGCCGCGTCCCACGGCGGCGTCGACGACGCCCGCGACCTGCGGGAACGCGCCTTCTTCGCGCCGGTCTCGGCGCGCTTCAAGGTGTACATCATTGACGAGGCGCACATGGTGACCCGCGAGGGCTTCAACGCGCTGCTGAAGCTCGTCGAGGAGCCGCCGCCGCACTTGAAGTTCGTGTTCGCGACCACCGAGCCGGAGAAGGTCATCGGGACGATCCGCTCCCGGACCCACCACTACCCGTTCCGGCTCATCCCGCCGGGAGTGCTGCAGGACCTCGTCGAGGAGATCCTGCGGGCCGAGGACGTCCCCTATGAGACGTCCGCGCTGCCGCTCGCGGTGCGGGCCGGCGCCGGCTCCGCCCGCGACACGCTCTCGATCCTGGACCAGCTGCTCGCCGGGTCGGACGAGAAGGGCATCACCTACGCGCGGGCCGTCTCGCTGCTCGGCTACACCGACTCCGCGCTGCTGGACGAGGTCATCGCGGCCTTCGCGGCCCGCGACGGCGCCGCCGTCTTCGCCTCGATCGACCGGGTGGTCGAAAGCGGCCAGGACCCGCGCCGGTTCACCGCCGACCTGCTGGAACGCGTCCGGGACCTGGTGATCCTGTCGAACGTCCCCGAGGCGGGCGGCACGGGGCTCCTGAACGTCCCGCCGGACGAACTGGAGGCGATGCGGCGCCAGGCGCCCTCGATGGGGCCCGGAGAGCTGACCCGCGCCGCCGACCTGCTGCACACCGGCCTGACCGAGATGCGCGGCGCCACGTCCCCGCGACTGCTCCTGGAACTGATCTGCGCCCGCATCCTCCTCCCAGCGGCCTACGAGGACGAGGCCTCGATGTTCGCCCGCCTCGACGCCCTGGAACGCCGAGCCTCCCAGGGCGGCGGAGCCGGCATGACGCAAGCCTTCGCGACCGTCCCCCCACCCGCAACGCCTGGGCAGGGATCGCCTGGACAGGGAGCCGGGGGACAAGGGCGCGGTGCCGCTGCTCAAATGCGCGGAGACCACACCCCGCCCTCCCAGGGGGGCGACCCCACTTCCAGTGTCAACCCGCGCCCCTCCACTACACCGCCAGAACACGGTTCTGTGGATAACCCGGCCACCCCGTCCACCGGCTCATCTGGGAGCGTGCACGGCTCACCCCGCGCCGGTTCGCCAGGAAGCGCGCAGGTCTCACCGTCCGCCGGATCGCCAGGGAGCGCGCACGGCTCACCCCGTGGCGGTTCGTCCGGAAGTGCGCCGGGCGGTCCCGCTGCAGCCGCGCCTGCCCCGCCGCAGCCATCGGCCGCCGGGGGGACGGACTTCGGGACTATTCAGCGGCTTTGGCCGGACGTTGTTGAGGCGGTCAAGCAGAAGAGCCGCGCGACCTGGATGGTCATCATGTCCGGGGTTCAGCCCGTGTCGCTGGACGGGAAGGTCCTGACCCTGGGCTTTGACGCGGAGGGACGCCGCCTGGGCTTTGTCAACGGCGGCCGTGACACGGTCCTTCGCGAGGTCTTCAAGGAGCGGATGGGCGTCGACTGGCGCATCGAGACCGTCGTAGGCGGCGGCGGAGGTGGCGGCGGATCCGGTGGCGGACGCGGGCCCGGAGGCGGGGGCCGGCCGGGCGCCGGGAACGGACCCAACGGCGGGTTCGGGTCCGCGCAGTCCGCCGGCTTCGGATCCGGCGGCGGGCCCGCGTCCAGCGGGTTCGGCAGTGCACCGGAGGCGCAGGCGCCGCAGCCCGCCGCCCAGGCGTCCAGGCCGAACACGAACCCCGTCCCCCGCCCGGCGAACGGCGAGGCGCCACGGCAGGCGGACCCGGGGCCGATGCCTCCGCCGCCGGACGACCCTCCGCCGCCCCCCGAGCCGGCACCCGTGGACGAGAGCGACGAGGTCGACCCCGAAGGCGACGCGGACGCCGACGGCAACGAGGCCGAGATGAACGGCATGGCGCTCATCCAGCGCGAACTCGGCGGCCAGGTCATCCGCGAGATCGACACCTCCCAGGCCTAGGGGACCCCCGGTGCGGCCGGGTCAGAGGTGACGGATCGGCTTGGCCGGGTTGCCTGCGGCCACTACGTTCGGGGGGATGTCCTTCGTGACGACGGCGCCGGCGCCGATGACGGTGTTCGTGCCGATGGTGACGCCGGGGCAGACGATGACGCCGCCGCCGAGCCACACGTTGTCCTCGATCGTGATCGGTTCGGCGGCCTCCAGCTTCGCGCGGCGTTGCGAAGGGTCGAGAGGGTGTGTCGGTGTGAGCAACTGCACCTGTGGGCTGATCTGCACGTCGTCGCCGATCGTGATGGGTGCGACGTCCAGCGCGGTGAGGCCGTAGTTGGCGAACGTGCCCGAACCGACGGTGATGTAGGAGCCGTAGTCGACGTACAGCGGCGGACGTATATGGGCGTCCGGGGCGATCGATCCGAGCAGTTCCTCCAGGAGGGGGCGGGCGGCGTCCGGGTCGGTGGCGTACACCTCGCCGTACCGGTGGGCCAGGGCGATGGCGCGCTTGGAGGCGGCCTCCAGGTCCGGGTCGTCGGCGATGTACAGGTCACCGGCGAGCATCCGTTCGCGGTTGGTGCGGGGGTCCCCGGCGAAGAAGTCGGTCATCGCACCCGGACCTACCCAGGAAACCGGTGCGGACGCGGACGGCCGGGGTTGTTTGACTCGGGGCGGGCGCGGGACCACACTCGCCAAGATCGTGACGGGCGTACTTACCGCATCATGGCGCGAACCCGTAGTCTCGGGGGACGGACGTCCGGTGGCTGGCGGAGCGCCAGTGAGCAGGCCCTCGGGGGCCGGAAGAGGGAGTGCACCGTGGAACCCGGTGGTCAGTTGAACATGCAGGAGCTGCTGCAGCAGGCGCAGGCCATGCAGGAGCAGCTCTTCAACGCGCAGCGCGAGCTCGCGGAGGCCGAGGTGAAGGGCACCGCCGGCGGCGGGCTCGTCACCGCGACGGTCAACGGGCAGGGCGAGGTCGTCGGCCTGTCGATCGACCCGAAGGCCATCGACGCCGACGACCCGGCCGACACGGCGGAGACCATCGCCGACCTCGTCCTGGCCGCGATCCGGGACGCCGCCCGCGAGGCGCAGGAGCTGCAGCAGGAGAAGATGGGTCCGCTCGCCCAGGGGCTCGGCGGCGGCATCCCGGGCGCCGGCGGCGAAGGCGGCGGGCTGCCCGGCGGCTTCCCCGGCCTCGGCGGCGGCCCGGGCGCCTGACCCCGGACGAACAAGGAAAGGAGGGGTCCGTTGTACGAAGGGGTGGTCCAGAACCTCATCGACGAGCTGGGCAGGCTGCCCGGCGTCGGCCCCAAGAGCGCGCAGCGGATCGCCTTTCACCTGCTCGCCGCCGACCCTGCCGACGTCGAACGGCTCGGGAAGGCGCTCAAGGAGGTCAAGGACAAGGTCCGCTTCTGCAAGACGTGCGGGAACGTCGCCGAAGAAGAGGAATGCCGGATCTGCCGGGACGCCCGCCGCGACCCGCACATCATCTGCGTCGTGGAGGAGTCCAAGGACGTCGTCGCGATCGAGAAGACCCGCGAATTCCGCGGCACCTACCACGTCCTCGGCGGCGCGATCAGCCCGATCGAGGGCGTCGGCCCGGACGACCTGCGCATCCGCGAGCTGATGCAGCGGCTCGCGGACGGGACGGTCACCGAGCTGATCCTCGCCACCGACCCCAACCTGGAGGGCGAGGCCACCGCGACGTACCTCGCCCGGCTCGTCAAGCCCATGGGCCTCACCGTCACCCGTCTGGCCAGCGGCCTGCCGGTGGGTGGCGACCTCGAGTACGCCGACGAGGTGACGCTTGGCCGCGCATTCGAAGGACGGAGGCTGCTCGATGTCTGACACCAACAGCCCGCAGGACTGGAACGCCCTCGCCGAGCGCGTGGCGTGCCACGTCGACAACTACCTGAACGGACTGGAGGCGGTCGCCCGCGGCGACGGCGGTACGCACACGATCCCGCTGCTCCTCCTCGAAGTGTCGCAGGTCATCCTGGCCGGTGCGCAGCTCGGCGCCAGCGCCGACGTCATCCTGCCCGACAACTGGGAGCCGGAGGTCGGCGACGACCCCGACCTCGACGCCATCCGGCAGGGCCTGTCCGAACGCCTCATCGCGCTGGACGAGTACGTCGAGGTATTCGACCCGTACAAGGACACCGAGCCCACGTCCTACCGCCTGTCGGACGACCTGGTCGACGTCGCCAGCGACCTCGTCCACGGCCTCCGGCACTACAACCAGGACCGCCCCCTGGAAGCGCTCTGGTGGTGGCAGTACTCCTACTTCAACCACTGGGGCAACCACGCCGGCGCCGCCCTGCGAGCCCTGCACGCCTTCGTCGCGAACGCCCGCCTGGACGTCACCACCGAGGTCGCCGCAGCTCAGTAGCGGTATGCGCGACTGCCGAGCGGGCCGGAGCGAGGCACCGGAGACGGCCGCCGCGGCCTGCTCGGCGCGCCTCCGTGCGCCCGTCGAGGACGCTCCGTTCCGTGCATGTTCCGTGATCTTCATCAGACACCTCCTACGGCGACGGCACGCGGCCGGAACATGCGCCGGTCCATCGCCTGACGAGCCCGCTCGTGCGAGCTGGGCAGCATGTGCGCGTAGTACTTCAGCGTCGTGGCCGCGTCCGCGTGTCCGAGGTAATCGGCCAGCTCCTTGATCGACACACCGTCCGCCAGCATCACGCTCGCGTAGTAGTGCCTGAGCCCGTGCATCCCCTCGTCGCGGCCCACCTCGTACTTCGGGCAGCCCCACCGGTCTCTCGTCGGCGCGGGGATGATGCCGGCCCTCACAAGCGCGGGTTTCCAGACGAGCTTCTCGAACAGGTTTGCTCGGATGTGCCGGTCGTCCGTCCACCGGAACAGCAGATTGTGAGTCCGCAGCTTGCCGTCTGGCCGCTCCCACGGCAGCGAGCAGGCCAGCGGCTCGTAGTCGTCCTTGTGGACGCGGATCGCCTGTGCGGCCCAGCTCGGCAGCGGGGCCGTACGCTCGCGGTCGTTCTTCGGCAGCGCGAAGACGTAGTTCCGGCCTATCCGCTTGATCTGCCGCCGCACCCGGATGACCTCCTCCTCGAAGTCGATGTCTTCGAGGGCCAGGCCGAACAGCTCGCCGCGCCTCATGCCGCATGCCGCGCCGACGAGGGGCAGCGCGCGGAACAGCGCGGGGTGGCCGCTGATGATCTCGTGTACCTGATCGTCGCTCCACGCCTGGACTTCGCGGCTCGGCGACTTGGGCGGCTGGATGATCGCCGACTTGGCGGCGTTGACCTTCACCTCGCCGTCGGCGGCGGCGAGGTCGAGGATGCTGCGCAGGATGAACAGCGCGATCCGGACCGTTCCGGGCGCCTGGACGTCGGCGAGCTTGCCGACCCACGCCTGAACCTGCGACGGCCTGATGCCCTTCACCTGACGGCGGCCGAACGCAGGTTCGATGTGCAGGCGGTAGGTCGACTCGTACCGTGCGAGCGTCGCCGGGTCGACCACGCGGGACGCGAGCCAGCGCTTGCCGAGGTCGCCGAAGACGACCTTGCCGGCGCGCGGGTCGAAGTAGTCGCCCCGCTCGCGGTCGGTCTCCATGGCGCGCCAGTGGCGATCGGCCGCCGCCTGTGTGGTGAACGCCTGGGACTTCTCGGCGTTGTCAGGGTCGCGCCAGTTGGCGAGCCAGCGCTTGCCCTTGCCGTGCCGGGCGGTCTTCTCCTTGACCGTCTTGCCCCGGTCGTCCTTGACGGCCTTGCCGTCCGGGCCCTTGACCGGCCGGAACCACAGATCCTTGGTGTATCCCATCAGCGCTCGCCCGCCTTGCCGCGCAGGGCCTCGCCGAGGAACCCGGCGTCACGGGCTCGGCGCACGTAGAGACGGGCCGTACGCTCGGCTACGCCGAACTCGGCGCGCACCGCTTCCGTGGGGCTGTCATCGATGCTCTGCCGATAGATCTCGGCGACCCGGCGTAGTACGTCATCGGTCACCTTTCGCTTGCCCTGCCGCCGCGCGCCACGTACGGCTGAGACGGCATCGCGTCGCGACTCCTCGACGAATGGACGGCTGACGAGCACCTCGCCGCCGTGGTCGTCGGTCTGGATCCTGACGGCGACTTGCGCCAGCACGCTTTCCAGCACGTCTTCTACGGCGATCGAGCGAAGATCGGTAGCTCGCACCTCGCGTCGGCCCTTGATGGCTGAAGTGATCACGCCACGGCACTGCGGTACGCCGTCGATCACCGCGAAGTGAATCTCGACGAGCGGCTCGTCGATCCCCTTGCGCGGCTGGAACGTCACTACGAACTCGGCCGGTGCTTCCCATCCGTCTCCGATCTCCACCCACGTACCGGTCTCCCGGCGCTTATGGAAGATCTCGGATCGGCTGACGCCGAAGTGACGAACGATCTTGAGGTCCGGTTCGAACTCCATGCCTGCCTCCTGGCGGCAACCTAGATGTAGGTAACTTGCCTAGTAAGTTGAGCATGCAAGTTGCAACGCTGTCAACGGTGCCGCACGCATTCGGGTGTGGCCAACACAGCGAGGAGGCAGGCGTGGCGGAGGAGTACCGCACCACGCGAGAGGTCGCCGAGTACTTCCGGACGTCCGAGGAGACCGTCCGCTACTGGAAGCACATCGGCAAGATCAAGGGCATCCGGCCCGGTCGGCGGAACCTCTTCCCCATCTCGGAGATCGAGCGGCTGGAGCGCGAGGCGGCCAGCTCTGGGCCGGAGTCGGCCTGATCATGTCCACGGACGAGAGCGCCCCCGGGGACGAGGCCGGGGGCGCGGACGCTCGGGCGGGAGACCGGATCGTCGGTGCCCACGGTACCGCGCGGCTGGTTGGACTGTCCCGGCATGACCGGCGCCGCATCCTCGCCCGCCTCGCCGAGCTGGGCGAGATCGAGCGGACGATGCGGCAGCCCGGCACGCTGGCGGTGGCGCCATGAGCGGCGCGGACGAACTACTCACGGTCGCGGTCGCCGCCGCCGAACTCCTCGATGACCTGGACGGGCAGCGGCAGCGTGAAGGCGACGCGTTCGGCGAGGGCTACCGGCTCGGCTTCGGCACCGGGCAAGAGGTCGGATACCGGCAAGCCGAATGGGACATGCACCGCGCTTGGACGCCAGTCGCCGGGAGTGTCCGCCAGCTCGGCTGGTCGCTCCCCCATGACGAGCTGGAGGCGCGCCGCTACCCCGGCTACACCCGCGAGCGGCTCGCCGAGCTGCGGGCGCGGGCCCGCCGCCGGTTCGGTCTGCCCGCCTCGCGGGAGGCCGCGTGACCGTGCTCGACGAGACCCGGTATTGCCAGGTGTGCGGGAGCATGTTCAACCATCCCGTGCACGGACCGGACGCGACGGGTTCGGATGCGCACCCGTTCCAATCGCCCGATTCTCACACCGCCGCCCCGGAAACCGGATGGGCCGTGACCAGGGATTCTCACGGTTCTCACACTTCTCACGGGGATGTGGAGGAGACCGACCAGGAGGCCGCAGACGCCGCGCTTCTGGGCGACGTCCGCGACGGGGCATGGCTCGACGCGCAGGAGTTCCCGCCGCTGCGCTGGGCGGTGCCGGGCCTCATCCCGGAAGGGATGTCCCTGCTCGTCGGCCCGCCGAAGTCCGGCAAGTCGTGGCTGATCGGCAACGTCCTGCTCGCCGTAGCGGCGGGCGGTCACGCGCTGGGCAGGCTCGCCGTGGGGTCGCCTCGCCGGGTGCTGTACCTCGCCCTGGAGGACGGCGACCGGCGCATGCAATCGCGGTGCCGGATCATCCTGGAGGGCTCGCCCATCCCCGGCCTGTTCCACTACAAGGTGACCGTGCCGCCGGGCAAGGTGCTGCCCGTCCTGGAGGCGTGGATGCGCCGCTATCCGGACACGTCCATGGCCGTGCTCGACACGCTCGGCCGGGTCATGCCGCCGGCGATGCAGGGCGAATCGAGCTATCAGCGGGACTACCGCGTCGGCGCCGGATTGAAGCGGATCACCGACGAGCGGCCGGGGCTGTCGCTGGTCGTGGTCCACCATGACCGCAAGGCCGCGGCCGAGGACTTCGTCGACGCCGTATCGGGGACCAACGGCCTCGCCGGGTCGGCGGACGCTGTGATCGTCCTCGCGCGCAGGCGGAAGGCGACCGATGCCGTCCTGAAGGTCACCGGCAAGGACGTGCCGGAGGAGGAGTACGCCCTACTGCTGGAGGACGGGACGCGATGGGTTCTCGACGGCGAAGACCTGCGGCAGTCCGCGGCCAACGTTGAGCGGCGCGAGCAGACACAGAACCTTGGTGACACCTCGACGGCGATCCTCGACTACATCGGCCGCAGCGTCGAGCCGGTCAGGGCGGGCGAGATTACCGACAAGTTCGGCCGGAACGCCGCCGAGTACCTGCGCCGACTGGAGCAGTCCGGCCGCCTGGTCAAGCCCAAGCGCGGGTTGTACGTCGTCCCGTCGCCGCTGGACGACCCCGAACTCGACTTCGACCTTCCGGAGTGAGTGTGAGAACCGTGAGAACCGTGAGAACCGCAGGTCAGGAAACGCCCTATGAATCTCACACCCCCTGAGAGCCCGGCCGCCGCCGACATGCGCGAGGCGATCGAGCGGAGGCTCAGCGAGCGTCTGGCCGCGGCCCGCCGCCGGCGCGCGCAGCGGCAGACCGCGCAGTCCGCGAAGGACGAACGCCGCCGCCATGGCCTCGCCGCACGGCATGCCCGCAAGCTCCAACGAGGAGGGACCTCATGACGACCCCCGAGACGCTCGCCCGCCGCCGGGACCAGGTCCGCGCACGGGACCAGGTGAAGGCCGCGCTGCACGGCGGCCGGGCGTGGCCGCCCCGCCCGCGCCGCATCCTGCTCGCCGCCGCCGTCGCGGTCCCGTACGCCGCCGGCCGCACCGCCGCCGCGGTCGTGTCGGTGCTGCGCTGGACGGGATCCACCGCCGCCGTGGCGGCGCGGGCGGTCACCGTGGGATGGAGGGACGGCCGGTGAACGACCCGACCGGGATCCGCACCGCCCTCGCCCGACTCACCCCGGACGAGCGGGCCGTCCTCGCCGAACGGTGGACGAGCAACGCACGCAAGTGGGCAGGTACCGCGCCCGCCATGGGGCACCTGTGGGACCGGTTGGCGACCGTCGTCCACGAGGTGGACGCAGCCGAGCGGATCCGGCTCCAGGGACTCCAGCACGCCGGCTCCTACAGCCGGGCATCCGGACGGCAGGCATGAACGCATATGAGCGAGAGATCCTCGGGCCCGGTCGTCTCCAGCTGGCGGACGCCGCCGAGCAAGTCGCGGAAGGGTCGGCGGCGCTCCGGCAGGCGCTAACAACGGTGACGGCGACCGTGGCCGCATCGGACGGGACGCACCTGCCGGCCACGCCGGTGGACATGCGCACCGCCGGCCGCCGCCTCGCCGCCTCCGCGGCGGTCGCAGCCGAAGCGCTCGCCGCGCTGGAGACCGACCTGGCCGCCCTCGCGCAAGCGGCCCGCGCCGCTGGGGGTGCACCGTGAGGGAACTCGCGCGGGGCGAACGGGATGCGCTGCAGGCCGTGGCGGCGCTGATCACGATCGTCAACGAGCCCGCCGAAGTGCCGGACGGCGGCCGGCTGAACGAGGTCATGGACGCCGTCGTCACCGACCTCGGCCGGGCCCGCGACGTCGATATCGCGCGGGCGGTCGGCATCGTCGCGTCGCTGCTGCTCGACCGGCTGGAGTCCGCCACCGGCCGGGGCCGTGAGGAACTCTGGACGGAGATCGTCCGCGGGATCACCGCGGGCACCATCGAAGGGGAAACGCCATGACGACCTACGAGGAGCGCGCCGCCGCGCGCACCGCGCTCATGAACGGGCTGCAGATCTCGTGCCAGCGCCACGACCGGGCCATGGCGCGGCTGCACGCGGTCGCCGACCGCGCCGGAGTCCCCGCCCGCCCGGCGGGCCAGCGTCAGGTGAGCGACCCGTTCGCCGACATGGAGGCGGCCGGGCTCGTCTACGCCGCCCGGGACCGCCGAGCCGAGAGCAGCCTGACGACCGGGCCCGTGGTGGCTCCGGGCGGGGTGTCCTTCGCCGCCGCCGCCGAGCAGTCCGAGCAGCAGCGGCTCGCGCACCGGGCCCGCCTCGCCCGCGCCGAGCGGGAGCGTGCCAGCGCCGAGCGGCTCGCCGAGTCCGCGCGCAGGGCCGCGCCGTGCTGACGCGCACGTTCGGTGCCGTGGCCGCGCACGAGGCCGGCCACGCGGTCGCCGCCCAGCACTTCGGTCTCCGCGTCGTCACCGTCTCCATCACCCGCGCGCAGGGCGCCACCACCTACCAGGACTCCGGCGCGGTCCCCGGCGTCCTGGCCGTCGTCACCGCGGCGGGCATCGTCGCCCAGCGCATCGCCGGTCTCGCCGAGGTCGACCTCGGGTGTGTCGACCTGGCCCGGTTCGAGGCCGAACACGGGTTCGGTGACGGCCGGCTGTACCAAGCCGAGCAGCGCGCGGCCGAGGTGATCGACCGGCACCGCGACGCGTGGGAGCGGTTCGCCGTCCGACTCGAACGCGAGCGGGTGATCAGGCTGTGAGGTACCTGGCAGCCCCGCCCGCGCCCGGCGACCGCCCGGACGACTTCGCGTGGACGATGCCCGGCGAACTCCTGACGCTCCCGCCCGTGTGCGACAGCCCCGGCTGCGCGTGCGAGCGGGCGTTCCTCGGCACCGCGAGCCTGCGCGGCTCCAGCACCGGCATCGTCATCGACGTCCCGATGGAGGAGGACGGCATCGCCCGCATCGCCCGCGAGACCGTGGCCAGGCACACCGGACTCCCGCCCGGCGCGATCGAGTGGGCCGAAGCGATCGAGGCCGTACGCGCGATCACGGGGGCGCTGGTCGACCGCGACCTCGGCGACGTTGTCCGCGTCGCCGACCTGGACCTGGAGGAGGAGGTGGCGGGCGCATGAAGGGGACCACGGGCGAGCGCGGTTACGGGTACGCACACCAGCGTGCACGGCGTCAGGCGCTGGCCGCGATGGTGGACGAGCAGCCGTGCGTGCGGTGCGGAGAGCCCATGTACCACTGGCAGCTGCTCGACCTCGATCACGCTGACGACGATCGCTCCGTGTACCTCGGGCTGGCGCACCGCGGGTGCAACCGGTCGGCGGGCGCGGTGCGGGGCAACCGGATGCGTGGCCGTGCCGCCCGGTCCTGGGTCCCACCCGTCAGGCCCAAGCCGCAGACGTCCCGAGACTGGTGAAGATGATCATGCGTTCATGCATCACGATGAATGATCATGCGATCGTCACATTCAGTGACACATCACGGTGGGTCACATCCCCAAGATCACCATGCGAGCATGATCGACACCGGTCCGACCCCCGGACGGCCGATCATGCCCCTGACCTGGGCATGTGCCGGGGTAGGGGGGCATGTTCGCGACGCATGATCAAGGTCGATGAGGACCCCGCCCGCAGTCTGTCTTTTTCTCTCCCCGCTACACAGCGTAGCAGCATAGATGATCATCACTCCCCGCTACCGTATGAAGGGTGCATACCCATGCACATGATCACGCTCGTCCCAGGAGGTGGGGCCGATGCCGACCCGCGGCCTTGAGTTCAACTTCACCGGCGACACCTCCGACCTGGACCGGGCGTTCCGGGACGTCACCCGGCGGGCCGAGCAGCAGGAACGCCAGATCGCCCGGCTGGAGCGGCAGCAGCGCGACTACCAGGCGCAGCTTCGCAGGTCGGCGGCGACGCAGCGGACGCAGGTCGACCAGATCAACCGGACTACGTCGGCGGCGTCCGATTCGGGCTCGGAGCTGGGCGGATGGTTGTCGACGTTGATCGGCCTGTCGCTCTCGATGGGCCCGGCGGCAGCAGCTGCTGCGACCGGGTTCGCCGGGTTCGCCGCTGTGGCGGCCCCGTCGGTCCTGTCGGTCGTCCAGGCTCAGCAGGACTTGGCAGGGTCATGGGAGACCCTCAGCGACCGGCAGCGCGTCTCGGCCCTCATGGTCAACCAGCTGTCGGACGACTACCACGCCTTGGCGGACTCCTACGAGCCGCAGGCCCTCGCGGCGTTCAACAACGTGGTGTCGAGCGCGCAGCAGCTGATGCCCCGGCTCGGCGAGGTCGTGGACGCGTCCGGCGCGTCGGTGATTGGGTTCGGCAACCGCATCGGATCGTTCGTCAACGGCCCGGATATGACCGGGCTGATCGACAAGCTCGGGCAGGCGGCGCCCGAGGCGCTGGACGACTTCGGGCAGGCGGCGGCGTCGGCAGGCTCGGCGGTGGCGACGCTGGCCGGCGACGCGTTGCCGCTGGGCACGACGCTGCTGGCGGCGACCCGTTCGACGCTCGGCGCGGCGAACGCCGCCGCGCACTTCTCCCCGACGCTGACGCAGGTGGGCATTGCGGCACTGCTGCTGCGCCGTCCGGTGACGGGTCTGGTGTCCGGGGTCGGGACGTTGGCGACCGGGACGCGGGGCGCGGTCACGGCGATGAAGGGGATGACGGTCGCGCAGCGGGCGGCGACGCTGGCCGCGCGTGCGGGCCCGGCCGCGTATGTGGCACTGGCCGCCGGACTCTTCGTGATCGCTGCGCGGGCCCGGTCGGCGCGGTCCGAAACCGAGAAGATGATCGAGAAGCTGCGGATCAACTCCGACGCGGTCGGCAACAACCTTGCCGGCCAGAAGGTGTACGCGGGCCAGCTGGAGCGGCTCGCCTCGGTGTACCGGTCCCAGGTGATCACCGAAACCACCCACTACACCGACGCTGAGCTTCGATCCGGTGACGCGACCGCGCAGCACAATCGGCGACTCGGCGATCTGCGCCAGTCACTCCACGACACTCAGGAGAGGCTGAAAGAGCAGCGCGTGGTCATCGACAACATCACCCAAGGATCGGTGCAGCTGTCCGCGCAGTACGGAGTCACGCGCTCGCAGGCCCGGCAGCTCGCTACGGCCGCCGGTGTGGACCTGTCGACCGCGCTGGACAAGTCGGGCAAGCTCACCGCCGACGCGACGGCGAAGATCCGCAACTACTACACCGCGGCGCAGGCGGCGAAGAACCCCACCATGACGGTGAAGCTCGCGCTCGACGCCATGGGGAACTCGGCACTGTCGACCGAGGATCGCATGAACGCGCTGAACACGGCGCTGAACGCGTTCTTCAATCCGAGCATCGCCGTCTACAACGCCACCACGCAGGTGGCTTCCGGCATGCGGGATCTGTCGTCCGCGATGCGCGACGGGAAGGGTCGGATCGACGGCACCTCGGCAGCCTCGCTGCGTCTCCAGTCCGCGTTCTCCAACCAGCTGCAGAACGTGGCGAACCTGTGGGCGGCGACGAACCGGCTGAACGGCGGGGAGGAGAGAGCGAAGCGGACGATCTCGGCGCAACTGCCTGTGCTGTACGCGCTGGCCGGCAACAACAAGGCGGCCCGCCAGCAGGTGGACGCGCTGGCCGATTCGACGCTCGGCGCGACGGTGAGGATCAACGCCAGCCGGACTGCGTTCCTGCGCGCCGCGGACGCGATGGGAGTCGGCCGCAAGCGCGCCGCCGAGCTGTGGGCCGAACTACAAAAGATCAAGTCCCGTCACATCAAGATCAATGTGGACGGGCACGGGTTCTGGGTTACCGCCCACGACCCGGGCCGCCGCATCCCGGGCCTGGCGTCCGGTGGCGCCGTCCCGTCGCATGCGGCGCTCGGCGCGGGCGGCCCCACCTCCGACGATGTGCCGCTCATGGCGAGCGTCGGCGAGCACATGCTGACCGCCCGCGAAGTCCAGGCCGCCGGCGGCCACCAGTCGGTGTACCGGCTCCGCGCGGCGATCCTGCGCGGCGACGTGCAGGGCCTGGCCAAGGGCGGCCCCGTGGTGTCCCTGTCCGGTGACCGCCGCGACACCTCCGTCGTGGTCGGCGAGGTCACCAAGCCCATCAAGTCGGGCATGAACGAGCTGTTCCGCGCGATCGGCGACTCGATGGCCGCGCAGTGGAAGCGCTACGCCGCCTCCGGTGGCCCCGTCGTCCAGGTGGCGCGGGCGCAGATCGGCGACCCGTACGTGTGGGGCGCGACCGGCCCGAACGCCTTCGACTGCTCGGGTCTGGTCATGTACGCGTGGCTGCACGGCGCGGGGAAGCGGTTCGGCCGCACGACCTACGATCACCGCCGGAACCTGCGGACGATCTCCTCGCCGATCCCCGGCGCGGTCGGGCAGCCGCATCCCGACCACGAATACCTGTACGCGGGGAACGGGAAGATCATTGAGGCGGCGCACACCGGGACACCGGTCCGCGAGGTGTACGCCCGCGGCGGCGAGTGGTGGGGGTATCCGAAGGCGCGGGGCGGCCCCATCGAGCGGGCGCTCGGCGAGGACTTCGTCCGCACGGGCCGCCACGCCAAGGCGGTCGCTCTGGGGCTGCTCGCCGGCGACCCCGGTATCGCCCGCGCGTTCGCGTCCGGTGGGCTGCAGGCCGGCTACGCGCTGGGGCCCACGCTGCTAGGTGAGCGCACGTCGGGCGGCGAGGCGTACGTGCCGCTGGCCCCGTCCCGCCGGGCGGCGGCCGAGGATCTCATGGCGGACGTGGCGCACCGGTTCGGCGGGGTGTACGCGCGGCGTGTCCCCGTCGGCGCGGGCCGCGGTGCCGTCACCGAGGTGCACAAGCACGTCACGAACCAGATCATGCCGGGCGCTCAGGTCACCGTCGCCGAACCGGTGGACATCGACATGTTGGCGCAGCGGCTGGAGTTCCACCTGATCGCCGCGCAGCCGGGGAGTTAGCCGCGCTCGTCCTGCTCGCGGGCACCGCTCAGCATCCACGCCCCGCCGAGCAGGACAGCACCGCCGACCAGTCCGACCCATGCCACCGTCCGGGCCTTGGAGCGGAGCGCGTCACAGCCGGTCGGCGCGAGCGTGATCCCGTTCGACGCCGCCATGGACCCGAACTTCGCGCGGCCCTCGTCCTGCGTGGCGTAGAAGCCGGCGCCGCATTCGGTGTTGTCGCTGCGCAGGACCGGCAGGAACCCGGCGACGAGGCCGATCAGCAGCAGGGCGGCGCCGGCGAGGACGACCCGTCCCAGGCGCGTGGTGGGCAGCAGCGGCGGGCGGGGCGTCTCAGGGGTGGTCATGGTCTCGACCTCCATCTGGGGGAAGGGGTGCGGGTGGGACGTTCGCCGGGCGCGACCCGTTCACGCCCGGCCGCATCCGGACGCGGCGAGGGAGTGGAGGCCCGTGACCCGTCCGCCTCACTGGACGGGCCACGGGGTAGAAAGGCGGCGCGCCGGGACACGGGGGCGGTCATCGACCGGCGCGCCGCCCGGCTCAGGTGATCTGCCGCGCCACCCACGACGCCGCATCCGGCACACCCGCCGGCGGCTTGACGGTGCGGACGTGGTCACTGCCGGGCGGCTTGCACCGCCAGCTGCCGTCCGGCTGCGGGATCAGCGTCCCGGCGATCCGCTCGTCACCGTCGAGCAGGAACCACACCCCGACCCGGTCGGTCAGCGTGTAGTCGCCGACGCGGACGTCCGTCACAGCCGCCTCGTCCGGCCGTGCTCGTCGCGGGCGAGCAGCTGGCGTTCCATCAGCTCGTCGCGCGCCTGGTCGATGGTCCGGCGGATCCGCACACCGACGCACGCCATGAACAACTCGCACCAGTCGGAGTGCTCGATCACGAGGTCGTGATCGGCGCGGTGCACGGCACGCCACCGGCCGCCGTCCAGCTCGTAGACGGTGAACTCCGGTATCTGGCGGTACAGCTCGTGGGCCAGGCGCGGCTCTGGGGAAGTAGCCATGCGGCCACCGTAAGCTAGACGTCTACGCTCGTCTACCTATGTAGGCCAATATCGAGCGTCGTCCCTGGTCATCTAACGTTCGTGGCGTGAGCATCGATCATGAGGGCGACCGCCCGGTGTACCTGCAGATCGCGGACATCATCGCCGGCCGTATCGCGTCCGGTGATCTCCAGCCGCGCCGCCGCATCCCGTCGGAGTCCGATCTCGTCCAGGAGCACGGGGTGGCCAGGGATACGGCGCGGCGCGCGGTCGCCCACCTGCGGGAGCAAGGTCTCGTCTACACGGTGCCGCAACGCGGAACGTTCGTCTCCCCGCCTGCCGACCCCGCCGACGAGGGCGAGCAGCCCTCCTAGGAGCCCTGCGGACTGGATGAGGACGGGAGCGGCGGGCGCGCATCCTGGCACCGAGGGCAGAGGAGCGGAAAGCGCAGGCGCCAGGGGCTCCTCGCGGCGCCAAGGTCTCTTCGTCCAACTTGGACGAAGAGACGCCGCCCTCCGCTCGCGCCACTCGCAAAGTCGCCGCCACCGGTACCGGCTACTCCGGCAGCACCCTCGACAAGGTCGACAAGATCAGGGACGTCGCCGAGCGCGGTGTTCGAGACGCTCGGCGCGCACTACGACGAGCCGCGGATCCTCGACCTGATCGTGTCGAAGAACCTCGCCAGGCGGCACCTCAACCCGGGCCAGCGCGCCATGGTCGCACTCAAGTACGAGGAAGCCATCGCGGCGGCCACAAGGAATGGCGCGCCCATCGGCAACCACAATGCGTCACGGTCGTCACTATCGGTCGAATCAAAGGTGGCAGATCTGCCACCGGAGAATCCGAAGTCGCGCGACCGCGCTGCCGCAATCGTCGGAGCGTCCGGCCGCGCCGTCCAGCAGGCGAAGGCGGTCGAGCGGGACGCGCCCGACCTCGCCGAACAGGTGCGGGCCGGGCGCATGGCGCTCGACGCCGCCGACCGGCAGCGCAAGGAACGGCTCCGCACCCAGCCGCCCGCGCACGGGCCGCACATCGGGACCATGCTGCTGAGGTCAGCAATATGGGCCGCGCCCGCCCGCGCACGGGCCGCGCCCGTCACTACTAATGACGGGTCCGCCCGGACGCGCTGCGCCCGCCCGCGCACGGGCCGCACTCGATGACCGGACTAGTGGTCCGCTCATCCTCAAGCCGCCCCGCGCACGCCGGGGGCGCACCGACTTTTCATTCCTGAAAGGTCGGAGTGGACGAGCCGCCCCGCGCACGCCGGGGGCGCACCCTCGCCGACCTGCGGACACGCGAACGCCCCCGCCGGGTGGACGGGGGCGCTTCAGTTTCTGAAGGTCGCGGATCTACTCGTCCGGCCGGACGAGCCGGAGGTGACGGCCGCGCGGCGGGGGCGGCGTCTGCCCGGCCTGGATCTTCATCACCAGGACGCCGGCGAGTTCGGCGACCGCGTCGGCGAGGTTCCGCCGCGCCTGCGCCTCCAGCTCGGCGAGGTCGTCCTCGCGCGGGGCGCTCACGCCGCACCCGCCGTCACGGTCGCGTCTCCGGCGAGGATGCGGGCCGCCTCGGTGAGGCCGCGCGCAAGGGCGGACGGCCACCAGCGGGACGCGCGGGCCGCCTGCTCGGCGGTGAGCGCCAGGACGGCGGGCCGCCCGCCGTTGACCGCGCCCCGGTACACCGACACCTCGATGCGCTTCCCGGCGTCGTCCTGGACGACGTCCACCGCCCGGATCACGTCCGGCGTGCCCCGGTCCCGCCCGTCCCGGCGGTGCTCGGCGTAGTAGGTGGTCTCGATGATCTCCGGGTATGCGTCCTCGCCGGACTCGCCCGCGTCGCCCTGGTCGCCGTCGAGGAGTGCGAGCGTCGTCCGAACGGCGGCGGCCAGCTCGGTGGCGCCCGCGAGGTCGAGCAGATCGACCCATGCCGCCGCGTCGGCCAGCGACAGGAACACCGCCGGGCAGTCGCCCGGCCGGTGCCCGTTCACCATGACCTCCAGGTCACCGTTGGTGCCGGTCACGGCGGACACCAGGGCCACGGTCACCGGGTGCGGGTACGTCGGGTCGGTGGGCTGCCCGGCGTTCGCGGACGGCGACATGTGGTTCATGCCGGGCTCGCCGATGTGGCCGCCGCACCACTTCGGGCAGGACGGGTGGACGGCGAAGGTGGGGCGGATAGGCTCCGTTGCCATGGGATCGGCCTCCAGCTAGGTCGGTGTCCTAGGTCCTGGTCGGTGCACCACCACCGGCCGGGACCGTCTTTTCTGCTACGACATTAATTCATCCCGCTGGGTATCCGCCAGAGGTTCCGCTAGGTTTTCTGCTGTGACAGAAAAACGCGGACGCGGACGGCCGGCCACCGGCAGGACTCCCCAACGCGGCGTGCGCGTCCCTGATGAGGTCTGGGAGAAGGCAGCCAAGAAGGCAGCCAAGGAGGACCGGTCCGTCAGCGACGTGATCCGCGAGTGCCTGGACGAGTACACCAAGGATCAGTAGCTCCCCCCCAGGACGTACGAGAGCCCCGCCGTCGGCCATGCCGGGACGGGGCTCTCGTCATGTCTCAGGCGGTTGCGAGCGTGCTCTCAGAAGCGCTCTCGTCCTCCAGTGCGGCGCGCACCCGGACGGCGCGCGGGTGCCCGATGCGAAGCTCACGCCGGAGCGCCCGCACGGAGGGCACGGCCCCGGTCGCGAGCAGCTCGGCGAACCGGTCGCGGGCGGTCGCGACCACCGGGGCCAGCTCGGCGGACGGCCGGCCCGTGACGGACTCCTCGCCGCCGCGGGCAACCGCCGTTCCGGGAGCGGTGGTATCGGCGGTCGCGACCGTTCCGGGAGCGCTCTCGATCGCCGGGATGTGCTCCCACCACTCCAGCCCGGCCGGACCGTCCCAGGGCTCGGCGTCGTCCAACTCGGGCAGATCGAGCGGCGCCGCGGCGTCCACCGTCCGGCCGGTCCGGATCATGGCCATGAGCAACTCGACGGTCAGGACGAGGCACACCGCCGGCCACGCGGCGATCAGAGCGCCGATGACGCCGTGGGCGATGCCGTGCAGGACGTTGACGGCGACGGTGGCGGCGATGCCCAGGGCGAGCGCGAGGCGCGCGAGGGCGGGTGCCTGGACGTGGCGCCGCGCGCTGTCGAGCAGCACCATGCTGGCGACGTAGACGAGGCCGTCCACCGTCAGCGGGACGAGGCGCCCGGTCATGCCGGACTCGCCGTGCGCGGTCGCCACGTCGTAGGCGTGGCGGTAGGAGATCACGGCGGCGATCGCCCCGATGACCACCACCACGGCGGCGGTGCTGGCACGGATGAACCGATCAGACATGGCGCACCTCGCCCGTGGCCGCGCGCTCGATCCTGTTCCGCGTCTGTTCCGTCTCACGTCCGAATACGTCCAACGGTTCCCAACGGCAGCTAACGGTGTGTTGGGAGGTCAGAGGCATGATCGCGGACATCTCCGCAGGTCGCCCCTGGCAGGGTGCGAGTACTCCTACTTCAACCACTGGGGCAACCACGCCGGCGCCGCCCTGCGAGCCCTGCACGCCTTCGTCGCGAACGCCCGCCTGGACGTCACCACCGAGGTCGCCACGGCCTAGCCGGACGGACGCGCCCTAGCCGGACGTGCCCTGTGACCAGGTGCGTGGCCTAGCCGGGCGCGCCGGGGCTCACCGGCGCGTCCAACGCCGAAGCCACCACCTCGGCGGCCTTCTCGACGTCCGGGCCGATCTGCCCGCCGTCCCCGGACGCCCACGCGAACACCTGGAGTTCGTCGTCCCAGGCGACCTGCGCCTCCCGGCCCCGGTACGCGACGCGCAGCACGTCGCCGTCCGGACGCGTCGCGGACACCTGCGGGGCCCGCCGCCGCAGCGCCGCGTACAGCGAATGCAGCGGCCCCCGGCGGACCCTCGGCAGCTCGTCGAACGCGCCCATCAGCTCTCCCATCAGCTCGGTCACCGCCGCGCGGACGCGACGGACCACCGGTGGACGAGATGAACCGCGGCACCCCGCCAACCCCTGCCGTTAGGTAGACGCTTTGCCCCACTTCGTGGTGGTCCGTCGGTCAGCGATGGAAGACCGTCACCGGGGCGGAGTCGGACTCCTCGCCGTCCTGGACGATCAGGTAATAAGAGGAGGCGGCGAGGAGCAGGCCATTCTCGGGAGCCGCCATCGTCAGGGTGGCCTGCTGAATGGTCTCCCCTGTATTGATGCTTAGGACGGTGAGCTGCGACGCGTCGCCGAGCGTGCGCGAATTCAGGACGGCGACGGTTTCAGACGTGGTGAACAGGCCGTTCACGCCGCCTCCGAGTTCCACGCGCCAGAGTTCCCTGCCCTCCAGGGTCAGGCCGACGATGTCGCGTTCGAAGGAGTACTCGCGGTTCCCCTTGACCGCGGAGACGATCACGTCCTTCTGAACCTGAAGCGCCGAAACGGGCTTTCCCCCGAAACCCGTGCGGGTGACTTCGAGGTCGCCGTTGCCGGTCGACGTGGGGAATGCGGCGCGCTGCCGGCCCTCCGGGGTGAACGTGACGATCTGGTCCGTACCGCGCTCGCCGCCCTCTTTGGTGTGGACGACGACCGGATCGGCCGACACCACGGCGGCCGTTTCGACTTTCGCGGACGTGGGCAGCCGGGTCGCCCATCGGGAGGCGCCTGTGCCCGGATCGACGACCGCCGCCCCGTACTTGTCCGACCCGCACCAGAGCGTCAATGCGATGGCCTTGTCCGACGCGGTCAGATTGTTCAGGCCCTGGACGAATGCGCAACCCTTCGGCGGGTTCCACGCCCAGCGGGCCTTGCCCGTGCGCAGGTCCAAACCGCGCAGCCCCTTGCCGGCCGGGAGCACCGCAACGTCGCCGGTCGCGGCGATGGCGCCACGGGCATCGGGCTGCCGGGTGCGCGTCGTCTGGACGACGCGGGACGTCCACAAGCCCTTGCCGGTGCCGAGGTCGACGGCTGCGACGTCCTCGCAGGCTGCACCCTCCCTGCCGTAGGCGAGCAGGCCGACGGCACGGTCCGCGGATTCCGACATCGCGCAGACGACCTGCGCACCGGGTGCCTGGAACGCCCATTTCTTCGCGCCATCGGCCAGGCCATAGCCGATGGCCCCGTCGGAACGGACGCGCACGATGGCGTTTCCCGTCGTCCAGGCGCCCTTTCCGCGCAGGCTGCTGGGCCGATCAGGCGGCGCCGACCAGACCGCGTCATAGGTCTCACCGTGCACGTTCTGCCAGAGGACATTGCCCGCGAACCCGCCGCTGATCAGGGCGATGACAAGGGTGACGGCCGAAGACGTCCGGAATCCGACCAGCGCCCCGGCGCCGGCGAAGAGAATCCAGCCGCCGACCGCGAAGAAGAACGCGGCGAAATGCAACGTGGAACCGTTAGGGCACGAGTCGCCGCCGCACGCACCGTCCGACTCCACGGCGACGGCGATCCAACCCAGCACGGAGATGACGACGGACGCTCCCATGAGAAGCCCGAGCACCGTCCAGGCAACGGCTCGCAGAATCGTCCAGCCCGCAGACGACGGTCTGTATGCGCCGAGTCGCATTCTGTTCCTAATTCAAGAACATGGGGGAAGCCCGCGCGCCCTTCCAGGCGACCCCGATCCGCTATAGCGCAACTCAGACGCCAATAGGCATCCTCAGGTTCCGCAGTCCCCTCAGCCACATTCCCAGAATCCACCGTCTGCACAATTCTTCAGGCGGCGGCACCGTTCCTGGCGCGGCTGCTCGCCGGCCGCACCCGGCCACGGGCGCTCGTGACGAGCCGAGCCCGGCTGCTGCCCGGCGGCGCCCGTGCCGGCCGAGGCGGCGGTGCTCGCCGGGCACCCGGCTGCCCGCGACCGCAGCAGCGCGAAGGTTCAGTTCACCGCCTGCTGCACGAGGGCGGCGATGCGCTGCTCCACCTCGGGCGTCACCTCGGTCAGGGCGTAAGCGGCCGCCCACATCGGGCCGTCGTCCAGCTGCGCTGAGTCGTTGAAGCCGAGCGTGGCGTAGCGCGCCTTGAACTTCGCCGCGCTCTGGAAGAAGCAGACGACCTTGCCGTCCAGCGCGTAGGCGGGCATCCCGTACCAGAGCTTCGGCGCGAGGTCCGGGGCGTTGGCGGTGACGACGGCGTGGACGCGCTCGGCCATGGCCCGGTCCGGGCCCGCCATCTCGGCGATCTTCGCGACGACGTCCCGCGCCGCCTCCGCCGCCTTCTCCGCCTGCGAGCTGCGGCGCGCCGCCTTCTTCTGCTCCTGGGCGTGCTCCTTCATCGCGGCCCGCTCCGCGGCCGTGAATCCCTCGTAAGCGCTGCTCTTGCCGGCGGCCATGGTCACTCCCCTGATCGTGGATCGTGATCGGCCCGGCCGTCCGCCGGGCTGATCGCTGTGGTCACAGCCTCGCCGGGACGGGGTACGGGCCGCCTCCGTGCCGACCACGGAAACCACCACGCCGACCACGGAACCACCACGGATCACGAGTCGGTGCCCCCCGCGCGGTGGCGGGGGCGGGGGCGCCGGCTCGGCAGGGGACGGCCCCGTCAGTTCACGCGGCCCCGGAAGGTGCCGGCGTTCTGGAAGGCGCCGTCCAGGATGCGGCCGACCTCGTCCAGCTTCTTGCGGACCTTGGCGACCCCGATGGCGCCGCCGGACATGCCGGTCGTGGCGAGGCCGGCGTCGACGACCGTGCTGGCGTCCTGCTGCGGGCGCAGGATGATGCGGTACTTGTAGTGGGTGGCGAACGCGCCGAGGAGCAGCGCCTTGGTGCGGCTGCCCTTCTCGACGATGCACTCGCCGGGGTTCTCCCAGGTGAAACGGAAGCCTTCGGCCTGCAGCACCTGCTCCAGCATCGGACGGACCTGGTCCGGCGTACCGGTCACGTGAATCTTGACGGAATCGGCCATGATGTTCCTTCTGTCGGGGGTGACGGGGGTTCATCAGCGGGGGCAGGGCTCGTCCGGCCCTGTGCGCGGGGAGCTGAGCAGTGCATCATATTCCCGGAAGGCCGCTGGCGTGCGCAAATGCCGCCCGCGGCGCCGGCCCGCCGCGCGACCCCCTAGCGCAGGCCCGTGCGCGGCGCGGTGCGAGTTACCTGGTCGTAATCCATTGGCGCGGCCTCTGTAGACTCGTCCTCCGGAACGTCTGACCCCGATCCGAGGAGCGCCCACTCGTGGCTCTTGTCGTGCAGAAGTACGGTGGCTCCTCCGTCGCCGACGCCGAAGGCGTCAAGCGGGTCGCCCAGCGCATCGTCGCAACGAAGAAGGCGGGCAACGACGTGGTCGTCGTCGTCTCCGCCATGGGCGACACGACGGATGATCTCATCGATATGGCCAAGCAGGTCAGCCCCCTGCCGCCGGGCCGTGAGCTGGACATGCTGCTCACCGCCGGCGAGCGGATCTCCATGGCCCTGCTGGCCATGGCCATCGCGAACCTGGGCCACGAGGCCCGCTCGTTCACCGGCTCCCAGGCCGGTGTGATCACCGACGGCTCGCATGGGAAAGCGAAGATCATCGATGTGACGCCGGGCCGGATCCGGACCGCGCTGGACGAGGGCTCGATCTGCATCGTGGCCGGCTTCCAGGGCGTCTCGCAGGGCACCAAGGACATCACCACGCTCGGCCGCGGCGGCTCCGACACCACCGCGGTGGCGCTGGCCGCCGCGCTGGACGGCGACGTCTGCGAGATCTACTCCGACGTCGACGGGGTCTTCACCGCCGACCCGCGCATCGTGCCCGCCGCGCACAAGATCCCGAAGATCTCCTACGAGGAGATGCTGGAGATGGCGGCGAACGGCGCGAAGATCCTGCACCTGCGCTGCGTGGAGTACGCGCGCCGCTACAACATCCCGATCCATGTGCGGTCCTCGTTCAGTCAGAAGGAGGGCACGTGGGTCGTCGACAGCAGCGAGATCGAAGGACACGACATGGAGCAGGCGATCATCTCCGGCGTCGCGCACGACCGGAGCGAGGCCAAGATCACCGTGGTGGGGGTGCCCGACAAGGTCGGTGAGGCCGCCGCGATCTTCACGGTGCTGTCCGACGCCGAGATCAACATCGACATGATCGTGCAGAACGTGTCGGCGGCGTCCACCGGACGGACCGACATCTCGTTCACGCTGCCGTCCACCGACGGGCAGACCGCGCTCACCGCGCTGAACAAGCTGAAGGGCCGCATCGGCTTCGAGTCGCTGCGCTACGACGACCGGATCGGCAAGGTGTCGCTGATCGGCGCCGGCATGCGCTCGCACCCGGGCGTCACGGCCAAGCTGTTCGGCGCGATCGCCGAGGCCGGGGTGAACATCGAGATGATCTCCACCTCGGAGATCCGGATCTCGGTCGTCGTCGCCCAGGACGACGTCGACACCTCGGTCGCCGCCGCCCACCACGCCTTCGACCTCGACTCCGACCAGGTCGAGGCCGTCGTCTACGGCGGCACCGGCCGCTGATTCCGCGCGAAAGGCCGCGCCGCCCCTGGGCCGGCGCGGCCTTTCGCGTCCGCCTCGACGGCACGCCGCGCGCGAGGGGGTTTCGGCTCCGCTCCGTGCACGGCGTCGTCTCATGACGTCCCCTGCCGGGTCCGCCGGATGAGCGGGACGTCGCATGCGGGCTTTATCGTGGCATGCGTGACCGAGACGAAGGCCGTGAAGTCCGAGCAGACGCGGGCCGCGATCGTCCAGACGGCGCTGCGCCTGTTCCGGGAGCGCGGATACGAGGCGACGACGATGCGGGCGATCGCCAAGGAGGCGGGCGTCTCGGTCGGCAACGCCTACTACTACTTCGGCTCCAAGGAAGAGCTGATCCAGGCCTACTACGACGAGCTGCAGGACGAGCACGTCGCCGCCTGCCGGGCCGTCCTCGACACCGAGCGGGAGTTCGCGGCGCGGCTGCTCGGCGTGCTGAAGGCCCGGGTCGACACGATGGTCCCGTACCACGAGTTCGCCGGGAAGTTCTTCAAGTTCGCCGCCGAGCCGACCAGCCCGCTCAACCCGTTCAGCGCCGAGTCCGGCCCGGCCCGCGACTCGGCGGTCGCGATCTACCGCGACGTCGTCGAGGGCTCCGACCTGAAGATCGACAAGGAGTTCCGGGCGGAGCTGCCCGAACTGCTGTGGATCTACTCGATGGGCATCGTCCTGTACTGGGTGCACGACAGCTCGCCGGGCTGCCGCAAGACGTACCTGCTGGTCGAGCGGACGGTCCCGCTGGTCAACCGCATGGTGTCGATGTCGCGCCTGCCGGGCTTCAAGTCGGTGACGCGGGAGCTGGTCGGCATCATCCGCGAAGTCCGCGCCTGACCCGCCGGACGCTCAGCGGAAGGTGAGGTCCCAATGGTCCTTTTCGCGGGCGAAGACGGTGCCGTCCGGTGAACGGTAGAGGCGGGCGCCGTCACTGCGGACGCCGGTGGACGGATAGCGCTTGATCGCGGCGTCCACGCACCGCCCGGGCGCGATGTCGAGTTTGTAGCCGTTCGAGTGGCTGTAGGTGCCGGACGCGTGGCCGCGCTCGGTGCCGCCCGTGACGGTGATCTTGCAGCCGCTCGACTTCGCGAAGCCGATCAGCCCCTTGACCGTCCCCCACCGGACGCCCTCGAACGAGGTGCAGGTCCGGACCGTCCGGTCGGAGCAGCCGCCGGTCGACCGCCACCGGATGCCGCTGCCGCGCAGCGCCGACTCGGCGAACCGCTGCTCAAGCCGCAGCGACTCGGGCAACGCCGCAACGCCCTCTGCGGACACCAAGGTCGCGTCCTCGTCCGCCGTCGGAGGACGGCTTGGTGACGCCGCCGCGTCGGCCGGGACCTGCTGATGCGCAGGCGTGGCGGTCCCGCCTGGCGGTGCGGTCGGCGGTTTCGCGACAAAGGGGGCGTTGCTCGTTGGCGTAAGGGAGGCCGGTGGCCGCTGCTCTGCCGGGGTGGGCGGCGCCACATCGCGCGGAAACGCGCTCTTGCTTGGCGTGATGGCGGCTGATCGGTGGGGCGTCGGGGCGGCCGCCAGACGGGCGTTTCCGCTGGTCGGAGGCCGTTGGCGTGCCGGAGCGGCGGAGGCGGGGAGTGGGGTGAGGAGCGTGGTGGCGAGGGTCAGGGCCGTTACCAGGGCCGTCAGGCGGACGGCCGGGCCCGGTTTTCGCTCCGCGCAGGCGTGCCGGACGCGTGCATGGGCGTGCCGAAGGCGTGTCATGTCGTCCCCCCGATCGGTGATCTTCGATTACCGGGGGGTGTGGCGGCCGCGGTTGATCATCGGCCGACGCGGGGATGCCCGGGCGGCGATCCGGTAAACCCGGGGGACGGGCGGCGGCCCCGCCCGTCCCCCGGAAAGATCACGCCATACCGAGATGCTTGCGGGCGAAGTTCATTTCCGCGGCCATCTGCGTGATTCGCTCCTCGACGACCAGGGAGCCGTGGCCCGCGTCGTACCGGTACACCTCGTGCGGAAGGCCCAGCTCAGCGAGCCGGCCGAGGTAGTTGTCGATCTGCCGGATGGGGCAGCGCGGGTCGTTCTCCCCGGCCAGGACCAGCACCGGCGCCTTGACCTGGGACACGTAGGTGATCGGGGATGATTCGCGGTACCGGTCCGGGACCTCGTCCGGTGAGCCGCCGAACAGGGAGCGGTCGAACGCCTGCAGCCCCTCCATTTCGTCCTCGTATGCGGCGACATAGTCGGCGACGGGGACGGCGGCGACCGCGACGCTCCAGTCGTCCGGCTGCGTGCCGATGCCGAGCAGGGTGAGGAAGCCGCCCCACGAGCCGCCCGTCAGCACGAGCCGGGACGGGTCGGCGAGGCCCGACTCGACGGCCCAGTCGCGGACGGCCTTGATGTCCTCCAGTTCGGTCAGCCCGACGCGGCCCTCGATGGCGTCCCGCCATTCCGAGCCGTATCCGGTGGAGCCCCGGTAGTTGACGCGGACGACCGCGAACCCGTGGTCGACCCAGGCGGCGGCCGTCGCCACGAACGAGTCGTCGTCCTGCGCGGTCGGTCCGCCGTGGATGTCGAAGACGGCCGGGTAGGGACGGTCGCCGTCCGGCTTGCTGACCAATGCGTGGATTCGTCCACCGGGGCCGTCCACCCACACGTCCTCGACCGGGACGGACGGCGGCGCGGAAGGGCCGGGCGGGGTGAGGACGACCTCGCCGGACGTGGACCGGATCACCGGCGGCTCGGCGGCGGACGACCACGAGAACTCGACCGTCCCGTCCGGTCGGACGTCGGCGCCGCCGATCACTCCGCGCGGTGTGTCGATCCTGGTGAGGGCCCCGGAACCCAGGTCGTACCGGTAAAGCTCGTCGCGCGCCTCGTGGGAGTGGGAGACCAGCAGCGCCGTCCCGTCCGGGTACCAGCCGGCGCCGATCTCGCCGGGCAGGTCGAGGACGATCTCGTGCTCGGTCCCGGCGACCGGATCCCAGATGAGCATCTCCTCCCGGCCGCGCCGCTCATGGTTGACGAGCAGCCGCGAATCACCATCGACCGGGGCGAATCCAGCGCCGTAGACGCCCTTGCCAGGGCCGTCCCACAGATCAGCGACCGTGGAGCCGTCAGGACGCAGAACGCGTAGCGCCATGTGCCGGCTGTCGCCGTGCTCACTGTGGCCTATCGCGATGAGGGTTTCGTCGCGCGAGAGGGCGGCGATGTGCGCGTCCTCTGCATGGTGGTAGAGCACCTCAGGCTCAGACCCAGGGCGGCACAGGTGAATGGTGTTGCCCTGGTCGGTCGTCCGTCCGACGACGGCGAGACCACTGCGCCCTAGGGACAGCCCAGACGGATACGACGGCTCCAGCCCAGGAACGGCCGACTCGCTCTCCGTCCCATCGAAGGGGATGCGGTTCCAGACACCGAACTCGTCTCCGTCCGTGTCCGCGAACCACCACATCCATTCGCCGGACGGATCGACGGTTCCCATCCACGTGCCGTTGGGACGATCGGTCATCTGCCGCTGTGCACCGGTTTCCCGGTCCCACGTGTAGATCTCCCACGTCCCGGTCACGTTCGACCGGTAGATGCTGCGGTTCGGGGCGTCACGCGCCCATCGGGGCAGGCTCATCCGGGCGGCCCGGAAACGCGCCTTCCAGCGCTCGTCGTCGACCATGCCCCCAGTATCCCGGCCGCAGGGCGTGCTCAGGGGGAGGTCAGGCGGCCGAGGAGCTGGTCGATGGCGGCCCGGACCTGGCGGTCCATGGCGCGCGCGAAGCCCGCCTCGACCGTGACCTGCGCGCCGGGGCGCAGCCGGGCGAGGGTCTCGGTGAGTTCGCCCAGGTCCTGGTCGTCGATGCGCGCGACGACGTGCGTGGTGATCAGCCGGACGAACATGGCGGCGAGGTCGTCCATGCTGCGCTGGAGCTCCTGCCCGGCCGACAGCACCGCGTCCAGCGGCACCCCGGCGCGGACGAGCGTCACCGTCGCGTCCAGCTGGCGGCGGCTCCAGTGGGTGACGCGGTCGCCGTCGATCTCGATGTGGCCGAGCTCGACGGCCCGCTTCACGGACTCGGGATCGACCTCGCCGGGGAACAGCGCCGCCAGCTCGTCCAGCGTCATGGTCACCGGGATCTCGTCCGACCACGGCGCCGTCACCGCCTTCTCGACCCCGAGGACGGCGCCGATGTCGCGGCCCTGCTCCCACGCCGACAGCAGTTCCCGGATGCCCTCCAGGGTGTGCCCGCGTTCGAGCAGGTTCCCGATCATGCGGAGGCGGGCGAGGTGGTCCTCGGAGTACAGGCCGATGCGCCCGACGCGGCGGGGCGGCGGCAGCAGCTTGCGCTCCTGGTAGTAGCGCAGCGTCCGCACGGGGACGCCGGCCGCCGAGGCGAGTTCGCCGATGCGGTACTCGCGGCCACCGCCGCCGGGACGGTCCTCCGTCGGCTCTTCGCTCACGGGCGCCAGCATAGTTCGCGGCCGGACGCGGTCAGGTCCTTTGCCGTCCGGCAACGGAACGGGATCGGGGCCGGGGACGTCTGACGTGCGTTGCCGTCCGAAGAGAAGGGCCCCTCATGTCCAAGACCCGTCCCGTCGCGCTCGCGCTGACCGTCCTGGTCACCGCGTTCGGGTTGACCGCGTGCGGTCAGGACAGGTGGTGCGAGCACGACGCGACCGACACCAAGGTCAGCGACAGCTACTGCAAAAAAGGCACGCCCGGGTACGAGTGGGAGACGGACGGCCACAAGACCAAGCACAAGAAGACGAAGCACAGCAAGACCAATCACAAGACCAAGTCGCACCACTGACGGCTATGGAGCCCGCCGGGCGGTCCTGATCCGGCGTTGCCGGCGCCGGCGCTTCTCGTCGGCGGCCTGGGCCGCCGCCTCGGTGGCGAGCAGGTCGCGGAGCGAACGGGGAAGGATGTCCTCGCGCCGGTCGATGAACGGTGAACGCATTGGATTCCCCTTTCAGGCGGCTGGTTCCAGGTCGGGATACGCCTCGGACACGGTGCTGAGCGCCCAGCGCATGCGGGCGCTGTAGATCTCGGGATGGTCCCCCGCCTCCTGCGCGACGAGGGCGAGGCAGACGGAGCGGTCTCCGCCGCAGGCGCCGATCCGGTTGTCGATCGCCGCGCGCACCTGCTCGGTGGACGGACGGTCGGACTCCTGCAGCCCGCTGCAGAACAGGATCTCGGCCAGATCGGAGGTCGTCATCGAGGTCCGGGTCGCCGTGTTCGACATCGCGTGCCTTCTTCCTGCGGAGGGGCCTCGTTCCCCTGCTGCCAGATACGACTCTGCACGCCGGGCGAAGTAACCGCCATACGGGAAAACCCCTAAACCCCGTGGAGTAATCCCCCATACGGCGGGTTCCGGTCGGCGAACCCGTCCGTGAACCCGTCCGTGAACCCGTCCGTGAACCCGTCCGTGAACCCGTCCGTGAGCGCCGTCCGGAACGCGCGCACCGCCGGGTGCTCACCCCCGCCCCGGCGGGACGCGGTGAACAGGCGGCGGACCCGGTCCGCCGCCGGCAGCCGGACGACCGGGACCGTCGGCGGATCCCCCGCCCACACGAGGCCGGGCAGCAGCGCGGCGGCGTGGCCCCGCTCCACCAGCCGCAGGTGGAGCAGCAGATCGGTGGACTCGAACCGCACGTCCGGCTCGAACCCGGCCGCCCGGCACAGCCTCGTCGCCCACTGCCGTGACGCCGTCCCCACCGGCTCCATGACCCACGGGACGCCGGCCAAACCACTCAGGCCCGCGTCCGGTACGCCGCCGGGGAGCGCCAGCCGGATCTCGTCCTCGCCGAGCTCCGCGTACTCGACGCCCGCCGGGCGCGGCCCCGGCTCCCCCGGATACTCCTCGGTGATGACCAGGTCGAAGTCCCGCGCGAGCAGGGCGGGCAGCGCGCTCTCCGGCTCCCGCTGGGTGATCTCGACGCGCAGCCGCGGGTGGGCGTCGCGGAGCAGGCTGAGCGCGTCCGGGACGAGCGCGAGCGCGGCGGTCTGGAACGCGGCGACCCGCAGCACCCCCGTGATGCCCCTGAGGGACGCGCGGAGCTCGGCCTCCGCGCGTTCGAGCCGCTCCAGGACCGCCTCGGTGTGCGCGACGAGGATCTCGGCCTGCGCCGTCAGCCGGACGCGGCGCCCGACCGGCTCCAGCAGCGGCACCCCGACCTCCTTCTCCAGGACGGACAGCTGCTGCGAGATCGACGACGGACTGTAGGAGAGGGCTTCGGCCACGGCGGCGAGCGTCCCGCGGTGCTTCAGCTCGCGCAGCAGGCGCAACCGGTGCAGATCCAGCATGCTCGTCCAATCATTGGCTGAGCTGACGGTTATCGCTCGGAAACATTCGCTGGACCGACTATAGCCCGCTACGGAAACGTATCTCCCATGGTCAACGCCCCCGCCCGCTGGTTCAGCCGCCCGGCCGCCCGCGCCTGGACGTGCCCGCCCGCGCCGCCCGACGTCCCCGCTTTCCACCGGACGCTCCCCGGATACGCCCCGACGCCGCTCGTCGAACTGCCGCCGCTCGCCGCCGAACTGGGCGTCGAGCGGGTCTTCGTAAAGGACGAGTCGTCCCGTCTCGGACTCCCCGCCTTCAAGATCCTCGGCGCCTCGTGGGGGATCTACCGGGCACTCTGTGACAAGTACCGGCTATCGGACGTCCCGCTGTCGCGGCTGCGCGCCGAACTGGGCCCGGTGCGGCTGATCACGGCGACGGACGGCAACCACGGCCGCGCGGTCGCCGCGATGGCCCGGCTCCTGGACCTGGCGGCCGACGTCTACGTCCCGTACGGCGTCCACCCCGCCGCCATGGCCGCGATCAAGGCGGAGGGCGCCGCCCTGACCGAGGTCGCCGGCCCCTACGACGAAGCGGTGCGCGTTGCGGCGGACGTGGCGGCCGCCGACCCCTCGGCCCTCCTCGTCCAGGACACGGCCTGGCCCGGCTACGAACGCGTCCCGCAGTGGATCGTCGAGGGCTACTCCACGCTCTTCACCGAAATCGACGAACAAGTAGCCGCGGCCGGCGCCGCCCCTGTCGGCATGGTGGCCGTCCCAGTAGGCGTGGGTTCGTTGGCCCAGGCAGCCGTGACCCACTACAGGTCAGGCTCGTCCAAACCGACCATTCTCGCCGTGGAACCCGATGCCGCCCCCTGCATACTGGCGAGCCTCCACCAAGACAAGCCACTGACCGTCGGGACGGGGCCGACCACCATGGCGGGCCTCAACTGTGCCACCCCGTCCACCCTCGCCTGGCCCGTCCTACGCTCCGGCCTGGACGCGGCCGTAGCAGTGACCGACACCGACGCAGCCCAGGCAGCGCAGGACCTATCCGCGCTAGGTGTCTCGTCAGGCCCGTGCGGCGCGGCCTCCCTGGCGGGAACCCGCACCGCCCTAACTCAACGGCCCGCCGCCCACATCAACACGATCGTGCTACTGAACACAGAAGGCCAAGCCGCCAACCCATCCCTCCCCTGACCCACGCCTGCCCGACCACACAGGCCCGCAGAGGCCAGGCGGCCAACCTGTGCGTCCCTGATGTGCACCGGGTTTCCGTCGCCTCGTGGGGGATTGCGCGGTCGGCTGCGGTGGGTGGGGCGGGCTGGAGCAATTGGTGGGGTGTCTGTCGTTGAGTGGGGTGGTCGGGCACGCCCGTATAAGGGTTCGTACGGCCGTGCCGGGGCGTGTGATTCTTACAGTGGTGATTGGCAGGGTGGCGGGATGGGTGATGAGGGGCGCGAGTACCGGGTCGAGGAGTTGGCGGCCGAGGCGGGGGTGCCTGTCCGGACGCTGCGGTATTACCAGGAGCGGCGGCTGCTGCCCGCGCCGCGGCGGCAGGGGAGGGTCGCCATCTACAACGCGTCCCATCTGGAGCGGCTGCGGCTGATCGCGGATCTGCTCGACCGCGGCTATCGGCTGGACGGCATCGAGGAGCTGATCGCCGCCGCCGACGAGGGACGCGACGTCACCGAGCTGCTCGGCTACGAGTGGGCGGCCGCCACGCCGTGGGCGGAGCGGGAGTCCGCCGAGGTGAGCCTGGCGGAGCTGGACGCGGTCTTCGGCGGGCGGCTCACCCCGGAGGTCATCGCGGAGGCGGCGGAGCTGGGGTACGTCACGGTCGACGGGGACCGGGTCGTGATCAACAGCCCGCGGTTGTTCGACGCGGCGGTGCAGCTCGTCCGGGCCGGGATCCCGCTGCGCTCGATCCTCGCCATGAGCTGGGAGCTGGAGGCCGCGTTCGACCGGATGGCGTTCGGCTTCGTCCAGTTGGTCCGGGGCGGGCTGCCGGAGCACCGGGCCGGCGACCCGTCCCCGGACGAGTTGGACCGGCTGGCCGAGCTGGTCCGGCGGCTGCGGCCCCTCGCCAGGACGGTCGCCGACGAGCATTTCGCCCGCGCGATGGATCGCCGCCTCAGTAGGGACATTTCGGAGATCAAGCAGCACATCCGGCCTACGCGCCGGTAACATACCCCTACCGCATCCCCGCGGGATTGCTTTACTCTCGACCAATGGTCCCAGCCTGAGCTGGGAACGAGTTGCGAGGGGGTCGCACGGTGGCAGGAACGAACGACGGTCGCGTGGCGGTGGTGACGGGCGCCGCCCGCGGCCTCGGCGCGCTGCTCGCCCGCCGGCTGGCGGACCGCGGCATCAAGGTCGCGCTGCTCGGCCTGGAACCCGCCGAACTCGCCGAGACCGCCGCCGCCTGCGGCCCGGACGCTCGGCACTGGGAGGTCGACGTCACCGACGACGCGGCCCTCGCCCGGGTCGCGGCCGACGTCAAGACCGTCTACGGGCGCGTCGACATCGTGATCGCGAACGCGGGCATCGCCACGGGGGGCCCGGTCGAGTACTCCGATCCGCGCACGTTCAGCCGCGTCATCGAGGTCAACCTCCTGGGCAGCGTCGCGACCGCGCGCGCTTTCCTGCCTGCGCTCCGCGAGAGCAGGGGCTACTTCTTCCAGGTCGCCTCGCTCGCCGCGCTGTGCTCCGCGCCGATGATGGCCGCGTACTGCGCGAGCAAGTCGGGCGTCGAGGCGTTCGCGCACAGCCTGCGCGCCGAGGTCGCCCACCACGGCGTCCGCGTCGGCGTCGGCTACCTGAGCTGGACGGACACCGACTTGGTCCGGGGCGCCGACCAGGACGCCGCGCTCGCCGACATGCGGGCGAAGCTGCCGTTTCCGACCAGCCGCACCTATCCCCTCGAACCGACCGTCGATCGGCTCGTGGCCGGGATCCTCCGCCGCCGCGCCCACGTGTACGGGCAGCGCTGGCTGCCGTTCATGCAACTCGTGCGGAGTTTCGTCCCCACGATCGTGACCCGCCACGCGCGCAGGCACCTCGCCGACGCCGAGACCCGCTGGCTCGCCGCCGGCGGACCCACCCGCCTCGTCGGCGCGGGCGGTGCCGCCAACGAGGCCCGGAACGCCCCATGAAGCCCGATCTGCACCGCTTCCTCGCCGACCGCATCGACGAGATCACCGCGGAGATGGCCGGGGAGATCGCCGCCCGCGTCCCCGCATACACGCACCTGAGCCCCGGCGAGATCGCGAACCTCGTCAAGGAGGCCATCGCCGCCTACTCGGGCGCGTGTGAGGCGCGCGCCGTGCTGCCGGTGTTCCGCGCGCTCGGCGCCAGCGAGGCGTGCGCGGGGCACGACGTCCGCCACTTCGAGTCCGCGCTGCGCACCGCCGCCCGCGTCCTCGTCCGCCGGACGGCCGGCGCCGCCGCCCGCCTTTACCCGCCAACAGCGGAGTACATCACGGTGATGGAGACCGCGTTCAGCGCCGAGAGCGAGATCGTCGGGGCGGCGGTCGACGGCCACCGCCGGGCGGCGCGCCCAGCCGTGGCGCGCCGCCTCTACCCCCTGCTCAGCGGCAACTAGCGCTGGTCGTCCACCGCCCGCGCCGCAAGCGAACGAGGCTCGGCCGGGTGGCTAGCGGTTCTGGACGGCCCTTTCGTTGGGGACGCAGTGGGTCATCTGCAGGCCGCTGACGTCGCGCGAACCGTTCTTGCCGAGGTTGGCGAGCCGCTGCCGGTCCTCGTCGGTGAGGTCCTGGCCGGGCAGCGGATCCAGGTGCTCGACGTCGTCCGGCCCGATGCCGAGACCCTCCCCGACGCGCAGCCCGAGGTCGTCCTCGACGAGCAGGAAATGCCACACCATCCGTTCCTGGACGGGACGCGCGCATTGGGAGATGTTCTCGACGAAATTGCGGACGAGGTCGTCGCGCTCCCAGTCCTCCATGAGGCAGTAGCGCTGGCCGGCCTGCTTGTAGTCGTTCGCCCGCGCGATCCGCTTGCGCGTCAGCCGCCCGTGGATCTCCGGACCCTGCTCGTCGTGCGTTGGGTACTGGCCTTCGCGCAGCCCGCCCGTAATGGACGGCTCATAGTTCACGTGCGGGTTCTCGCCGCCGGCGTCCACGTGATAGGTCATCTGGCCGTCGCGCTGGTTCGTCCGCACATTCGCGCCCTTGGCGCGGTTGACGGGCAGCTGCAGATAGTTCGGCCCGACCCGGTGGCGCTGGGTGTCGCTGTAGGAGAAGGTCCGCCCGACGAGCATCTTGTCGTCGGAGAAGTCGAGGCCGTCGACCAGGACGCCGGTCCCGAACGAGATCTGCTCGTTCTCGGCGAAGTTGTCGTCGACGTTCCGGTCCAGGACGATCCGGCCGACCGGCTTCGCGGGGAATTCGTTCTCGGGCCAGACCTTGGTGTCGTCGAGCGGGTCGAAGTCGAGTTCCGGATGGTCGTGGTCGTCCATCATCTGGACGCGCAGCTCCCATTCCGGGAAGTCGCCGCGTTCGATGGCCTCGTGCAGGTCCTTGGTGGCGTGCCCGAGGTCGCCGGCCTGCACGTTGGCCGCGTCCTCCCCGGTCATGCTCCGCACGCCCAGCTTCGGCATCCAGTGGTACTTGACGAGCTTCGTCTCGCCCGACTCGTTCACCCACTTGTAGGTGTTCACGCCGAAGCCCTGCTGGTGCCGGTAGTCGGCCGGGATTCCGCGGGGGCTGAACACGTTGACGAGCATGTGCATCGTCTCGGGGGTCTGCGACATGAAGTCGAAGATGCGCGCCGGGTCCTGCCGGAACGTCACCGGGTCCGGCTTGAGGGAGTGGATGACGTCCGGGAACTTGATGGCGTCCCGGATGAAGAAGACCGCCAGGTTGTTGCCGACGAGGTCCCAGTTGCCGTCCTCGGTGTAGAACTTGATGGCGAACCCGCGCGGGTCACGGGCGGTTTCCGAGGAGTCACGCCCGCCGATGACCGTGGAGAACCGCAGTGCGATGGGGGTGCGCTTTCCCTCACCCTGGAACAGCTTGGCCCGGCTGTAGTTCGCGATGGGCTCGTCGCCCCATTTCCCGTACGACTCGAAGAACCCGTACGAGGTCGTGCCGCGCGCGTGCACGACCCGTTCCGGTATCCGCTCCCGGTCGAAGTGGCTGATCTTCTCCAGGAACTGGTAGTTCTCCAGCGTGGCCGGGCCCCGCGCCCCGATCGTCCGCTGGTTCTGGTTGTCGTAGACCGGGTGGCCCTGCCGGTTGGTCAGCACCGGACGATCGTCCCCCGGCTCCGGTCCCTTGCTCGCAACGTCCGTCACGACGCCTGCTCCTCTCCACTGCTTCCGGGTGCGGCCCTACCCGAAAAGGAGCAAGTAAACGGCCCGAAACAGGTAAACGCCTGTCGCCTCCCTGGGGCACCCGACCCGCCGGAACACCGGGTCGGCCGTCGGAAGCCGCTGCCCGCCGCACTGCCGCCGAACGCGGCCCGCCACATCCGGCAGGAACGGTCCCAGCAGCTCACCGACCATCCGGCACGCCGCCACCAGCCCAGCGAGGACGGTGTCCAGCCGTGGATCGCCCGCCTTCGCAGCGCGACGAGCCGCGCCTCGGTGAAGCCGGCGTCCCCCGTCCTCGACGGTCACGTCGCCCGACTTGCTGATCTTCCGGCCGCCGGCGGTGAGGTAGCCGTGCACCAGCACCTCGTCCGGCACCGGGAGCCCGGCGGACAGCAGCATCGCCGGCCAGTACACGGCGTGGAACCGCAGCACGCCTTTGCCGACGAGATGGACGCGCCGCGCGCCGCCCGTCCACCAGCGCCGGAATTCCGCGCCGTCGCTCCCGTAGTCGAGTGCGAGGATGTGGCGGGTGATCCCCGTTTACACCACTGACACGGTTCCCATTGATGGGTGGCCGCCGGTGACGCATGCCTGGCCCGTTTGGACTGTGGCGACGGATATTGGGCAAGGGCTTGAGGCGCTTGCCGTGTCGGCGGCCGACCGTGGTGCTCACGCCGTCGTCGGTCTGCGGTTCGCGACCTTTTCCAGCCACGTGATGGTGGATCGCTATGCGTTGATGGGAACTGCTGTTGTCCTGGGCGGTGATCCCGGGTCTGCGTGAGTGGGCTGCCCGCGCGGCTGGTCCTGACGCTCTAGGTGGCGAGGTCGTGCAGGTAGCGGGAGATTGGGCCGAGGGTCAGGAGGCCGCTGGCCGCGCCGGCCAGTTCGCCTGCTGCTGGGGCGAGGGCGTCGTGGGCGCGTTGCATTGTGTCGCGGTCGTCTACGGCCAGGGCTGCGCCGGCGGTCAGGCACCACAGCGCCTCGAACAGCAGGTCGTGCGGTGGTTCGGGGACGTCGCGCAGTGCTCCGGCGGCTTCGCGTGGACGGTCGCGCGCCAGCAACACCAGGGGACGGGCCCACGGCTCGTACGGCCCCCATTCGGCCTGGGGCTGGGCTGGTTGCCGGTGCTGGACGCGGAGGGAGAGGAGCGCGAGCGGTAGCAGCCCGTCCTCCAGGCCGGGCATGCCAGAGCCCTGCATGCGCGCGGCCGCATCCCGGTAGGCGGCTTCTGCCTCGGGCATTCCGGCGCCGGACGCGGCGAGTCGCAGTGCCCGGTACCAGGTGGTGAAGACGCCCACCAGCGGACGTTCGTGACGTTCCGCCAGGCGGTCGACGGCGGCCGCGTGCTCGTCGGCCGCGGCGAAGTCGGCGAGCGCGCTGCTTGCCTGCAGCCGGATCAGCCGTCCGAGCACCTCGTAGCTCGCCAGGTCGTGCCGGACGGACAGGTCGACCAGTTCGGCGCCGATCTCGTCCCGCCGGGGAGCCAGTCCGGCGCGGTCGAAGGTCTGCATGAAGACGCCGTTGAGCGCGAAGGCGAGCAGCGCCGGATCGTCCAGGTTCCGGGCGATCTGCTCCGCCTCCCGAGCCGCCTCGCGTGCCCGTTTTGTGCCGGTGCCGCGCGATTCCAGGGCGAT
Source organism: Actinomadura sp. BRA 177 (assembly GCF_013372625.1). Taxonomy (GTDB): domain Bacteria; phylum Actinomycetota; class Actinomycetes; order Streptosporangiales; family Streptosporangiaceae; genus Spirillospora. The sequence continues at coordinate 45,667 of NZ_JABXFD010000290.1, forward strand.
CGTGGACAGGAGCCGTGCCCGCACGGCCTCATGCCCGGCCGGCAGCGCGGCGAGCGTGCGCTCGGCCGCCGCCACGACCTGGGTCGCCTGCCGGGGGTCGTCCGACCGGGTCCAGATCGCCGGGACGTCGTACGCGCCGATCACCCGTGCGGTGAGTTCCGGGTCGCCCAGTTCCTCGGCCGCGGTGATCGCCGGCATGCGCTGCTCGCGGGCCGCCTCCAGGCCGCCGCCGCCGGTCACCGCGAGGTTGCGCAGGATGCCGATGGTCGATTCGAGGCGGGACCGCGCTCCGGTCGCCACGGTCCGGTCGTAGGCTTCGGCCGCCTGCGTCCACAGTCGCGACGTCGCATCCAGGTGGTCGGCCTGGCGGAGGATGTCTTCCTCTAGGCGGCGTAGCTCCGGCCCTGGGTCGACCCCCAGTTGCTCTACGAGGAGGCCGCGTGCTCGGCGAAGGACAGCCAACGCGTCCCCTTGACGGCCGGTGCGGTAGAGGGCGAGTGCGAGCAGCCGCCAGGCGTCCTCGCGCCACGGATGTTCCGCCACATGTGCATCCAGATCGGGCACCGCGTCGGCGGCGAGGCCCAACTCCAGCCGCGCTTCGGCCCGCCGTTCGATCGCGCGCAGCCGCAACTCCGCCAGCCGGGAACGTTCCGCGTGCGCCCACGGCTCGTCGGCGAACTCGGCGTAGGCGGGGCCGCGCCACCGGTTGAGCGCCTCGTCCAGGTCGTCGAGCAGGTCCAACGGGGGACGCGCCGCGGTCACGGCCTGCTCGAAACGCCAGGCGTCCACGCCGTCCGGGCCGGGACGCAGCGCATATCCGGGGCCCTCGATGACCAGCAGGTGGGACGGTGTCCTGGGCGGACGATCAGGCTCCAGGACGCGCCGCAGCGCCGCCACGAACGTGCGCACCGCCCCGACGCCGTCCGACGGCGGATCCATCCACAGGTCGTCCACCAGCAGTGATACCGGGACGACCCGTCCACGCGCGATGATCAGCCGGGCCAGCACGGCGCGGTGCCGTGGCCCCTTCAGGGCGATCGTGTTTCCGGAGCCGTCCCAGGCCGTCACCGGCCCCAGCACCCCGAACAGGACGTCCACGACCGCCACCGTATAGCGCGCTCATCGGATGCTCATTCGCGCCGGGCAGCCTTGGGGTCATGCCAACCATCACTGGATTCGAATACAAGCGCGTCCCTGTCGCCGAGGGCGTATCCCTCAATGTGGCCGTCGGAGGGTCGGGTTCGCCGATCGTCCTCTTGCACGGCTTCCCGCAGACGCACCTGATGTGGCGGCACGTCGCTGAGGACCTCGCCGCCGACCACACCGTCATCTGCCCAGACCTCCGTGGATATGGAGCCAGCGACAAGCCGGACGGGGACTACTCCAAGCGCACCATGGCCGCCGACATAGTGGCCTTGGCGCGCGCGCTCGGCCACGACCGGTTCGCCCTAGCAGGCCATGACCGCGGCGCCCTTGTCGCCTTCCGCGCGGGCCTCGACCACCCCGATGTCATCACGCACCTGGCGTGCCTCGATGTCCTGCCGACCCTGGACATGTGGGAGGTCATGCACGGAACCACCGCGGCCGTTGGCTTCCACCTGTATCTGATGGCCCAGCCGCCCGGCCTGCCCGAGCAGCTGATCGCGGGCGCATCGGACGCGTTCTTCGGCCACTTCCTCGACCTGTGGGGGAACGACCCGTCCGCGATCCCGCCCGACGTGCGCGTGGCCTACCTCGCCGCCTGCCGCGACGCGATCCCGTCGATTGTCGCCGACTACCGTGCGTCCGCCGGCATCGACGTCGAGCACGACACGGCCGACCGGGACGCCGGGAACCGGCTGCGGATGCCCGTCACCGTCCTCCAGCAGGACTGGGGCGCCGCCCTCGGCTACGACGCCGTCGCGCTCTGGCGCGCCTGGGCGTCCGACCTCGACCACGGCACCGTGACCTGCGGCCACTTCATGGCCGAGGAGGCCCCCGCCGAGATCGCCAAGTCCCTACGCGCCCTCGTGGCCCGCTGACGCACGCGCCGGGGCGGCCGTGCTCACCAGGGCGGGCCGCCCTGGGTCGCCGCCCACACCCACACGTAGAGGATGAACGCGGTCGCCACCAGCCCCACAAGCAGTTCCCAGTTGAGCGGTGTACTGCGCCCTCGTTTGTGAGCCATGCTGATCGTCCGATCGTCCGGCGTACTCGTCTTTCGACATGTAGCCGGACGATCTGCCCGTAACCCCAGCGAACGGCAAACAGCGGACGTCACTGGAAGTACTTCTCGAACCCGTTCGCCATCGCTTCGGCCATGCGCTGCCGGAACGACGCATCGGACAGTTTCGCCGCGTCCCCCGGGTTCGACATGTTGCCGCACTCGATGAACGCGGCGGGCACCGTGGACATGTTCAGCCCGCCCAGGTCGTCGCGCTGGTCCAGGCCGTCCTTCCCGATGTAGGTGGCGAAGGGCATGCCGGTTCCGGCGTGATAGGCGTCGCGAATGTCCAGGCCGAGCCGGCGTGAATCGTCCACGATCTCTTCGTTCTTGCCCACGGGCTCCGGCACGATGACGTGGAACCCGTGCCCGGACTCGGCGGCGCCGTCGGCGTGGATCGACAGCGTCGCGTCCGCGTGCATCCGGTTCGCGATCGCCGCCCGCTCCGTGATGCACGGCCCGACACCGGTGTCGTTCTTGCGCGTCAGCGTCACCTCGGCGCCTTCGCTCATCAGCACCCTCGCGAGCCGGTTGGCCACGTCCCAGGTGAACGCATGCTCGCTGTAACCGTCGGGCGTACTCGTACCGGTCGTGTTGCACGCCTTGAAACCGTTCCCGACGAACACTTCCTTGTTGATCTCCTCGGGATGGGACGCGTTGCCGCCGTTGTGACCGGGGTCGAGCACGATCACCTTCCCCTTGACCGAAGACGCGCTCTCACCGGCGGACGCACTGGTCTCCGGCGTCCTCCCGTCATCGGACGATCCGCCACACGCGGCCAGCACGCCGAGGCAGAACACCACCCCGGCCACACTCACGAACCCCCGCACAAGCCCGC